>LUSG01000059.1 GCA_001629395.1 Gammaproteobacteria bacterium REDSEA-S15_B12 | reverse complement strand
GAGGGCGTAGACCTTGAGCAGGGTGCAGGTGATCAGGGCCTGATGTTCGGATTTGCCTGTAAGGAGACCGATGTCCTGATGCCCTTTCCCATCACCTATGCTCACCGCTTGGTCAAACAGCAAGCTGATGTGCGCAGAACCGGTACCTTGCCATGGTTGTGTCCGGATGCCAAAAGCCAGGTATCTGTCCGCTACGAAAACGGCAAACCGGTCAATGTTGAGACCGTGGTTTTATCCACCCAACATCTGGATGACGTTGATCATCAAACGATCAGTGAAGCTGTAATTGAAGAAATCATCAAGCCTATTCTGCCGGAAAATATGATTACAGCCGATACACAGTTTCTGGTGAATCCGACTGGCCGATTCGTGGTCGGCGGCCCGCATGGCGATTGCGGACTAACTGGCCGAAAGATTATCGTTGATACATACGGTGGGTCCGCTCATCATGGTGGTGGTGCATTTTCCGGCAAAGACCCCTCCAAAGTTGATCGATCAGCAGCCTACGCTATCCGCTACGTGGCCAAAAACATTGTGGCTGCGGGCCTTGCGGATCAATGCGAGGTACAGGTTGCGTACGCCATTGGGGTCGCTCAACACATTTCGATCTGCGTCCCAAGGCTATCATCCAGATGCTGGACCTACTGCGCCCGATATACAAAAACACAGCAGCATACGGTCACTTTGGACGAGACGAGTCTGACGGATTCCCCTGGGAACGAACTGACAAGGCAGAAGCACTGCGGGATGCTGCCGGTCTGTAGCTCAACTCTGGTTGACTGATTAATTCTCAGTGCCTTTAAAGATTTGCGTATACCTGTTCATCATGCCGAATGGATATAATTCAGGAGGACAACAAATAGTTTACTAGTGGTTTTATGACGCTGCCGAGAAGCGCTGCAACGGGCACTCGCCCGCCAGGCTCGGGTTCACAGTCGTCATTATTGATTCAACGGCGCTTTCTAATATCGGAGCGTAACCATGAGTACTGCTGTTAAACCTGAATTTTCTGATTTCGAGGTCGCCGACCTATCGCTGGCAGGCTGGGGCCGAAAAGAAATATCTATTGCCGAAACCGAAATGCCCGGGCTGATGGCGATGCGCGATAAATATGCGGACCAATCTCCGCTACAAGGCGCCCGTATTGCCGGTAGTCTGCATATGACTATTCAAACCGCAGTCCTGATCGAAACCCTTGAAGCGCTGGGTGCCGAGGTCCGCTGGGCATCGTGCAACATCTTCTCAACGCAGGACCACGCTGCTGCTGCCATCGCAGCCGCGGGCACACCCGTATTTGCTTTCAAGGGAGAATCCTTGAGTGAATACTGGGCTTATACCCATCGCATTATGGAGTGGGGTGATGGCGGAACGCCAAATATGATTCTAGATGATGGCGGCGACGCAACTATGCTGGTTACTCTGGGAAGTAAGGCCGAACAGGACGCGAGTGTATTGGACAACCCTGAGAGTGAAGAGGAGTCGGTACTGTTCGCCACAATTCGAGAACGCCTCAAACAGCAGCCCGGTTGGTACTCGAAGATCCTTCAGAGCATCCGTGGCGTAACGGAAGAAACCACCACCGGCGTACATCGTCTATACCACATGGAAAGTTCCGGCGAACTCCCGTTTCCAGCCATTAACGTCAATGACTCGGTGACTAAGTCAAAATTCGATAATCTCTATGGGTGTCGTGAATCCCTGGTCGATGGAATTAAACGGGCGACCGATGTCATGGTGGCCGGAAAAATTGCCCTGGTCATGGGTTACGGGGATGTCGGAAAAGGCTCGGCACAATCGCTGCGTGGTCTGGGGGCTACCGTTTGGATAACCGAAATCGATCCCATCTGCGCTCTTCAGGCTGCGATGGAAGGCTATCGTGTGGTCACTTTGGATGACGTCGTCTCAGAGGTGGATATCTTCGTGACCGCTACCGGCAATTATCAAGTCATCAACCACGATCACCTTTCGCAGATGAAAGATCAAGCAATCGTCTGCAACATCGGCCACTTCGACAATGAAATTGACTGCGCGTCTCTGAAACAGTACACCTGGGAGAACATCAAACCTCAGGTCGATCACATCATTTTTCCTGACGGCAAGCGAATCATATTGCTGGCTGAAGGGCGATTGATCAATCTCGGCTGTGCCACCGGCCATCCCAGTTTTGTGATGTCTAATTCCTTTACTAACCAGACTCTGGCGCAGATCGAATTGTGGAACAACCCCGATCAGTACGACAACAAAGTATATGTTCTACCCAAGAAGCTAGACGAAATGGTCGCCCGGCTTCATTTAGAAAAAATCGGTGCAAAACTTACGCAGCTCAGTGACCAACAAGCCGCATACATCAACGTAGACAAAGACGGGCCCTATAAACCGGACTACTATCGCTATTAAACCGACGTCAAAATAAAAAAGCCCCCAAACTTGGGGGCTTTTTTTGTATCGTCTAAATCATCACTTCAGGCTGTTATATCAGGAACGAGTCTACCTTCGAGCAGCGTAATACTGTCCTTAAGAAAAAGCTTTCGTTTTTTGAGTCTTCGCATTTGAAGGTCATCGAATGTTGGATCGTTGGCCATGTTCTGCAGTTCTTCGTCCAGCGCGCGATGCTCGGATCTGAGTTCCTGAATCTTGGCCGCAACACCAGCACCTTGCTCTTGTGTCATAGGGTCGCTTTCCTCATGCGCTCTTGGTCAAAGCGCTGTGCTTAATAAAACCCCGGGGATTATGTTTTCAGTTTCAACTACTGGTCAGGTCCCCTGTTGCCTGCCCTAAAATCCATGTTACTCCTTTTTCACACTGCTTTCACCCCTGTGTTTGGTACTGCCCCCCCTGAATCTTACACAACTTGTTCGAATCAGAAATCTCGCCCACAATCCTGTTAATCCCGACCAATCACGGTCATGGCCATTACCCGAAAAACCAGAAGAAAATGGAGCCGATCGCTACCTGGGAAAAGCTGCTGTTGGGTGTACTGGCCCTGCTGGTTATCCTGTGGTTTTCCCCGGGCGTCAACAAAATGATGGGGGTCAGTCGTGACGCCAAAAGCGACTGGATCGGATTGGCCATACCCATCGCGATGGTGTGCTTTTTCGTGTTTTTATTGATCCTGATAATCTGAATTAAATGGTGCGGTGAAAATATATCTGCCAATTACAGTAACGCCGGAGCCCTAACCCGGATACCTATGCCCCAAGAAAAGACCACACTAGACCGTATTTACCTGAGTGACTACCAGCCACCGGGATTTCTGATCACCACGACAGCCCTCCACTTCGAGCTGTCAGCCAATAACACCCGGGTCCGTTCGCAACTATCGATCAGACGACTCAGCAGTGACCAAGGTTCGCTGCGGCTTGATGGCGAGGCTCTTGTATTGGAAAGTATTAAACTCGATGGCAAAGAGCTGACCCCCGATCAGTACACCATCGATGACCATTCGCTCACAGTACACGATGTGCCTAGCCGCTTTACGCTCCAGATTGAAAACTGTATAGACCCAGCAGCCAACACCAAACTTGAAGGGCTGTATCTATCCAGTGGTAATTTCTGCACCCAGTGTGAGCCGGAAGGGTTCCGACGGATCACCTATTTTATCGACCGGCCTGATGTGCTTTCTGAATATACCGTGACCCTCAACGCGTCAGTGACGGATTGCCCCGTTCTATTGAGCAACGGAAACATGTTATCAACAGAAACGCTTCCAAATGGCCGTCATCAGGTCACGTGGCACGACCCGCACCCTAAACCCAGCTATCTGTTTGCACTGGTTGCAGGGGATCTGGGGTTTATCGAGGATCGTTTCACAACTGCAAGTGGTCGGGATGTCCGATTGCGGATCTACGCTGTTGAACGAGACCTCGGACAATGCCGTCACGCGCTGAATGCGCTGATACGGGCAATGCGCTGGGACGAACTGCGCTATGGCCGGGAGTATGACCTTGATTGTTTCAACATTGTTGCGGTCGAGGATTTCAATATGGGGGCCATGGAAAATAAAAGTCTCAATATCTTCAATACCCGTTACGTCCTTGCACTTCCTGAAACGGCCACTGACCAGGATTATCAGGCGATCACCGGGGTGATCGGTCACGAATACTTCCACAACTGGTCCGGCAACCGCGTCACTTGCCGAGACTGGTTTCAACTCAGTCTGAAGGAGGGTTTCACTGTTTTCCGTGACCAGGAGTTCAGCGCAGAACTGGGTTCGGCTGGCGTCAAGCGGATCGACGACGCCAAACTAGTACGCGGCCCACAGTTTCTCGAAGACAGCGGACCAATGGCCCACCCTGTCAGACCTACCTCTTATGCCGAAATCAACAACTTTTACACACTGACGGTTTACATTAAAGGTGCTGAAGTGGTGCGAATGCTGGCGAACTTGCTTGGCCCGGTTCTGTTTCGAAAAGGCTGTGACCAATATTTTGATCACCACGATGGTCAAGCAGTGACAACTGAGGCGTTTGTCAGTGCTATGGAACATGCCAGCGGCCTGGATCTCTCGCAATTCAGACTTTGGTACGAACAGGCTGGCACCCCCAAACTGACTGCCCGGGGCACTTATGATGCCGAGGTGGCTCGCTACACACTGACCGTCGCTCAGCAGTGCCCGTCCACCCCGGATCAGGATCAAAAGAAACCGTTTCATATTCCCCTAGCCACCGCCTTATTTGATCGCTCCGGGCAAGCGATGAAGACAACCATTGGGGCACAGACCGATCCCAAACATGAACATATGTTGAGCTTGTGCCAGCAAGAACAGCAATTTGTATTTGAAGGCGTCGTGAAAGAGCCAGTGGTTTCCCTGTTACGACGGTTTTCGGCACCAGTAGAACTCGAATCTGATCTGTCAGATGACGAGCTCGCGATTCTGATGGCGCATGACGACGATCCATTTAACCGGTGGGATGCGGGGCAGCGCCTTTCCAGCACCGAAGTATTGCGAGCGTTCGACGCGGCTGTTGAGGGCAATTCGTTTTTCCTCAATGAGCGTTTTGCAGTGGCCTTTGAAAATACGTTACGGCACGACTTCGATGACAGATCATTTCAAGCCTATGCCTTGGCCCTGCCAGATCATACCCACCTTTCGCAGATCACCCCCATCATTGAGCCGGACCGGCTCCACCAGGCCAGAAAGACAGTGAAACTGATACTGGCCACACGATTTACAGCCGATTTTGAAGCGCTTTACCACCGGTTCGAGGCGACAGACACCGACCAAACTAACTGTATCAACAGTGGCCAGCGGGCCCTGCGTAATACCTGCCTGTCTTACCTGATGGCGCTTGAACAACCCGAGTTCACACGTTTGGCCACTCACCAGCTGCACACAGCCGATAACATGACCGATGCGCTGGCTGCTTTAACCTTGCTCGCCTGTTCACCCTATCCAGAACGCACTGCCGCTCTGGCACATTTTTTCGATCGCTGGCACGATTACCCGCTGGTGATGGATAAGTGGTTCCGGGTTCAGGCCACGGCGGATTTGCCTGGAACGCTCGGTCACGTGAAAGCGCTCACATCACATGACCTGTTTCAGCTGGAAAACCCAAACAAAGTGTACTCCCTGCTCGGTGCATTCGCCCATGCCAACCCGCTTCATTTCCACCAGGCCGATGGTCAAGGCTATGCATTCATCAGCGAATACATATTGAAACTAGACCATACCAATCCGCAGGTCGCAGCCCGACTACTGTCAGCCTTCAATCTCTGGCGACGTTACAACCGCGATCGACAGGAAATGATGCGTGAGCAGCTAGAACACATTCAAGCACAGTCCGCATTGTCTAAAGACGTGTCAGAAATCATTGATCGTATTCTCTCTTAAATGGCAGTCCAGATCCTCACCGTAGCATCTGCGAACAGACTCTCTACAGTGTTATGATCCGTCTTGATCACCTGATCGTTAAGCGCTGTTGCAATTGAAAAAACCACCCAACAGATCGCTGGAAACATCAAGCCGCGAAGACATCGACAACTTTCTGCAGCGGGTGAGATCCACACCACTGGCTTCCCGCCCAAGCGGCCGGGGACGGCTGCTGTTCGCCATGGATGCTACGGCCAGTCGGGAACCCTTGTGGGACAGGGCCTGTCACATTCAGGGCCAGATGTTTGAAGAAACCGACACATTGGGTGGTCTGGATGTACAGCTTGTTCATTACCGTGGCTTTATGCAGTTCTCCTCAACACCCTGGATGAGTAACGCTGACGCTTTGCTCAAACACATGACTGCCATCCGTTGTGCCGCAGGACAGACCCAGATTGCCCGCGTTCTCTCACACGCCACAAAACAGGGCCAGCCCGTCAACGCTCTGGTGTTTGTCGGTGATGCCATGGAAGAAGACCCGGATGTTCTGTGCAAACTGGCCGGTGAGCTGGGCATCCTCCGAATCCCAGTGTTCATTTTTCAGGACGGTGACGACCCGATTACTGAGCGAACGTTTCGCAACATTGCTCGGCTGAGTTCCGGTGCCTGGTGCCGGTTCGACGCTAACAGCGCTGCACAGTTGCGCGACCTTCTTTGTGCCGTGGCGGTTTATGCAGCCGGGGGGCAGAAAGCACTTGAGCAATTCGGTCGTAAACGCGGTGGTACTGTACTCAAACTCAGTCACCAGATCAGCAAAAAGAACTGAAAATATGATCCGGCTGGTACTCGCTTTAGGCGCTCTGGTGGGTTTGATGTGGCTGGCATCGTGGCTCGGTAAGGCCACACCAGCCCAACGTAGCAGGGCACTCAAGATGATTTTGCTCTACGGCGTCGCTGGTGTGCTGTTGCTGCTGGTCGTCACCGGCCGAATTCACTGGATGTTTGCAGCAGTCAGTGCGGCACTGCCCTGGCTACAACGGGCATTAATGGCGCGGCGGGTATGGCAGATGTTCAAATCAACACGCGGCCCAGCTTCTGGCCAGGTCTCAAAGGTGGAAACTGCTTTTCTGCGCATGACACTGGATCACGACAGCGGTGATCTGGCAGGTGAAGTTATTGCCGGGGCATTTGCCGGACAGCAGCTCGAACAGATGAGTCTCGAAAATCTACTCGACCTGTTATCCACCTGTCAGGCGCAGGATACCCAGTCTGCTGCTTTGCTCGAAACCTATCTTGATCGCCACCATGGCGAAAACTGGAGAGTGGATGCCGACACTGAGGACACGGCGACAGTGCCACCCAGCGGTCACATGAGCCGGCGGGAAGCTGCGGAAATTCTAGGTGTTCCCGAAGACGCATCGAACAAGGAAATCAAAGCCGCGCATCGCCGTCTAATACAGCGTCTGCACAGCGATCGTGGGGGATCGGATTACCTGGCCACCCTGATCAATCAGGCCCGAGAGACCATGACCAGCTGATCAGACAGCCATCGAGATGTTTTCTCCCCTTCAGTCGTCTTATACTCAGATATCATGTGGACCGTACGGACAAAAAAGGGGGGATTCACGACAAAAATACGGCATACGGCACTGACGAACGTTGGCACACCCCATCCGAGTCAATAGCTACATAACCCGTCCCTATGAGCAACCAACGCAGTCGTAAAACCATCAGCCAGACAACCCTGTCTGGTCCGCTGCAGATTGCGCTTGTGAGCGTGATCCTGATTGGTGGTATGTTGTCCTGGCCAGAACGTCTGAGTTCCACAGAATGGCAACGCAGCGCTGTGTGGGGTGTGGACCGGCACGTCATCAGTGGCGCTATAACGTCATCAGTGCAGAACAATACGTATCCACACGAGATCACCGTTACCAGTCAGGGCCGACGGCTCCCCGCAACAATCCACTACAACACCGATCGCGCACTACGTGATTCGGTCAAGGCGGTTTTTGAACAATATGGACCGGATTACGGGATGTTTGTTGGATTGGATCCCGATACCGGCAAGATTCTGGCACTGGTCAATCATCGCCGAAAGACAAAGCCCACTGCCAATTTCGCTTTACAGGCAACATATCCGTCTGCTTCGGTCTTCAAGCTTGTAACGGCCGGCGCTGCTGTCGATTTGGGGAAAGTTGACGCTAATACTGTCATTCCATTCAACGGTAAAACCACCAGCCTTTACCGCAAAAATGTACTACACCATAAGGACAATCAATGGACCCGGCACCTGCCTCTGAAAATGTCCTTTGCCAAATCTGTTAACAGCGTATTCGGTCGACTGGGTGTACAGCAAGTCGGCGGTAAAGCGCTGCTGGATTTCGCAGAACGACTGGGATTCAATCGGGAGATGAAAAGTGATGTCCAGATAAGTGCCAGCCGCCTCGCGTTAAACCTGGACGATCCCTGGGCTATCGTAGAAACCGCGTCTGGCTGGACCCAAAATACCACGATGAGTCCCATCCATGCCGCAGTCCTGGCTGCAGCGACCGTTAACGGGGGCTTTATTGTCCAGCCGAGTCTGATCGATGCAATTACGGACACCAACGGTATTGTTCTGTATGCTGATGATGAGCCCTATACCCAACAGGTGTTCAGCCCGTCAACTGCCCGGCAACTACAGACTATGATGACTTTAACAGTACGCAAAGGATCGGCAAAAAAGTCTTTTGATAACTTTTTCACCGGCAAGATGTCAAACGTCGAAGTCGGTGGTAAAACCGGCACACTCAACGGGACAGATCCTGCCGGTACTTACGATTGGTTTGTAGGCTATGGCCAGCGCGGTGACCGTAAGCTGGCTTACGCGGTTCTTTGTATCAACAAAGAAAAATGGTATGTAAAATCGGCCTACGTCGCACGTAAAGCGATAGAGCATTATTTCTCAGAACAAGTGCTGTAGCCACTGGCTCAGCAGATCCCCAGCACAAGTAGAGTACAGCATATTGCAGCAGTATCTTGATGTCGTCGAAAACGTGCTCAGCCGCGGTCAACGAAAGACCAATCGAACTGGCGTTGATACTCTTTCAATCTTTAATTTGAATTATCAGATTGACTTACGACAGGGTTTTCCACTACTGACCACCAAAGAGATTTCCTGGAAAAATATCGTTGTTGAGAATCTGTGGTTTCTGTCGGGCAGGACCGATATTGGCCTGCTACGCCGGCATGGTTGTAAGTTTTGGGACCCTTGGGCAGATAAAGACGGCCACGTGCCCAGTGCCTATGGCAACTACTGGCGACACTTCCCAGTACATGATCAGGACAAAGCCTCGTTTAACGATCAAGTGGCCTGGGTTGTAAAAGAGCTCAGGCAAAATCCGGACAGTCGCCGGTTGGTGGTATCCGCCTGGGCACCGGGAAATGCCCAGTTCAGCGGTTTACCCCCCTGCCATGCGCTGTGGGTACTCAATGTTCAGCGCGACGAGGCTGGCGAACCCCTGTTGTGCCTACACTTAACCCAGCGCAGTTGTGACGTTGCGCTAGGGCTACCCTATAACATCGCCGGTTACGCTTTCCTGCTCGAGTTGTTTGGGCAGTTCGCCGGTATACCGGTGGGTTACTTTGGCCACACCCTGATCGATGCGCACATCTATACCGCCAAGCCTGATGGCAGTATGGCAGAGTACGACCATGTACCTGGTTTACGAGATCAGCTGCTGCGAAAGCCGAAACCATTGCCACAACTAACCATAAACAGTGCTGTTCGATCGCTCAACGACGTGGAAGACCTGCTCAGTGCCACGACGGACGAGTTACTCAGCACTTTTTCTCTGGCCGGATACGAACCCGAGCAGGCGATTACTTTCAAGGTAGCCGTGTAGTTGTACGATGACAACAGCAGCCGCACTGATTGCCAGGAATTTTCTACCGGCCCAAGTTAGGGACTGACATTGCGCGCAGCAATTGTGGCAATTACTCAAGACCGTGTCATCGGGGCAGATGGAAAACTACCCTGGCATTATTCGGCCGACCTAAAACGTTTTAAACAGCTGACTCTGGGCACCACCATCATTATGGGCCGCGGCACGTGGGAATCGATGGGTGCAAAACCACTGGCCGGGCGACGCAACATTGTAATCACCCGCTCGCTGCTGGATGGTGTCCAGTGCTATACAACGATCCCAGCCGCCCTGGCCAGCTGTACTGGCGACGTCTGGTTTATCGGCGGTGGACAGCTCTATGCAGCAGCCCTTGAATTCTGTGATTTCATCGATGTCACGCAGGTGCCTGACAAGATCTCAGGTGGAAATACCGTGTTTTTCCCAGAACTGGACCCCGGTGTTTGGCAGGCAGAACCGATGACGCCACTCGCAGCGGATCCCAGGTTGAGCCACGGCCGTTATTACCGACGATCGACAACGACCCGAAGTGCCGAAAGACAACATTCAACCCAGTGTCCCTGACTTGAGTGTTTAGCGGATATGGACGTGTCTTTCATTTTTGATGATCTGAACGACGCTCAGCGCCAGGCAGTATCCAAAGATCCCTGTCCGATGCTTGTTCTTGCCGGTGCCGGGAGCGGCAAGACCCGCGTTCTGACCCACAGAATCGCCTGGCTTGCGACAGCACTTGAAGTGTCGCCACTGTCTATCCTTGCTGTTACGTTCACCAACAAAGCCGCTCAGGAAATGCGCCACCGGGTAGAACGCATGATCGGTTCTCCTATGCGCAATATGTGGCTCGGCACGTTTCATGGCCTGTCACACCGTTTGCTACGCACTCACTATGCCGATGCAGGTCTTTCTGACTCTTTCGAGATTCTTGATGCCCAGGACCAACACCGTCTGGTGCGGCGGTCACTTAGAGAATTGAATCTTGATGAGGGATTCTGGCCACCAAGACAGGGACAGTGGTTTATTAACAGCAACAAGGAGGAGGGCCGGCGGCCTCCGCAACTTGAAGGGTCATCAGATAACCAGTATCAGACTCTGACCCAGATTTACGCCCATTACGAATCACTGTGTCAGCGCTTTGGACTGGTTGACTTTGCAGAACTTCTGCTACGGAGCCTGGAGCTGTTTCAGAACAACGGACCAATTCGCGACGCTTACCGGGAACGATTTCAGCACATCCTGGTCGATGAGTTTCAAGATACCAATACCATACAGTACCGTTGGCTGAAACTGTTGGCACAACCACGCAACAGCATCACTGCTGTGGGCGACGACGATCAGTCGATCTACGGCTGGCGGGGCGCCCGAATTGAGAACATGAGCTTGTTTCAGAAAGACTTTCCCGATACGCAGATCCTGCGGCTGGAACAGAACTATAGATCTACTGGAACAATTCTCGCGGCCGCAAACAGTGTAATCGACCACAACGTCGGCCGAATGGGTAAAAAACTTTGGACTGAAGATCAGGCCGGTGCACCGATTAGGCTTTACGCTGCATTTAACGAAATCGATGAAGCCCGATTCGTCTTGGAACACCTTCGCGAGTGGGTGCACGAAGGCAATCGCCGTGATTCTATCGCCATCCTCTATCGCTCGAATGCACAGTCCCGTGTTTTTGAGGAACTCCTGCTCAGTGAAGGCATTCCTTACCGAGTCTATGGTGGACTCCGATTTTTCGAACGAGCCGAAATCAAAGATGCTCTGGCATACCTGCGCCTGATCTCAAATCGCCATTCTGATCCGTCTTTTGAACGGGTCGTCAATGTCCCGACTCGCGGCATCGGTGCACGAACAGCCACCGCAATCCGTGAACATGCCAGGGCGTCTGACACCTCCATGTGGACCGCTGCGGTTGAATTGGCAAGCAAAACTCAAATACCCACAAGAGCCCGGACCTCGCTGAAATGTTTTGTCGATCTCATCGAAGTGCAGCACGTCATTTCAATTACGCCCCGGCCGATGACCAACATCCGGATCCACTATCGGAATTTCTCGCACACGCTGCGCTGGAGGCCGGTGAAGGACAGGCAGAAGAGTGGGAAGACTGCGTACAGTTGATGAGCCTTCATTCAGCCAAAGGACTTGAGTTCCCGCTTGTATTTCTGTGTGGGCTGGAAGAGGGCCTCTTTCCGCATCAGCGTTCGATCGATGAACCGGGTCGACTCGAGGAGGAGAGGCGTCTGTGTTACGTCGGTATGACCCGGGCCATGGTGCAACTTTTTCTGACCTGGGCTGAGGTCCGGCGGCTGCATGGCCGGGAAAACTATACCCGTCCGTCTCGTTTCCTAAGCGAAATCTCGGCGGAACTGGTTGATGAAGTCCGCTCGTCCACCGTATTGCCCCCGGCTACCTCAACACCTGCCGAAGTTCTGAACACCGGGGCTCAGACAAGCAGCCCGGGTATCAACCTCGGTGCTCGCGTACATCATGCCAAGTTCGGTCAGGGTACTGTCCTTAGTGTAGAGGGGCAGGGTGAGCATGCCCGAGTTCAGGTTCGATTCGAAACTGCTGGCAGCAAATGGCTGGTGTTGGCCTACGCCAACTTGGATCCCGCCTGATCGATGTCGGTGGGGATGTGTTCGCTGCTGCCACTCAGTTCAGGCGCAAGGAAACTACGAGACCGGCAAATACACAGGCACCGAACCAGGTATTGTTGATAAACGCCTTCAGACACATGTCCCGATCGCGTCCGCGACACAATCGGTATTGATAACCAGCCGTTACCGCGGCACCCACCAGGCCCAGATAGTACCAAGCGCTCAGATTCAGCCTCCAGCCGATGATGCCAAGTACCGCCAGTGCGAGAGCCTGCAACACCGCGTTGGCCAATAGATCATATCGACCGAAAAGAATGGCGGTAGATTTAACTCCGATTTTAAGGTCGTCGGGCCGATCAGCCATCGCATACATGGTATCGTAAGCGACCGTCCACAAAAGATTAGCGCATAGGATCCACCAGGCCAGTGCCGGTACACGACCGGTTTGTGCAGCAAATGCCATCGGAATCCCCCAGGAAAAAGCAATCCCTAAAAACAGTTGTGGTAGGTGTGTGAAGCGTTTAAATAGTGGGTAACTGATCGCAATCGCTGCACCAATAAAGCCCAGTACAATGGCTTGTCGGTTCAGGGTTAACAACAACCCCAGAGCAACCATCATAAGGGCTGCAAACAGGATCAGCGCCTCGCGCGTAGAAACGTCGCCCGTTGCCAAAGGGCGGTTTCGAGTTCTTTGGACGTGCGGATCAAATGCGCGATCAAAGTAATCATTTATCACACATCCCGCTGCACGCATCACAATTACACCAGTAACAAACACTACGACGATCTGCACTTGTGGTTGACCACCACCAGCAATCCAGACAGCCCAAAGTGTGGGCCACATCAGCAACAACCAGCCGATCGGTCTATCGAGCCTTGCCAGGCGCACATAAAGAAACAGGCGATCACGCACTGTAAAATCCATCTTCAGTTCTGAGCCACCGACGGATTAACCGATCGATCAACTTCGTCTCACCGTTGTCAAGCAGTTGGGCTGCAACATCCCGGACACTTTCTAGTAGCATGTGATCGCGGGTCAAATCAGCAATGCGAAATTGAGGCAGGCCACTTTGACGCGTGCCTAGTAATTCGCCCGGACCACGCAGTTCGAGGTCCTTCTGCGCGATCTCGAATCCATCATTGGTCTCGCGCATCGTCGACAACCGCGCTTTTGCCCGATCTCCAAGTGGGGCCTGATACATCAAGACGCAGGCCGACTTTCGATCTCCACGGCCCACTCGACCCCGTAACTGATGCAACTGGGCCAATCCCAGTCTTTCGGCATTTTCGATCACCATCAGGCTGGCCTCAGGCACATCGACACCGACCTCAATAACCGTTGTTGCAACCAAAAGGTCGACCTGGCCACTCCTGAACCCGTTCATAACGACATCTTTTTCTGCGGGGGTGTTGCGACCATGTAACAGTTCGATCTTCAGTTCAGGCAGATCCTGACGTAAAGACTCTGCACGCTGCGTCACCGCTTCTAGGTCCAACAGCTCTGATTCATCGATTAAAGGACAGACCCAGTAAGCTCGCATACCCCGGGCGCAGGATTCCCGGATACGTTCCTGTACTGCCTGACGCCTGGAATTGGGTATCACAACTGTCTCTACCGGTTGTCGACCAGGCGGCATCTCATCGATGACCGAAACATCCATGTCTGCATACATCACCATAGCCAAAGAACGCGGTATCGGTGTGGCTGTCATCACCAGTTGGTGCGGTGCACGATTATCTGAGCGCCCTTTATCCCGCAGTGCCAGTCGCTGCTCGACACCGAAGCGGTGTTGTTCATCTACGACCACCAGTCCCAGGTTGTGATAGTGAACATCGTCCTGAAACAACGCATGGGTACCAATACCGACCTGAACTTCACCACTGGCTAAGCGCTGACAGGCTTGTCGACGAGTCGCTGCTGCTGCCCGACTGGTTAGCCAAACCGCATCTATCCCCAGTTCCTTCAGCCAGATCTCAAAACTATCGAAATGCTGTCTGGCCAACAGTTCAGTCGGTGCCATAACTACTGCTTGGCAGCCGGCTTCTACAGCGGCGAGTACTGCGGCGGCAGCCACCACAGTTTTTCCGGATCCTACATCCCCTTGTACCAGTCGCATCGTAGGAACAGTACCGCCCAGATCGCTGAACACCTCCTCAACAACTCGAACCTGTGCGCTGGTCAGCGGAAAATGCAATTGCTCACAGAGTTGTGGCCAAAGCCTGGTAGACGGCGGCATCAGGGGGGCACACAGCCGATCGCGGTGGGATCGCCGCTGTCGTATCGCAATATGATGCGAGAGCATCTCCTCAAATGCCAGCCTTTGCCGGGCAGGATGAGATCCCTGCATCAGCAAAAGAGGATCGGTCCCTACAGGTGGACAATGCAGTAGGGTGAGGGCATCGGCCAGCGATATCTCCATACCGGGAACGTCAACGCCCTTAGGTAATAACTCTTCAATCTCCGTGGCACAACGAGGCAGCGCTTGCCCGATCATATCCCGCCATTTACGCTGGCCGACGCCATCGGTAGTCGGATACACGGCTGTCAATGTCTGCTCTGTAGTTGCCTCCGACTCACTGTGCAGTAAACGGTATTCAGGATGAACCATCTCCAGACCAGTTGGACCTTGGCGAACTTCACCGAAACATTGGATCAAGCCCCCTCGTACCAGCGCGCGCTGTTGGGTTGCTGTGAATCGGAACTGTCGCATTGTGATTGTGCCGGTATTGTCTGAAATAACCGACACCAGGCTACGACGACGTCCCATGCGCACGCCGGAAAGCTCGATCACACCGGTTACAAGTACATCGCTACCGGCTGTCAGTCCACCCATGGGTGAAAATCGTGTGCGGTCCTGATAGCGAAGTGGCAAATGAAACAGGACGTCCTGGACCGTGCGGATTCCCAACCGGGCTAGCCGGGATTCGATTTGGGGGCCAACACCTTTAAGCGTGGTGATTGCCAGAGACGCTGCGGCTGGTTTGAGCAAATGTTGGTTAGCCACGGGGTCGGTTAACCGGCAGCATGAGACAGGCCTCGCTTTCCACCAATCAAACGGCTATTCGCACTGTCCTATGCAGGCAGAAAAACAATCGCCTCAACTTCGACTGGAACACCCTTGGGAAGAGCAGCCACACCGATAGCGGCTCGGGCAGGATAGGGTTCATCAAAATACTCAGCCATTACTTGGTTGACCGTCGGAAAGTCAGTCAGGTCGGTCAAGAAAACTGTCAACTTCACAGCATCGGCAAGGCTCGCACCGGCAGCATCAGCAACTGCCGACAGGTTATCGAACACACGTCGAATCTGTGTTTCCATGTCACCTCCGACCACCTCCATAGTTTCCGGGTCCAAGGGTATTTGCCCGGATATATAAAGCGTATTACCGGCAACCACCGCTTGCGAATAAGCACCGATCGCATCCGGCGCCTGCGAAGTGCTGATAGCCTGTCTACTGGTCATCGTGTTTTGTCCCTCATTCAGTTGACTGCACCTGAAGCATTATCCTCTTGCTCGGAATACGCGAATTACTGACCGTCGTGCTCTTAGCCGACGAATAATCTGGGCAAGGTGTTGGCGATTTGAAACTTCTATCGTAAAACGAATTGTCGAATTACGATTATCCCGCGCATTGACTGCAACACTGTTGATATTGGATCCTTCTTCGGCGACCAGTGCAGCCAGCTGGGCAAGTACACCCCGGCGGTTGAGCACTTCCAGCCGTATGTCCGCCGCAAATTCCCCCTTAACTTCATCTGACCACTGTACGCTGATCCAGTTCTCGACGCTTTTCGCCTGTTTAGCAGCATTAGGGCAGGTTGTGGTGTGAATAACAATGCCACGACCAACGGAAAACAGGCCCGTTATCTTGTCGCCGGGAATGGGCCGGCAACATCGACCATAAGACACACTCATCCCCTCAACACCCTTGATCGGGAGAGGCCCACTTTTAGTTTTCTTCAAAGGGGCACCGCTGTCGGGCAACAATTGGCGCGCGACCATCATGGGTAGGCGTCTACCCAATCCGATATCCGCTAGCAGCTCATTCCAGTCTTCTCGATCGAGCTGTTTGAGCAATCCAATCTTCTGGCTGGTCTTTAACCGAGTCGTCAGCCCCACAGATGTCAGTGCCTGGTCAAGCAACTGACGACCGAGTTTTACAGCATCTCCTTCCTGCTGGGACTTAAGGTAATTCCGTATTGATGCTCGGGCTTTGCCGGTGACAACATAATGAAGCCACAGCGGTGTTGGGCATGCCGACCGTGCTGTGAGTACTTCGATGTGATCCCCATTGCTGAGCACATGATGCAGCGGTATGGCTTCATTACCGATCTTGGCACCAATGCAGTGATTACCGATGTCCGAGTGAACTGCGTAGGCAAAATCCAGCGCGCTGGCGCCTTTAGGGAGCTTCTTTATATCGCCTTTAGGTGTAAACACATAGATCTCATCGGGGAAAAGGTCGGTTTTTAGGTGCTCGAGAAATTCCGAGGGATTGCCCGACTCTTGCTGTGTTTCTATCAGATCGACTAACCAGCTATGGGCCACTATCTGCGGTGGCGCTTCACCGCCATGAGACTTGTAACGCCAGTGTGAGGCTACGCCCGACTCTGCAACCCGGTGCATGTCGGTGGTTCGAATCTGTACTTCGATACTTTGGCCAAATGTGCCAAACAACTGTGTGTGCAGTGATTGATAGCCGTTGGCTTTGGGGATCGCGATGTAGTCCTTGAACATACCGGGTACCGGTTTGTACAAGTTGTGAATAATGCCCAGCACCCGATAACATTCGTCCACTGTATTCACGATAATGCGAATCGCAAAGATGTCGCCCATTTCGGCCATCGGTACCCGGCGATCCTGCATTTTTCGGTAGACGCTGTAGATGTTTTTCTCACGACCGACTACGGTCGCTTTTATCCCGATCTCCTCAAGTTCTTCAGTAATCTTCAAACGTGAACGGTCAACAACCCGCTTGCGATTGCCCCGGCGTTTGCTGATCTCTTTGCGAATCGCGGAGTAACGCTTGGGATAGAGGAACTGGAAACTTAAGTCTTCCAGTTCCTGGGTCCAGGTATACATGCCCAGTCGGTTGGCGATAGGTGCATATATATCGAATGTTTGTTGGGCGATTCGCTTACGCTGATCTGAACGCAAAGAATCCAGGGTGCGCATATTATGGATTCGATCAGCCAGCTTAATCAGGATCACCCGGATGTCCTTCGCCATTGCCAGGAGCATCTTACGGAAGTTCTCCGCTTCGGCATGTTCCTTAGATTCAAACTCGATCTGGTCGATCTTGCTGACACCATCAACCAATAACGCGACATCTTCACCAAACGATTCCGCCAGCTGCTCGCGTAAAGTGGGGGTGTCTTCTATAACATCGTGAAGGATGGCGGCAGAGATGCTGGGGCTGTCTAGCCGCATGTCCGCAAGAATCAACGCAACAGACAGGGGATGGGATATAAAGGCCTCGCCGCTGCGGCGGTGCTGACCATGGTGGGCATCCGCACCGAACAGATAAGCCTTATAGACGGCTTTTACTTCTTTGGGATCTAGATACTCCTCAAGAACCTCGATCAGATCACTGATGACCACCTTGCCTGTTGATGCAGGTGGTCGTCCTACTTTACTGGACTGAGGTTCTTTCCTCCTCGTTGTTACTGCTGTCGTCGGCATTGCTGTCACCTGTATCGTTGTCTGCCGCAACGGACTCGTTCGCTGCGGAATCTTCTTTCAGACTCAGATCTTTTGTCTCCGTCTCAGCTTCTGTTTGAATCTCTTCGCTTTCACCGAACAGTTCTTTCTCGAGATCGATTTCTTCTTCTTCGAGAATATTCGAGGTTACCAGCCCTTCTGCAATCTCGCGCAGTGCAATGACTGTTGGCTTATCACGGTCTTCCGGTACCAAGGGGTCCGCACCAAATGCCAGTTGCCGGGTACGTTTTGCGGCAACCAGCACCAGTTGAAATCGGTTCTCGACATTTTCGAGGCAATCCTCGACGGTAATTCTGGCCATTTTGTTTCTCCGGCAAACTAGGGGATGCAGTCCGTTTCCGTCTGGAACTGCGAACAAGTACGCGGCTGACCAGGTCTGCCTTCGATCCGGTCGAGGAGGCTGCGCTAACTGTCTGGGGTATCTGAAGTTTTGAGTTTAACGTTTTCTGCGGAATTCACAAGGGCAGCCAGGTCTAATCCAGCTGCTGACGTCGGTGGCTGCTGATGGAGCACGAGTTGTTTGAGTTCGGTCACGGTATCATCAAACCTGTCGTTGATCACGATATGATCGTATTCAATGTAATGCCCCATCTCAGTGATTGCTCGTTGCATGCGATAGTCGATTTGATCTCGGTTATCGCGTCCACGCCGGGCGAGACGTTCTTGCAGCGCTTCAATGGAAGGTGGCAGGATAAAGATGCTGACCGCATCGGAATTTGACGCTCGAACTTTTCGGGCCCCCTGCCAATCTATATCCAGAATCACTGTCTGCTGTGCTGCCAGAGCTCTGTCCACACTACCCCTGGATGTCCCATAGTAATGGTCAAACACCCTCGCGTACTCAAGAAATTCCCCGCGTTCGATCATTTTTTCGAAAACAACTGGACTGACAAAGAAATAATCAACCCCGTCTACTTCTCCTCGACGCGGACTACGAGTCGTGTGGGATATGGATACCACGACATGTGGGCAGTCATTCGCAATGGCCTGGGCCAGGCTCGTCTTACCACCCCCGGAAGGCGCTGAAAATATCAACAGCTGCGGGATCTTCTGCCGGCCAGTCACACACTGCACCTACTCAATGTTCTGGATCTGCTCGCGCATCTGCTCGATCAGCACTTTAAGGTCAACCGCGGCAGTTGTGGTTTCGGGATGATTTGATTTTGAGCCCAGGGTATTGGCTTCTCGGTTGAGTTCCTGCATCAAAAAATCGAGTCTTCGACCCACGGGACCCGATCCATTGAGAATATTTGCAACCTCGGTCAGGTGAAGTTGTAGCCGATCGATCTCCTCAGTTATGTCGGATTTAGCCAGTAACAGTACCAGCTCCTGTTCGAATCGTCCGGGCTCCAACTGTTCAGCAAATTCACTGACACGTTCGTTGAGACGCTGACGGGCGTACTGCTCCAGTTCGGGCCCGCGGCTTTGCACACCAATAACGATATCCCGAGCAGCCGCAAGTTTCGCGTTGATCACCACAGCCAGCTGTCGACCCTCACGCTGCCGCTGACTGACCAGTGCGGACAAGGCATCCGCTAAAGCAGCTTTAGCAGTTACGCTCAGCTGGTCTGCACGGTTCTCGACCAGGCCATCAGCTGGTTTATTGTGTCTAGGTTGAGCTCGGGGCTATTGGCTGAAGATTCAGCGGACTGGTATCTGAGTACAGCGTCTATCCGGCCCCGGTTCAATGACGCCTTAATAGTCTCACGGAATATCATTTCCGCGCTACGAAGTTCCTCAGGCAGCCTCATGGAGATTTCCAGATACCGATGATTTACGCTACGAATTTCCCACAGCAGCCGGCTTTGCTCTAACTGTGATTCGTGCTGAACAAACGCTGTCATACTGCTAATCAAATACAGATCTCCAATACATCAGGTTAAAGGGGTCGGGGTATCATCGCCCCCATGTACACCACCGCACTATAGTGTAGTTGAAGCCGGCTAAGGCTTTCGCTCCGGCCAACAGGCGGGGGGACAGCAAAAATGGTCGCTTGTTATTTACCTGAAACCCCCGGAGTGTTATGGTCAACATTTCTTTGGTCATACCAAAATACCAGGAAATTTATGAATACTCCACGCGTTTCAGACATCGTGGTCGAAAAGATTGAGCGGTCGATCGGCATGCTTGTCTCACGCCGCGGTGGGGGCACCACCGTGACGAAATCCCTGAATCCCGCACTTGAAGATCCATTGCTGGAACTTATCAGTAATTCACCGGACTCTCATGCAGACGTGCTTGAACTACGGCACGCGATCGAATCATTGTCTGCCTATTACGCAGCCAGCCGTAGAACCGAGTCGGATATCGAACAGATTCGAAGCTGTTACAAACGACTGATTATTTCTCACAGCCACCAGGATGCTGCGCTAGAAGCCAAAGCCGATGCAAACTTTCATCTCGCCATTGCGGAAGCATCACACAATGTTGTTCTGGTACATGTGATGCGCAGTCTATTTTCGCTGCTGCGGAAAAGCATCCGCTACAACCTGGAGAATCTCTACACACAGTCGGGGCGCTTTGACCACGTGCGAGACCAGCACTATCACTTGATGACCGCGATCATAAATGGTGATCCTGATCATGCGCGCTCTGCATCAGATCGGCATATCGACTACGTAGAGCGGGTATTGGTTGATATTGATTCACAGCGGCAACGAGAAGCACGAGCTAGCCGACGAGCATTAGGGGCAACAACAGCCTAAATCGGCGCGAGACATCCACCATCCCGCTCGACCGCGACACTGACCACTGGATCACCGACTTGTTACGTCTTTTAATACTTTTTTTCCTGACAATCGGCTTGTGGATCGCGTTGTCGGGACACTTCGATCCGTTTCTGCTCAGTCTCGGGTTGCTCTCTGCGGCAACCGTAACCTTGGTCAGCCATCGCATGGGTGTTATCGATGCAGAAGGGCAGCCTTTGGGGCTGATACCCGGGCTAGTTCGCTATGCACCCTGGCTAGCTAAAGAAATCGTTCGCGCCTGTATTGATGTCGCATGGCGAATCACACGACCCAGTCTTTCGATTCAACCAACCATAATCCGAGTGCCCGCAAATCAGCAGACGGTAGCGGGTCGCGTCAGTTTTGCTAACTCAATCACCCTGACACCCGGCACTATCTCCCTCGATGTGCTCGAGAAAGAGATTGAAGTACATGCGCTGACTGCAGAATCCGCGGCAGACCTTCAAAGTGGAAAAATGGGAAAGCGTGTCGAGCATCTGGAAAGTGGCTAATGCTGCTACTGGTGACCATAGCTTTGCTGGCAGCAATGGGGCTGGCGCTAATTCGAGCCATCAAGGGTCCGACTGTTTACGACCGCATTCTTGCTTCAAATACTTTCAGCACAAAAACTGTCCTGATGATATCTGTGCTGGGATTCTTGACCGGAGAATCCGAGGTTTATCTTGATATCGCCCTGATGTACGCACTGGTAGGCTTTATCGTCACTGTTGCTGTACTCAAGGTTTCTGAGTTCGGTGACCTCGGCCAACCCCGACCGGATTCAGGAGAAAATAGGCAATGAGCCAGGCTCTCAATATGTTGAGCGGACTGCTGCTTTTCCTCGGCGCACTGTTTATTCTGGTGGGCAGCATCGGTCTGCTGCGTATGCCGGATGTTTTTACCCGCATGCATGCCGCAGGTGTCACCGACACAATTGGAGCCGCAGCTATCATCCTGGGCCTTATGTTGGTGGCTGGATGGACGATTGTTCTGATCAAGCTCTTGATTGTTTTGCTTTTCCTTATGTTGCTGAATCCGACCGCCTGCCACGCACTGGCTCGTGCCACAGTCCATGGTATTCGAAGTCCGTGGCAGGGAGAGTCAGAAAAACAACAGTGATCGAACTAATCAACATTGTATTACTGGGGCTGCTGGTTATTACCGCTATAGCGGCGATTCGCCTGCACGATCTTTTCGCCGTGACGATTATGTTCGGGATCTACAGTCTCCTGGCTGCCGCGGTGTTTGTAGTATTAGACGCGGTCGATGTTGCATTTACTGAAGCCGCCGTGGGCGTTGGTATTTCCACCATACTTATGCTGGCAACTATCGGTCTTGTCGGCCGGCAGGAAAAACCACCCACGCATCGGCCACTGCTGCCGTTAGTTGTGGTCATTGTGACCGGTGCAGCTCTAGTTTATGGCACGTTTGACATGCCACCCTTTGCTGCCCCGGATGCACCCGTACAACAACATGTTGCGCCCCGCTATCTTGAACAATCTCCCCACGAGGTTGGAATACCTAATGTGGTGACAGCAGTACTCGCCAGTTATCGTGGCTACGATACATTAGGTGAGTTAACCGTGATCTTTACTGCTGGCGTTGGAGTAATGGCGCTACTGGGTTTTCGACGCCGTCAAAGTCGTGTGACTGACTCCCGGAAAGAAGAACCGTGAGAGACAACCCCGTACTTCGGGTGGTTACCAAGATCACCATCCCAATCATTCTGCTATTTTCGTTGTACGTGCAGTTTCACGGTGACTATGGGCCCGGGGGTGGGTTCCAGGCTGGCGTTATTTTCGCCGCAGCTTTTATTTTGTACGGCCTAGTCTTTGGTACCCCAGCTGTCCGACGTGTGGTTTCACCTGGGATTCTGAGGCTACTGATGGCATTAGGCCTATTGTTGTTCGCCGGCGTCGGTACCCTCACCATGCTGCTCGGCGGCGACTATCTCGACTACAACACACTGGGCCAAGACCCGTTACATGGTCAGCATCTGGGAATATTTCTGGTCGAACTCGGTGTCGGTATCACAGTAGCGGCTGTCATGATCACAGTTTTTCTGGCCTTTGCCGGACGTAGGAACTAAACGTGGAAGTTCTCGCGCTCTACAACTACTGGGTCGTCATATTTCTGATGATGACGGGGTTTTATGTGGTTATTGCAAGCGGAAACCTGGTCAAAAAGATCATCGGTATCAACTTGTTTCAAGCGTCGGTATTCATTCTCTATATCAGCATAGGTAAAGTCAGCGGTGGTGCTGCACCCATTTTGCGTGAGGCTGTGCAAGCCTACTCCAACCCACTGCCCCATGTGCTGATTCTGACCGCGATCGTGGTCGGGGTAGCCACTACGGCGCTGGGACTGGCCCTGGTTGTTCGCATAAAAGAGGCCTATGGCACAGCTGAGGAAGATGACATCCATCGCCAGGACGAATCTCTGTGACGCTGGCCCAACTTCCTGCGCTGCAAGTCATATTACCGCTGATCGCAGCGCCGCTGTGTCTACTGCTCCGCAGCGGCCGTCTGGCCTGGTTGCTAAGCATATTGGTTAGCACAACCGCCCTGTTAATTGCTGTACTGCTGCTCAGACTCGTTCTTGAAAACGGTACGGTCATCTATGCCTATGGTGGCTGGGCCGCACCGTGGGGAATTGAATATCGCGTGGATATTGCTAACGCGTTTGTGTTGGCGATCGTTACTGGTATCAGCACCGTCGTTTTACTGTTTTCACGGGTAGGTGCTGCCTGGGAAATCAAGCCTTCCGGACAAAATCTTTTTTACACAAGTTATCTCCTATGCCTGACTGGTCTGCTGGGAATGACCGTGACCGGTGACGCTTTCAATCTGTTCGTTTTTCTGGAAATTTCATCATTGTCTAGTTATGTCCTGATTGCGATGGGGCCAGATCGGAGAGGACTAACCGCCGCTTACCAGTACCTCATCATGGGCACGATTGGTGCAACCTTCATTCTGATTGCGGTTGGCCTGCTCTACATGGTTACGGGTACCTTGAATATGGCCGATCTGGCCAATCTGCTTCCCGCCCTAGGACAGAGCCGTACCGTGCGAGTCGCATTTGCTTTTCTGACGGTCGGCATAGGGCTTAAGCTGGCGATGTTTCCGCTCCACCTGTGGTTACCGAACGCATACGCATACGCACCACACGTCGTTAGTGCTTTCCTCGCTGCTACCGCAACCAAAGTCGCGGTCTATGTTCTCGTGCGATTCATTTATGACGTTTTTGGATCAAGTTTTGCCTTCGACAGTATGCCGTTGCAGTTCATACTGGTAGTACTGGGTGCTGCCGCTGTATTGTCCGGGTCCACGATTGCAATATTTCAGCACAATATTAAACGTATGCTGGGGTATTCCAGCGTGGCACAGATCGGCTACATGATTCTGGGTCTCAGTCTCGCATCCGTTAGCGGCCTCACAGCAACGCTGGTGCATCTGTTAAACCACTCGTTGATGAAGGGTGGTCTGTTTCTAGCACTGGCCTGTATGGCCTTTCAGCTCGGCGGGACACGTCTGGTTGACCTTGCCGGTGCCGGGCAGCGTATGCCCTGGACCTCGGCTGCATTTGTAGTCGGCGGACTCAGTCTTATAGGTGTGCCCCTAACTGCCGGCTTCATCAGCAAATGGCTGCTGGTTGTCGCTGTGCTGGAGGCGGGTTGGTGGCCACTGTTAATCGTCATCGCCGTAGGTTCATTGCTGGCCGTCGTCTATATCTGGCGAGTCATTGAGATGATCTACTTTAGATCAACCACAAACCCAGACGAGCATTCCGAAGAAACACACTGGTCATTGCTCGCACCGGTTTGGCTACTGATTGTCGCCAACGTCTACTTTGGTCTTCAGACCCAATGGTCTGTTGGCGTAGCTCAGCTTGCCGCACAAATGTTGTTTGGAGGTCCCGGTTGAATACTCTCACGCTGGCCGTGATATTACCTTTTACGGGTGCGGTGGCAGTGTTAATAACCGGGTCACGCCCCAATCTGCGTGAATGTGTAAGTCTCGGTACCGGTATAACTCTGGCGGGATTGGTCGCTAGCCTACTGCCTGCCGTGCTTGCCGGCCAACGGCCTGACATCGTGCTCGCTGAACCCATCCCCGGTATACCCATTGCGCTTGAAGTGGAACCGCTTGGACTCTTCTTTGCATTGATTGCCAGTGTGCTCTGGATCGTCACTACCCTCTACTCGATTGGATACATGCGCGGTCATGGTGAAACCAATCAGACGCGTTTCTATGCGTTTTTTGCCGTGGCCATCGGCAGCACTATCGGCATCGCTTTCTCACAGAACCTTTTTACACTATTCATCTTCTATGAGTTGCTGACGTTATCGACCTACCCACTTGTCACCCATTCCGGCACGCTCGACGCGAAGCGAGGCGGCAGAGTCTATCTGGGCATTCTCCTGTCAACTTCAATCGTTTTCTTTCTGCTGGCAATTGTCTGGACCTGGACCATCGCTGGCACGACCGATTTTCGTGTTGGCGGCATCCTGGCCGGTAAAGCATCCCCATTTGTCACCGGACTGTTATACGCCCTGTTTGCTTTCGGCATAGGAAAAGCGGCGCTGATGCCATTTCACCGCTGGCTGCCGGCAGCCATGGTGGCACCTACACCTGTCAGCGCGTTATTACATGCGGTCGCGGTGGTCAAAGCAGGTGTTTTCTGTATTCTCAAAGTCACCCTATATGTGTTCGGACTGGACCTCGTCACCACAAGCTGGGGATCGGGCTGGCTGCTGTGGATCGCAGCCGCCACCATTATCATTGCCTCACTCGTCGCTTTACAACAGAACAATCTCAAGCGTCGTCTGGCTTACTCGACCATCAGCCAGTTATCCTACGTTATCCTGGGTGCATTCCTCGCCAACGCCAGTAGCATCATCGGCGGAACTACACATATCGCGATGCACGCGTTCGGCAAGATCACATTGTTTTTCTGTGCTGGCGCTATCCTGGTCGCTACCCACAAATCAGAGATCAGCGAGATGGATGGCCTGGGCCGACGTATGCCATTCACCATGGGCGCATTTTTGATCGCCAGCATCAGTATTGCCGGACTGCCGCCACTTGGTGGCGTCTGGAGCAAATGGTACCTGGCACTTGGCTCACTGGACGCGGGTTATACAGTACTGGTCGGGGTCCTGATGTTGAGCACACTCTTGAACATCGCCTATTTACTACCGATTCCCATCCGCGCGTTCTTCGCTGGTGATAGAAACACTCCCAGGACCACTACCGAAGCACCTGTACCTTGCCTCATTGCAATTGGCGTAACGACGGCGATGTGTGTGGTGCTGTTCTTCTATCCGGATCCGATCTTGCAGTTGGTCAGCCTACTTGTCCGCTGAGATCGACTTCACATGCTGAAACCGGACAACAGAACATGATTTTCCGTCTACTTCTTGCGCTTTGCATTTTACTCGTGATCCTTGAGCTGGTTATGCATCGACATTCGACTTTCCCGTGGGAGGGGTGGCTCGGATTTTACGCAGTTTGGGGCTTCGTCTCGTTATTCGGAGTCGTCATCATCGGCAAACAACTTCGCCGATTTATAAAACGGCGTGAGGACTACTACGATGAGTAGTTTGCCACCGGGCGTAATCCTAATTCTGGGTGGCCTAGTCCTAACCTTATTACCCCGGTCAGCTCAAGCGATGGGTGCACTACTACTTCCGGTACTCGGTTTGTTGCAGCTGTTTTTTCTATCCGACGGGATGTCTGTAGGTATCGAAATAGCCGGCTATAACCTGCTCCCGGTGCGGGTAGACAGGTTGAGCCTGATATTTGGCTACATATTTCATATCGCTGCTTTTCTCGCTGCGCTTTTTGCGTTGCATGTGCGCGACACGACCCAACACGTGGCCGCGATGATGTATGTCGGGAGCGCTATAGGTGCCGTGTTTGCTGGGGACCTAATCACCTTATTTCTGTACTGGGAAATCACAGCGCTGACGTCGGTTTTCCTGATCTGGGCTAACCGCAGCGAACGCGCCTATCGGGCGGGGTTGCGGTATCTGGTAATCCAAATCGGTTCTGGGGTGTTGCTGCTCTCTGGCATCCTGTTTTACTTCCATGAGTCGGGCTCGCTGTTATTCACCCAACTGATTGGCCCAGGTGAAAGTCTTGTCACAGCCGGCCCGGGTGTATGGCTGATTTTTCTCGCGTTCGGGATCAAGTGCGCCTTTCCACTGCTGCACAACTGGCTACAGGACGCTTACCCGCAAGCCACGATAACCGGCACGGTATTTCTGAGTGCGTTTACTACCAAGCTCGCGGTCTACGCCCTGGCCAGGGGATTCCCGGGCACAGAAGCGCTTATCTGGATTGGTGTCGTCATGACTCTATTCCCGATTTTCTTTGCAGTGATCGAAAATGATCTGCGCAAAGTATTGTGCTACAGCCTTAACAACCAGCTGGGCTTCATGGTCGTTGGAATTGGGATCGGCACCGAACTGGCCCTCAACGGTGCTGTCGCCCATGCTTTCGTCCATATCCTTTACAAGGCACTCCTGTTCATGTCCATGGGTGCTGTGCTTTACCGCACCGGAACAATCCGCGCGACTGACCTCGGTGGACTCTACCGATCAATGCCCTGGACAGCAGCATTCTGCATCGTCGGTGCGATGTCGATTTCTGCATTTCCGCTCTTTAGTGGGTTTGTCGCAAAGTCGCTGACCATGTCTGCTGTAATCGAGGGGTATTATGTTTTGATCTTCATAGGACTCTTGATCGCATCGGCTGGTGTTATGGAACATTCAGGCATCAAGATTCCGTACTTCGCATTTTTCGGGCATGATTCCGGAATTCGATGTAAGGAAGCACCCCTTCACATGTGTTTGGCCATGGGCATAGCCGCCACGTTGTGCATCGGCATCGGTTGCTTTCCCGATCCCCTGTATGCTCTTTTGCCTTATCCGGTGGACTATAAACCTTACGCTGACTTTGGGCATTCGTTGACACAGCTTCAGTTACTGCTGTTCGCGGCTTTAGCTTTTGCTGTTCTCATGCGAACGGGTCTGTATCCGTCTGAACAGAATGCCATTAACCTCGACACCGACTGGATGTACCGACGACTCGCGCCCAAGGTTGTTTGTCGTGTCATGAACAACCTGATAATAGTAACCAACGGGTTGAGTGCAGCGACACGATCAATCGGTCGAGTCCTGATGCGCTCCGTAATCCGTCACTATGGGCCTGAAGGTACGCTGGCCAGAACCTGGCCAACTGGCAGCATGGTGCTGTGGATCGCTGTGCTGCTCGTCGCTAGTCTGGTGCTGTATTACGTTTAATCCAAGTTCTACTAACACTTAGACGAATTAATGAGTCTCTGGCCTGATAACGAACTAACCGCACGCCTGGACATACGCTATCCGATTATTCAGGCGCCGATGGCAGGTGCATCAACACCGGCACTCGCCATCGCAGTTTCGACAACCGGTGGATTGGGTTCACTTGGTCTCGCCATGCATACCCAAGAGTCCCTGCGCAACGACTGTGCGACAGTATCTGCCGCCGGTGCACCCTATAACGCTAACTTCTTTGTTCACAACGAGCCGGTCGACGACCCGACGCGTGCTGCCGATACCCGCTCATTGCTCGCACCCTATTATCGCGAACTGGGGCTCGGCCAAGTCCCGGATGTCGTTACGCCAGCGCCGTCTTTCAATGACACCCACCTGCAGGCCGTGCTTGATCTTCGTCCACCGGTAGTGAGTTTTCACTTCGGTCTACCAAATGCGGCTTGTTTACTATGTCGTCGGCAACCAACGCGACTGAAGCACGTGAACTCGAAGCGCGAGGTATCGATGCGGTTATCGCACAGGGTTTTGAAGCTGGTGGACATCGCGCTACCTTTTCAGAACCGTATGAAAGGGGCCACGTGGGCACATTGGCACTGGTCCCCCAGGTTGTCGACGCGGTATCCATACCCGTGATTGCAGCAGGCGGTATTGGGGACGGCCGCGGTATCGCTGCTGCGCTAGCTCTAGGTGCAAGTGCCGTACAGCTTGGCACCGCGTTTCTGACCTGCCCCGAATCAGCCGCGCATCCGCTTTATCGTCGGGCACTCAACGAGGCCCGCGACGATCAAACACGGATCACACATGCTTTCTCCGGCCGGCCGGCAAGAGGCCTGGAAAACCGCTATCTGCGTGAGATGGCAGGTTATGAAGCCATCTATCCGGATTTCCCGATTCTCAACACCCTGACCGGACCCCTGCGCAAAGCCAGTGCAAAAGGAAACAACACCGATTTTATGTCTCTATGGTCTGGTCAAAGTGCTGTGATGTCGAGAAACCTGCCTGCCGCTGAACTGATAGAGCTGCTGGTCAAAGAAACAGAATCTGTCCTCGAGCGTCTGGCGACGGCAGTTTAATTGTGCCGGGTCAGTGACTCCGACATTATTTTATTCACGTTGTAACCCGAAGCGCAGAACATAAGCTGAATTATTCCATCGTGTAGATGCCAAATTTTCTGAGCGCATTTCGGATTCAGAGTTACCGCTTCCAGTGGGGGTCGGACCTGCTTAACTCATGGGCGTTCGAGATGGAAACGCTCATCCTGGGCTGGTTTGTACTGGTTACTACCGATTCGCCTTTCTTGCTGGCCGCATTCGCGGCTCTTACCTTCAGCGGAACTCTGCTCAGCCCGTTTTTCGGCGTGCTGGCAGACCGGGTTGACCGCCGGGCGATACTGATCATACTGCGGTTGATTTACGGCGCACTGGCGAGCGTCATTCTATTGCTGGCACTTGTCGGTACGGTACAGCCGGTGCAGGTCTTCGTTATTGCCGGTATAGCCGGGCTGGTACGACCATCGGATTTTGCTGTGAAGTTTGCGCTGATTGCCGACACAGTACCGGCTAAAGACCTGCACAATGCGATGGGCTTTTCACGGGCGACCATGGACTCAGCGCGAATATTCGGCGCACTGCTGGGTGCGGGCCTGTTTTCTACGCTGGGTATCGGAGCAGCCTATGGCGCCGTCGTGGGACTTTACCTGACGAGCGTACTACTGGCCTGGCGAATCACGCCAATACCCAGACAAACCACCGAGAATTCAAGGCCCTGGTCAGACTTGAAGCTGGGTTTTTCTTACATCCGCCGTAATGAAACTATCGTGGCGATCATGGCGCTGGCTTTTCTTGCCAACTTCACTGGGTTCCCGATGATTCGCGGTCTGTTGCCCGCCCTGGCCCGCGACGTATACGGCATGGATGAAACCGGTCTGGCACAGCTAATTGCTTTGTTAGCAATTGGTGCATTGCTGGGATCCCTAGCGACAGCGACGATCCTTCGTGTCACAAAACCAGCCCGCATGATGGTGATCTGGTTGGTGATATGGCACCTGTTAATTTTGTTGTTAGGTCTATTCTCTATACCGATAGCTGCCAGCGTGGTAATTACGATGATCGGACTCGCGCAGAGTTTCGCGATGATCCCAATGTCTGTTCTATTGCTTAAGATTACTGATGAGGTCTATTTTTCGGGTTGACCGGTATACTGACGACCTTAATTATCGTCACCCGGTGGCGCACGATACTGACCACTTGATCCTGTGGCATCATTGTCATAGCGATATCTTTTTGTTGACCCCAACCTGAGTGTGAATGTGATGCGATATCTTCCTTGGCTACTGGCAATTCTGCTGGCAACTACCGTTACATCTGCTCAACATTATGCAGCTGGCAACATCGATATCCAATCGCCTTGGTCGAGAGAACTGCCGCCCACCAGTCCCAACGGTGCCGTCTACCTGACCCTCACAAACCACGGAACTCAACCCGACAAATTATTGAGGGCATCAACTGATGTTGCCGAACGCGTTGAGATTCATTCGCACATTCTCGAAGATGGGATGATGAAAATGCGTCGAGTCGAATCAGTTGACCTGCCACCCCACAAGGCGGTGTTGTTTGCGCCTGGCGGTTACCACTTTATGTTAATCGGTCTTAAGCGACCGCTTGAAGCTGATGACCGTTTTCAGCTTTTGCTAGAATTTGAACAGAACAGCCAAGCTCTCGTTGAAGTCGTAGTTCAGTCATCCGATGCCCAAAGCACTGGAAAGACCGGTCACAACCCTGGCTCGACCACAAGTGATTCCGGACCAATCAGTCGTTTTGAACTTTATATCCACGAGGGCAAAGTCATACTTGATGACCAAACCATCCGCGTCACTCAGGGTGACCACATTGAACTAAATTGGTCCAGTGATAAATCCATCGAATTACATCTGCACGGTTACGATATTCATGCATACGCTGCCCCGAATTCACCGGCAATCATGCACTTCAAGGCTCATGCAACTGGGCGCTTCCCCGTAGAAATACATGGCAAGTCCGAACACTCCGCTCTGATCTACATTGAAGTACATCCCAAGTAGGCCCCACGTAAGATGGCCAGTAAGTAATGCTCCTTGCTAGGACCGAAACCTTCGTATAAATGACCCCTCTTAAGCAGGTACTGGAACAGCGTAGCGGTCGAGATTCTCTTCAAACTCATGTAGGCGTTTCCAAATTGAGCGAAGCTCAGTGATGGTTGTCCAGTTATGCAAAAAAAGCGAAAAGCTGCCGTGCACTTTGCCGAACGCATTGGACACCTGAACCATAACGCCGAGTGTAAGCGCCCCCGTAAACAACCCCGGCCCCATTATCAGGTAGGGGGCAATTACCATGAACTGGTCGTAGGTAGATACCCAGGCGTCGAAGTAACCGTAATGTAGATAAAGCCGATGGTAGTTGAATCGTATACGCCCGAAAAACCCTCGAAGTACTATGGGGTCTGCATGATGGGCTTTGTCGTCCTCACCCAGCACTAGATCTTTGCGGAAGGCTGCCTCAACTTTCTGGTTGTTGTATTCCAGGCCCGGCAACTTCCAGCCCACAAACCAGGAAATGACAAGACCGCCAAGTGAGATGATCAAAGCCCCCCAGACCAATGACCCTTCGATATCTCTTAACACCGGCACATCGACCTTGTCAGACAGTCCATAGAGCACCGGTATAAAAGCAATGAGGGTCATGACCGCGCGGACAATCTGCAGCCCCAGAGACTCCACGATCCGGGCAAAACGGTTACAGTCCTCCTGAATACGCTGGGACGCACCCTCGATCTCCTGTTCGACACTGCGCCAGCGAGGCACGTAATCAAAGGTGATGGCCTCGCGCCAGCGCAGACCGTAGATCCGCGTAAACCAGGCTGTAAATATCGCCAGCAAAATATAAGGAAATGCGATGACAATGAAAGATGGTTCACCGTCGAACCCATTGCGTACATAACTGAGCGAGATCAGCTTAGAAAAAAACAATGTTATTCCTTCGTCCGGATTATCTTTGTAGCTGGCCGCATTTTGCAGCAGATCGTAGAACTGTCCGTACCAGGTGTTAAGTGCCACGGTCATTTGTACCTGCAGCCACAGTGATGTAAATAGCAACAGGCCGCCACCGTAGGCCCACAACGCCCATTGGCGAGTTGCGTAAAATGACTTGATCATCCGATCTTCTCCTCTCGTTCCTTATTTGGACAGCATGATCTTCAATCTGAATATGAGCTAATGATAAACAAAAGACAGACAACCCCGCCTGTGATTTGCCTACGATCGAATTACAAATTAGGCTTGTGCATCCTGACCCGAGTCTGTGGCACAGTGTAATTCACGTTCTGCCAACATAGCCAACACGCGTACCTGAACACCATGTCGAATAACCCCATCTGGTCATTACCCACACCGTTCACTCACAATCTCTGTGCCTCTGCCGGCGCACTGTCGTTCGTCGGCGGCGCCGGTGACTTTGATGCAGCAGGTACCCTACGCAACCCAGGTGATATAAGCCGACAGATTACGGGGACTGTCGAAAACATTGACGCAGCGCTTCATCAGGAACACTGCTCACTGGCTGATGCCGTGCGGGTAAAAGCGTTTTACACACCTGCGGATAACTGCGACGAAATCTCGATTGTCCAGGCCTTGCAGGATGCATTTCCCAACGAGCCCTCACCTGTGATCTCGACCCTGCCCGTGCCGCTGCAACCCTTTAAGGGACAGGAAATCCAGGTACAGGTCATTGCTGTGCGCAACTGGCGCACAACAGGTGACTTTCAGGTTGAAACCCAACCGCTACAGGTGGCAGGGGACAATACATCAGCACCCCCCGTTGTCACGACCGCCCTGCGAGCGGGAGAATTTATAGCTGTGGCCAACCGGACAGCGGCCCACTTTAACACCCGGTTCGATGCCGCTCTGGATGGTGCGGGTCAGTCACATATCATTATGCCCTCGCTCCAGAACTCTCTGGCCGCCGTGGGCGCCTCGCTTCAAGACAGCGTAAAAATGGAAGGTTATTACTTCGGCACCACGCGTAAAGACTGGGCACCACTGGCCCAAGCTCGGGCATCCTACTTCAGCGAACCTGGCCCGCCAGCAACAGTCGTCCCCTGTCACACGCTGTGGCCGGATGAAACGGTGACCAAGATCGAGGTGCTCGCCATGCGCGAGCGCCGCCACAGTTATAACAAGTACATCCCTCGAGAAGATGCCTGGCCGGATAGGGTGTGGGACTGGCCGTTGAGTCTGCCCTACCGTCAAGCCCAGAGATTGCGTGGCATGATATGGCTGGGCGGACAGGTGCCAGCCGAACCATTTTCCAATACCGGCAAACGGGTCTTACCCGGTCAGCTATTGTCCCAGACACGATTCACCATGAGTTACATCGACGATCTACTGCGCCCATTCGGCCGCAGTCCGGCAGACCTCAAACTGATGGTCTGTTACTACACCGCTTCAGCTGAGGAAGACGTCACCCCGGATTTATTGCAGCTGCTGCGTGATTGCTGTGGCGGTGTCCTACCCCCGGTCACCCTGGTACCCGTACCCCACATGCAGACCGCAGACTCGACCGTCGAGATCTGGGGCGTGGCACAAGGATAACGATCTGGAATTGCAGCCTCAGATCACGAACACAACTGAAGACCTTAGGTTCTAGCGCCATGTATAGGCATGTTTTTCGTTCCGGGCAGGATCCGGCACGTCACCCGACCGTGATCCTGATTCATGGCCTGGGTGGTACGCTCAATATCTGGGACTCAATCGCGAGCGTTCTGGAGCGTCGTTTCAATGTGCTCCGGTACGACCTCAGGGGCCATGGTCGAAGTGATGTGCCGGCTGGTGACTGGTCTCTTGAGGATTTCGTGGGTGATCTTGAAGCGATTTTTATCGATGAATGCCTATCTCAAGCACATCTGGTCGGTTTTTCGTTGGGGGGGTTAATTGTTCAACAGTTTGCGCTTAGCTATCCAGAACGTGTTGGCCAACTCGCAATTCTCAGCGCTGTCGCAGGACGTACGGATGCCGAGCGCGAACGCGTACAAGAGCGATTACACAATCTTGAAAAGGGTGATCTAGAGACCAATATCGAGTTGGCGCTGGATCGCTGGTTCTCCCCTGAATTCCGGCAGAATCATCCCAAACGGGTTCAAGAAAGAATTGCAGAGTTGCGCGCCACTTCACCGGCAGGTTACTTTCAGGCCTACCGGGTTTTTGTACTCAGTGATCTCGCCGAACACCTATCTCAGATTCAATGTGAAACTCTTGTCATGACTGGTGAACATGACCCAGGGTCAAATGTTCGGATGGCCCGTTTGATGCATGAAACAATCCCCGCCTCACAGCTGGAGATTCTGCCCGGTCTGCGCCACAGTGTTCTGGTGGAATCCCCGGAACTCATCGCTGAAAAACTCGATTTATTTCTGCGGTAAGCTTCGACCCTTACGCTGATTCCGGCCAGGAGTAGATCAGATTGGCAAAAGAAAAACTGTTTGACTACATCATTCTGGGGGCAGGCTCTGCGGGTTGTGTGCTCGCCAACCGCCTTTCTGAAGACCCCACATTAAATGTTCACGTTCTCGAAGCCGGACCGATGGATCATAAACTCATGATCCACATACCCGCTGGCGTATATAACGTCTATAAAGATCCCAGCATCAACTGGAACTACAACAGTGAATCAGAACCGGGCTGTGACGGGCGACAGATTCAGCTGCCAAGAGGGAAAGTCCTTGGCGGATCATCATCGATCAATTCAATGGTGTACATGCGCGGCCATCCGCAGGACTATGACCGCTGGGCACAAGCCCCGGGCCTAGAAGGCTGGGGCTATGCACACTGTCTTCCCTACTTCAAGCGCTGTGAATCTTCAGACCGGGGAGAAAATGAATGGCGTGGTGGTCATGGCCCGCTTGGGGTGACTCGGGGTCATCTCGAGAACCCACTGTTTGATGCGTTATGGGAAGCCGGCCAACAATCTGGCCAGGGTACTACCGACGATTTAAATGGGTATAAGCCAGAAGGAATCTCCCGACTAGACAGTACCTCTAAAAATGGGCGCCGCAGCAGTGCCGCGGTTGCACATCTCAAGCCTGCACTGGCACGGCCAAATTTGAGTCTAGAGACAAGTGCCTTGGTCAATCGCATTCTTATCGAGAACAAACGGGCTGTCGGCGTGGAATACGTTTTAGGCGGTAACACCTGTGAGCTACGGGCCAGCAAAGCAGTGATTGTCTGTTGTGGGGCGATCAAAACACCGCAGCTATTGATGTTGTCCGGTATCGGGCCTGCTGACTATCTGAAGTCCATGGATATTGGCCCCGAGTTGGATCTTCCAGGCGTGGGACAAAACCTGCAGGACCACCTGACCGTCATTACAGGTTTCGAGTGCACACAACCAGTTACTCTGCATCATCTGACTCAACCGCTGTCAAAGCTGCGCGTTGGCATGCAGTGGCTGCTGACACGCTCGGGTATCGGTGCCTCCAATATCTGGGAAATGGGTGGCATGGTCTACGGC
>LUSG01000058.1 GCA_001629395.1 Gammaproteobacteria bacterium REDSEA-S15_B12 | reverse complement strand
AGATGTGTATAAGAGACAGGCCCAGCACTGTTGTAATTACAGTACCTAGATAACTTGGCAGATCGTCGTATTCAACAATAATTGCAATGTGATAGTCCTGCCCCAGCATACCGTAAAAGCCGAGCATCTTGCCGCCACACTGTTCAACTACTGCGCGCGCAGCATCTTCACGGTTACTGCCGGATTCGGCGATATTCCGGATTGCCTCCGGGGTGTATTTTGCCTGTAACATGCATAAAGCCATTAAATCCTCCTTGTTGATTCTTTGTTAATGGGCTTTGTAAGTATGCCCGGTAGACAGAATCACATGCAACGTGTGCAGGGTGGTGTGGTAGTAGACGATAAGAGAGGCAAAAAACCCTTTGCGATTATCTCAAGGTCATCGAGTCATAAGCCAACCGAACCCGCCACGGTAATGCATCTCTCAACACTGACTCCACATTCAGTGCTTGCCACCTTTAAACTACAGTCCGTCAAATTCCAAAACAGTCCCCTGCAAGTGGACGAAAAGAAAGGCTAAGCCAATGAATACAAGATATGAAGCGCTGCTTTCTAAGATTCATTCTGGACAGATGGCGATCCTTGATAGTGGGATATCAACTGAATTAGAACGCCGTGGCGCAACAATGGATGATCAAGTTTGGTCAGCTCGTGTATCTATTGAACATTTTGATGTTTTGGTCGAAACCCATCAAGCGTATATCGATGCTGGGGCAGATGTGATCACTGTCAACAGCTACGCGTCCTCCCGTTTAGTGCTTGAACCGGCAGGCCTTGCAGATAAAGTCAGAACAGTCAACATGAAGAACATCGAGGCCGCATTACTGGCACGTGAACGCTGTGGAAATCAGGACGTGTTGATAGCCGGCTCTGTTTCGCACAATCTTGGATTCCTTACTGGATCAAACCAGTTCAACAAAAGAAAGGTAACTAGAGAAACTCTTTTTGAGGCATTTAATGAAATGTTCTCTTTCTATGAAGAGGGTGAAGTGGACCTGGTATTGCTTGAAATGATGTCTGTACCTAGTCGCATGCTGGCACTTTTTGAATGCGCATCTTTTTCAAGACTTCCGGTGTGGTGTGGACTCTCGGCTAAAAGGTCTGATCGAAACGCTACGATCACTGGGTACCACGATGAAACTATCCCATTTAATGACAATATTCAGAAAGCCATCAAATTTGGCTTTGAAGGCATGGGCATCATGCACTCTTCTGTGGATCTGATTGGAGATGCCATCGAACTGATTAAAACAAACTACGGCGGTCTGATTATGGCCTACCCAGACAGCGGCTATTTCAAATCTCCGAATTGGCAATTCGAAGACGTTATTACGCCTGATCACTTAACCGAGTTCGCTGACCAGTGGAAACAGGCTGGGGTAAACATCATTGGTGGTTGTTGCGGACTGGGACCGGAACATACGGCGGCTTTATGTAATCTAAAGTGAACAATTTCACCTAAGCTAGCGCCAGTTAATTTCTTCAATCGGAACCAGCTAACGTCACCCTCAAGACCTCAACCCTTTTTATACTTGCTTTATACCCTTCAGGTATAGCGTTCCTTGCTTCATTTTAAGAGGCTAGGGTTTCCTTAGTCGAACAAATTGATACTGCTATCACAGTAGTAGGGGCAGTTTGATTTACGTCATAGCAACGGCGCTACCTCGTCGAGAAAACGTGCAAGCTGCGCCTTCTGATCGTAGGATGTGAAGCGGATAATCATTGTCTGTGCGCCTGCCGAGTCGAACGCACGTATCCGCTCTGCGCATTCTGCTGGTACGCCGCAGGCGGTCCATACATTCACTTTCCATTCCGGCCAGTCGGAACTGTAATACTCATCAAGGAAGCGCTTGGCTTCTGCGTAAGCCTTTGCCCTGTCGTCGTTTAAGTTGACATTAAAATAGATTGCGTTTTCAAGCTGGGCAGAATCCCGGCCGTGGCTTTCTGTGGCGTCGCAAATTTCCCTCCATGCACTGTCGAACTGCTCTGGCGTGGCCCCAACAGTCATCCAACCGTCCGCGAGACGCGCGACCCGATCTACCTGCCTGTTAATTGCACCAGACTTATTTGTACCGAATACCCACGGGTTATTCGCCACCCAAATTGGTGGGCATGGCTTCTGCACCGGGGGCGGGCGCACTGCGATGCCATCAAAATGAAAAAATCGTCCTTTGAAGGTCGCTGGATCTTGCGTCCACAACACACGCAGCACCTCGATGCCCTCCTCCATCCGGGCGACCCGTTCAGTGGGATCAACTTGCATTGCATCGTACTCGGATCTGAAGTCACCCGCGATATTACCCTTTGCGGGTCCGCCGCCGATACAGGCCGTAAGCACCGTTCGGCCCTCGGCAAGGCAATCGAGCGCACTCCATTGTGCGGCAAGCACTACGGGATGGCGCAGTGGGAAACTCGCCATGCAGGCAGTGCCAAGCCGGCAAGTCTTTGTACGCACGGCGAGCGCAGACAGGAGTGTGACGGACTCAAGCCGGGGTTTGGCAAGTAGATTGTCGCCGACCCAAAGACTTTTAAATAGACCGGAGCCTTCAGCCTGTTCAGCGAGTTCAAGCAGTTCTGGTACGGTCGTCGCACCAAAGACGACGCCTTGATTGGGCAATAGTAATCCGAGCTTCATGGATTTGCTCCATTTGTTCTAACAGCACTCATTTTGAACTTTCCTCTGACTGTAAACTTTCCTGATACATCATTCAGTAGATAACTCAACTCCCGAATGGCTAATTCTGGGCGGCTTGCGCTTCCCTTCATTTGAAAGCCGAAATTCATCGACATAACCCGTTTGGCATACGGTCAAGTAGAGTTCGGGCCCATACTCATCCCCTATTAATTGCCCATCGGTGTCCCACTGCGTGATCTCGACCAGTGTCTTTTCTACGTTGTCCATCCGTTGATTTTAAGCGGAATAGCGTATGACCAAGAATGGAGTTTTAAACTGGGATATGAGTTGTAACCGGTGATTACTGCAGTAGTGCTGTGGTTTAATACCGCAGGATGAAACGCATTAATCTAGGCTTCGCCCTGATCGAGCTGATGATCGTGGTGGTGATCATTGGGATATTGGCCGCAGTAGGGATTCCCCAGTACCAGAACTATGTGGCCAGAAGTCAGGCGGCAGAAGGGTTTAGCCTCGCCGGTGGTTTAAAAACAGCCCTGGCTGAGTATCACGATACCCATGGTGTATTTCCAGATAGTACGACTGATGCGCATAGTGCGATCGGGATTGAACCGGCTGGGAATATCATAGGGAAGTACATCACAGGTGTTGTAGTTTCCGATGATGGTTCGGGTACGATCACGGCCACATTTGGGCCAGCCAGCCAACATGACGGGAAGTTTCTTCGTTTAACACCTACGTCGACTGATGGTGCGGTCTATTTTGATTGCACTACAGATATTGAAGAATCCTGTAGGCCTAGTGGTTGTGAAGAGGGAGACGGAGAAGGGGACGGAGATGGAGATGGAGATGGAGATGGAGATGGAGATAAAGTCTGGACTGACCCCGATGAATCGGCTAGCTGCAGTGGTCATGACGGCTGCAAGAATGAAGTTTGGAACGGTAATTATGCTATTACATGTCAAGGACCTGGAGACAGAGTCTGTCAAAATGCAGAGCTAACTTGTGGAGCAGGCGGCTGCTCTGTAACGACGCAAGGATCTGGGCATGATATGTATGCTGATGGCACAGTTGATGCGCGTACTGGTACCAATTTTGATTTAACTTGTAACGCTACTGGAGACAGAGATTGCCAACGAACCAATGTCACGTGTCCTGAAGGAGGTAGCTGCTCTATAACGATAAAAGGAACGGGCCATGATAAGTTTAAGGACGGTGAGGTTGATGCGCGTACTGCTACCAGT
>LUSG01000057.1 GCA_001629395.1 Gammaproteobacteria bacterium REDSEA-S15_B12 | reverse complement strand
ATATTAGTCGGTGTTAGCGTCGACAGTAAATTTTTGCTGACTTGGAAAGAATAAAAATGTTGATGCAGAAAACTACAAAATAGTCAATCAGTGCCGAAACTCTTCCTCGCTACGGTGACACTCTATTAGATGTCCATTACCTAGGTCGCGGATAGGTGCTGTCTCACGATCACAGGTTCCTTCAATCGCAAGAGGACAACGATCAAAAAATGGACAACCAACTTCGGTCAACCGAACAACTCGGTCGATACCAGCTTGCGCTTCTTGTGTCTGCATTGTCTCTTCCAGCCATCCAACACGAAGCTCGGGTACAGAACTGATGAGCAAACGGGTGTAGGGATGATAAGGAGGCGATAACACATAGTCGGTCGTGCCCTTTTCAACCACTCGACCAGCGTAGAGCACCACAATCTCATCCGCAAACGAAGCTACCGTCGAAAGATCATGACTGATAAACACAAACGATACACCTGTCTGTTGACGTAACCGTTTTAAGAGCTCAATCACATTAGCTCCGACGATCGAGTCTAGAGCCGAGATTACTTCGTCACAGAGCAATACCTCGGGAGATGCAGCCAGCGCCCTGGCAAGATTAACGCGCTGTTTCTGCCCGCCCGAGAGTTCCTCGGGATATCGGCCGGCAAAATCCTGAGGCAGTTCGACCATGTCGAGCAGTTCCATGACCCTCCGACGCTTCTCTTTGCCTTTAAGCCCCAGATAAAACTCCAGGGGTCGACCCAGAATATGATCGATCCGTTGACGAGGATTAAGGGCAGTATCTGCCATCTGAAAAACAAACTGGACTTTTTGCAGTTCACTACGCGCGCGTTTTTGAAGCGCTGGTTCCAAGTTGTCTCCATCCAGCAATACCTGTCCTTGCGAGGCAGGCAATAACCCAGCCATCACCCGCGCTAGGGTCGATTTCCCGCAACCAGATTCACCAATCACGCCTACAGTATGGCCGCGCTCGATAGAAACGCTGACGTCACGCAACACGATAATTGCAGGTGCACCATTTTGTTTACGACCATAACCTGCAGTAATGTCTTGAACCTGTAGGGCCGGTGCCTCTCGTTGATGCTCTTCCGATTTTTCATCGCCTTGTCCGGCCGCAGGTGGTGGCCGTACCGCATGCATTAAACGTCGGGTGTAGTCGTGCCCTGGCTGGCTGATAACCTGCTCGGCAGTACCATGCTCCTGAGTCTCACCTGCATAAAGAACTACGATATGGTCCGCGATCTGCGCCACCACAGAAAGGTCGTGCGTCACATAAATTGCCGCAGAGCCTTCTTGCTTTATCACAGATTTGAATGCCTTCAATACTTCAATCTGCGTGGTCACATCGAGTGCGGTGGTTGGTTCATCTAGTACCAGAAGGTCTGGCTTACCGCACAGTGCCATTGCAGCCATCAAGCGTTGTAACTGACCTCCGGACACCTGATGTGGATATCGTTTGCCCAATCGATCAGGATCTGGCAATTCCAACGCACGGTAGAGCGTCTCGGCACGTTCATCGGCCTGTTCTTGATCCATTATTCCGTGTAGTACGCAAGATTCTGTCACCTGTTCACCGATCGTCAGGGCTGGATTAAATGTTGCTGCCGCGCTCTGAGCCAGGTAAGCAACGCGCCGGCCTCGCAGCGCCCGTTGTTTCTCTGCAGCCATGGTAATGACATCTTCGCCTTCTAGACGAACTTCGCCTCCAACGAATTCCAGACCTGGCTTGGTATAACCCAAAGCCGATAACGCGATGGTCGTCTTCCCCGATCCTGATTCGCCGATCAATGCCACAACCTCACCGCGGGCCACGTTGAAGCTCACCCCTTTGACAATTGGCAAAAGGCTTTCATCATCCCTACGGGCGCTGATCTTTAGGTCATCGACCTCAAGCAGAATGCTCATGAAATCATCCTCTTGGCCAGCTTGCCGCCGGTATGTGCAGAAATATCATCTACGATCATGTTGACTGATATTGTCAGTGTTGCAATCGCTAATGATGGCACCAAAGGAGCAATTGATCCATAGATTAGTCCCGGAAGATTTTCTTTCACCATACTACCCCAGTCAGACATCGGTGGCTGCACGCCCAAACCTAAGAAACTCAGGGCAGAAATAAACAGGATGACCCAGACAAAACGCAGTCCGAAGTCAGTCGCAAGGGGCATTGCGATATTCGGTAAAATTTCCTTTGTAATAATCCACCACAGACCTTCTCCACGCACCCGCGCCGCTTCGACAAAATCACTGACCATGACCTCCTGCCCCAGAGCACGCGCAATCCGAAACACGCTAGCTGCATAGATAATTCCAGTCAGCAGAATCAGCAAGGGAATCGTGCTACCCAAAGCGGCAATCATAACAAGCGCCATCATCAGAGACGGTATGGCAAGCAGTGCATCATTTAGTCGGCTCAGAGTCATGTCGAGAAGCTTACTACCCACAGCGGCCGCAATGCCCAAAGTGACACCGATCAGATACGCCAACAGGGTTGATATTAGTGAAATTCCTATGGTTGTTCGTGCACCAAAGAGTACACGAGACAAGGTGTCTCGACCCAAATAGTCAGACCCAAGGTACACAATTTTACTGGGTGGTTGAAAATCGGTATCCGGATATTCATCCCCCCCCGGAACAACAAAAAGCTCCTCGTCAAGAATGTCAGCCTCGTGATACGGAGCGATTGTTGGCCCGAAGGCCACTATGAAAGCCCAGAAAATCAACACTACAACACCGGCTTTACCTGCCCAACTGAGTTTGATCTTTCGCTTGGGCGGCGCATCCGGCAATTCATCGAACTGCATTGCCTGGTTATTATTCTGAGTTAACTCTGACATTGCTATCTCTCTTACTTGGGATGGCGCAGGCGCGGGTTAGACAGAATTGACGCCATGTCAGCTATAAAAATCAGAACGACATAAGTTGCGCAAAATATCATCGCGCAAGCCTGGACCAGCGGCAAGTCTCTCAAAAGAACGGCTTCGACCATCAATTTAGCCAATCCAGGATAGGCGAAAATCACCTCTACTACGACAGCGCCACCGACGAGCCACGCAATATTCAACGCTATCACGTTCACGATTGGACCGATTGCATTTAACAATGCATGCCGCAGAATGATTTTCTTGCGCGGGACACCTTTCAATATCGCCATTTCAATATACGGGGAAGTCATCACATTCAGTACGGTTGCCCGCGTCATTCGAATGATCTGCGACGAGACAACAATAATCACTGATATCAGACTAAGCGTCGTGAATGTCACGGTGCGGTCAAGTTGCGTTCCCGGGTGCATCGCAGCAATCAACCCGAGAAATAGTGAAATTGGAATTGCAATAACTGACACCAGTGCGGTAAGGCGCAGGGTGTTAATTACTCGCGGGCCTAACAATTCGACGATTGGGGTACCCAAACCAGCACCTAAGCCCGCCTTGGAAATACCCAAATCCCCCAGGGCCACGTTACCGAGCCAGACCAAATACTGAATGTGAGGAGGCTTATCTAATCCCAGTTTTGCACGCAAGGCCGCGGTATTTTCAGGGGTTGCGGTCTGCCCCAGCATGATCTGTGCGATATCTCCAGGCAGCAGCTGGGTACCGACAAAAATCAGTACAGAGACCACCCACATGGTGACAATACTGATACCCAGCCTGCCGAGAATCGAACGCCAAAGCATGATGAGTTAATCAATAAGCACGAGGATGTGGATGCTCCTAAATAAAGGAGTCCGCACGTTTCCATGCGGACTCCAATTTAGAACATCCCAACTTCTGACTTAAGCTTCTTTCCAAATATGCTCGGCCCAGCCGTTCCCTCCAAAAGCGCCAAGGGGACAGTTCGAGAAACAAGTTTCTGCATCTCGCAGTGCATCTCGTGCCGTTTGGCTGCATCGGTCTCGGCAAGCGAGTCTTTTAATAGCTGACCCATACGATCACTGTTCCAGTAGGTGTCGTTCCAGTTGCCATTGGGGCCGAACTGAATTGCCATCATTGCGTTCGCGGTCGGGCGCATATTCCAAGACACCACGTTCAGCGGTTCTTTCATCCACACCGCACCCCAGTAACCATCGGTCGGTACCTTTTTCAGTTTAAGGTTGAAACCGATCTTCTTGAGGTTGGCCTGCATCAGGAGGCACGTATCCTCGATAGCGCCAGAAACAGGTGCAACGAACAATTCAGCTGTCGAGTAGCCAGACTTATTCAGATGCCACTTGGCCTTGTCCGGATCATACGGAATTTGTGGGAGTTCATGGCAATGATCAGCACCATAAGAAATGTTGATCGGATGGTCATTACCCAGTGTACCGTGACCTTTGAGGAACTTCCGGACAATCCGCTCACGATCCTGAATGTACCGTAGACCCTGAACAAGATCGTCATTGTCGCCAGGAGCTGTATTCTTCAGGCAGCAGATACCACCATACACGCCCGCCGGCACTGACAAGACTGTGTGTTTCCCCGTTGACTCTATCTTCTTGATCATTTTGGCGCTCGGTGTGATCACCATGTCAACACTACCAGCAAGCAGCGCATTTAGACGTGCGTTCGGGTCGGTAATTGCCGTCACCTCGATGGAGTCGAGGTGCTGACCGGTGTCTCGCCAATAATTCGGATTACGAACATGATTCGACTTTACGCCCGCTCGGAAATCTTCAACTAGATAGAGTCAGTTTCACGGTGTACTTGTCGACGGCTTTCCATTCCTCTACCAAGGCGAAGAAGGACTTTATCGAAGACGGCGATCCGTCCTCAATGTGACGATTCATGCTCCAAACAACGTCAGCGGCCTCCAGGGGATGGCCATCGTGAAAAGTGACACCCTGACGGATCTTGAAGGTGTACTCAGTCGCATTACTGTTCACCGACCACTCTTCGGCCAACTCAGGATGCAAACTCATATCATTCCAGATTTGAATCAAACCATTGCACCCTGCGTTTGCTCGGGTGTAGTCGATAGTCGAAGTACCGAGCAATGGGTCCAACGTGTCGTCTGGACCATGCAGGTTTGAAGCAAAGATGACCGATCCACCCCGAGTAGGAGTCGCTGCCAGTGCACTGGCGGACGTCAGGAAACTACCCGCGGTAGCGGCTGTCACCCCAAGTGCTCCCATCGCCGCCAGAAACTCACGTCGGTTGACGTGACCATCGCGGTACATCTGTTGAAAAGTCTTAATTTCTTTCATTTCTCTCAAATCCTCTGGGGAAATTACATGTCTGGTATCAACACTAGTAGGCTTAGGTGATAACGAACACCAAAAGTGCTGAATACAACCAATCCAGTGAAACATAGCCACCATGTGGAGTCAACCAATAACGCCGTAGTCCCGCATGGTTAAATACCTAATTCGCGACCGTTTGTTGTTAGTATCTGGCTTAAAGTAGCGTAGTTTCATAGGTTTTAGCCACAATCCAATCAAATTATGGGTATTTGCAGCAATTCGAATCGATTTCTAGCGCGTTCGACAGTTCGACGCGTTAGCGGAAAACACACCAATAAATTGTGTGTATTGATGGGGATTGCCGGGCTCTTACTGCTTACGGCCAGCACAGCTGTTGTCGCAGCGTGCCTATGCACCTATACCCCGGCAACTTTGGTCGAAGTACTTGACGGCAGCACCATGATCTTCGATATAAAAGGTGAGACAACAACGGTACACCTCGCGGGAATCGACACGCCCAATTTGAAGCCACAAAGCACAGAAACCTGGTGTGAGTCCGAAGGCACCAAGGCACTGCAGGCAAAACAGTATGCGAATAAGCTGCTATTAGATTCGAGCGAGATCACACTCGATGAGGCGCAAATCACTACAGCTGGCGAGATGACTGCCGTTGTCTACGTGGACAATGTAAGCCTAGGTCAGGAACTGCTTTACAAATATCTCGCAATTGAAAGCGGTGAACCAACACCCTGGTGCGACTGACCTAGCGTCAAAAGCAAGCGGAAAGCTGAACGAATAGCGAATTGACAAAAAGAAGCAATAACAATGTGCTAACTCGAAGACACCGCATGATCAATCTCGCAGGGCAGCTGTGTGATGCCTGAAGAGATTTTGGTCCCACCTATTCTCAGAAGTTCAGATCACGCCTTCGAGCCCAGGGCGAACCGCGTCAGCGACCAGTTCCTGAAACCGCCGCACACTCACTTCCCAGTGAGGAGAGAGCACACCGCCACCTTCAGCGACACTGCTGTAGCGACCTGCCTGAAGCCGTTCGCACATTTCGTGATCCTCGCGGTGTACGCTGGCCCAAAGCTGTCGCGCCTGTTCGACCGCAGAGCGGCTTTGATCTGAATCACGATGGAGATAAATCACCCGGCTTTGCTGGGTTGAATCCGCTGACACCGGACAGTTTAAGTGCACACCAATCTGATCCGGGTAATACAACCCCAATACAAAATTTGGGAAAAGCGTTAAGTAGCGCGAACTGACGCCCAACGTACCGGCTGCGGCACCGGCCTGTTGTTCGGCCGTCAGATCTATGGCGCTGCCCAGGCAGTGTTCGTCTGCCACCACGTAATGGTTTTCCAGTGGCTGACTGGTTGTCGTTTTGTGTACATACTGAACATGGTAGGGCTCGATGAAGTTTTCCATCAGCAGCTTCCAGTTGGTCGACACTTCACCAAATTCCAGAGTTGCCACGGCCTCGAACTCTTCGGGTTCAAACCCAACCAGTTGACGTTTGAGTGGCTCGACAAAATCATCGAAAGATTCGGCCTGGCCATCCAGGTTTACAAATATCCAATCATGAAACGTATGGCACTGAATCTCGAAAAGCCCATGATTCGCAAGATCAAATCCATCGGGCAGACCTGTTTTCCCACCGCCAAAGTATGGCGCTAGGCGAAGCTGTCCACCAAAATCATAAGACCATCGATGATAAGGGCACGTTATCAACGCATCGCAATGCCCAGCCTGATCGATCAACTTGAGATTGCGATGCCGGCACACGTTGTGAAATGCACGAATTTTGTCTGCTTCGTTGCGCACTAGAAATATCGGCTTACCCGCCACTGTCAATGGTTGCACGTCACCCACATTGGCCAACTGATGTGCGAACCCGACAAATGACCACGAAGTAGCAAATAACAGGTTGGATTCCAACTCAAAAAACTCACGAGAGGTATAAGACGCAGCTGGCAGTCCGTGACATACCGGACCGGACTGATCAAAGGCAGTGAAGAATGCTTTGTCTATCCGCACAGCCATAGTAATCACTCAGTGGGCGTATAGCGATGCGAGAGCCTACTCGTTATCATGATGCTCTCGCTAATGCCGGTTACCATAACAGAGAATTTACTTTTTTCGTAGAGGTACCTAGACTGGCTCTACATTGCCTGCCGGACCTTGGTGTCGCTTCTGTACCCGACATGATCCCGAGCACCCTAATCTTGTCTATTTACAGGAATTCCGTCCATGCCCTACATCGAAAACTTTGCCGATGCACTGCCCGATGCAGCACGTGTAGCTGAAGAAAAAAGCCGCCTCGAAGCCGCGGGGGTTAAATACATTCTGTCGTGCTGGATCGACCTTTTGGGTGTACCCAAAACCAAACCAGTGCCGATCAGTGATTTCGAGTTGTTGTGTATGGGTAAGGGGCCGCAGTTCGCAGTCCACTCAATTTCATTTGTCCCCGAACTGGGACCTGCTGACTCAGACCAGATCCCCTTGCCTGATCTCGACAGCCTCATGATCTGTCCGTGGGATAAAACCTGCGCATGGGTGTTTGCAGACCTGTGGTGGGAAGGACGACCCTATAAGCTGTGCCCACGCAGCGTTCTAAAACGAACCATACAGAACGTTGCGGATCAGGGCTACGCGGTGTACGCCGGTGTGGAACCTGAATTCTTCGTTATGAAATGGCAGGATGGACAACCCGTCAAGGCATTCGACGACGACCCAGCACCTGGCCAAGGCGTCCGGCCCCGGCGACAGGCCTTTGGCTACGATGTTGAATATTCTATCGACTCGATGGGTTTTCTTGGCGAGATGATCGATATCATCGAGGGGCTCGGCTGGAACCTGCACGATGTGGTCTGCGAAGGGGGTTATTCTCAGTTTGAACTGGACTTTCACTACACCGACTTGCTGGCGATGGCCGACCGTCTAGTGTTTTTGCGAGTCCTTCTCAAAGAAATCACCAAGCGCCACGGGATGTTCGCCACCTTCATGCCAAAACCAACTATCGGTGACTGGCGATCGGGTGCTCACATGAATACATCGATGCAACTGGTCGATAAACCGGGGGAGAATATTTTTGAAGGTTCAAACGGTAACTGGAGCGATTCCGTATTCGGCGCCGTAGGCGGATTGCTGCGACACGGCGGCGCACTGACAGCCATTGCCTGTTCAACGGTGAATTCCTACAACGGTCTAGTTCCCCGGGTAGGCGGTTTTGAAGGCGGCACAGTTACCTGGGCGCCGACTCACATGACTTATGGCTATAACAACCGTTCAGCTATGTTACGCCTGCCACAAAGTCGGTTCTGTATTGAGAACCGGGCTGCAGATATGTGCATGAATTCGTACCTTGCACTGGGGATGTCGGCCGCTGCAATGACCGAAGGCATCGTGAATAACTATGATGCTGGTAACCCGCTCAATCAAGACCTTTACAGTATGAGCGAAGATGAAATCGAACGTTCCGGTGCACAGCGGCTACCGAGAAATCTACTTGAAGCGTTGGAGATTCTACGCACTGACGACCTGGCACGCACTGTACTGGGCGATGACATGATGAACTCTTACCTGACCTACAAATCTGACGAGTGGGAGCGGTACCATCAGGCCATTACAGACTGGGAAGTGAATGAATATCTACGCCTTTACTGAGTGCCTACTGCATCAACGAAACGCCATACAACAGAGCAGTCATTCAAATTTGACCTACGGAAAACAATTAGTGGGAAACTGTCAACAAAGTGACGAACTACCAAGCTGGTATTAACAACCTACTGGACAGATGCATCCGCATTAAACCCCAACAGCGGTTGCTGATTATTGGAGAGCCTGAGCGAACAGGCTACTATGAAGACGGCATTTGTGAGCTGGTTGCAAAACAGGCCCAAGGTAACAAGACGGACGTCACTGTAATTAAACCATCCATGGTCTCCGGACCAGAGGATATTGACCCGTCTGTTTCACAAGCTATCGGACAAGCCGACCATACACTATTTTTGTCTAGGCTCGGCGACCAGATGCGGTTTAGCGAGGTTCACGGCACAGGCAGCAAGACGATCTGTTATACACTGGATCAAGAGCTGCTTGGTACTGAGTTTGCTACCGTGCCCTGGGATCTTTTTAAGCAAATTCACGACCGACTACTCGCGAGGATCACCGACGCACAGAGCTACCGAATCACCTGCCCACTCGGCACACAACTTACGGGACAGGTCAGGGCAAATGCGGAACAACCTGCCGACACAGCTGTTACTGAGTTCACCGTCAAACCGTTTCCGGTACTAATCTATCCGCCTCTGCAATGCACGGAACTTAATGGACAACTCGTGCTGGATCGATACCTCGCCTCCACCTCGGTCAAAGATATCGACAACAACCATCTAAAGCTGGAGCGACCTGTTATCGCACAGATCGAGCAGAGCCGCATCGTGGACTTTGAGGGAGACGCCAACACTGTAGCATCAGTCAAAACACAGTATCACCGGGTTGGAGAACTGGCTGGTGGCGATCCCTTTGTAGTCAATTCCTGGCACACCGGCATCTACCCCAAAACCTTCTATAGCCGCCCAATAGATGATGATGTCCAGCGCTGGAGTGATCTGGCCTTTGGTAACCCCCGCTACACCCATTTCCATACCTGTGGCGACAATCCGGGCAACATCGCCACTGCAATGTTCGATGCCACCATTAGTTTTGATAATCAAGTTTTCTGGGAAGCAGGTAGATTCGTTTTTCTAGATCAACCTGAACAACAGGAGCTGTTGGCACAGTACCCAGACCATCCCGATGCATTCAGGATGCGGTGGGATATCGGCATCTGATAGTACACACAGTTTCCGGCTGCCCCAGCAGCAAAACAAGATGAATCACAATCATCCCCCTCCCCTCTCTATTTCAGGGGCAACAATTACACGCGGCCTTTTTGGTTGTCGCACTGCCGCTTATTCCTATCACCCAACCGACTGAAGGTCACTGGCTCGGCATTTATCTACCGTAAACAGCAATAGACTAACTCTGAACGCTAACGGTCCCTACACCGCGTAGCGACAACGAAACCGGAGACACCCATGGCCTCGTTACCCGACGACAACTCTGAAGAGCATCTGAAACCTTTCGATGGTATCCGGGTGGTGGATTTCACCCATGTACTGGCCGGCCCTTCCGCCACCTATCAACTGGCCGTCATGGGGGCCGATGTCATCAAGATCGAGCCCCGCCATGAACCAGATATGTACCGCGAAATCGGTGATAGTGCAGAACTGGCAAAAGAAGGCCGTGGCACCGAGTTCTTGTCGCAGAACGGCAACAAACGCTCATTGTCTCTGGATCTTTCAGCACCAGACGGGGTTGCAGTCGCCCGCAGACTGATCGAAACAGCAGATGTGATGGTTGAGAACTATCGCTGCGGGGTGATGGAACGCCACGGGCTGGGCTATGAAGCGGTCACTGCATTGAACCCACGCATCATCTACTGCTCATTGACCGGGTTTGGGCACACCGGACCTAAGGCCAGACACCCAGCATATGATGTAGTGATCCAGGCCTACTCCGGACTCATGGCTGCAAATGGCACGCCTGACAGCTCGCCTGTTCGGGTAGGCCCTGCGGTTCTTGATTACGGCACTGGCGCCCACGCAGCACTGGCGATCTCTTCAGCGCTCTTTCAACGATCTAGAACAGGACTAGGCCAATGTATCGATGTTGCCATGGCCGATGCGGCGATGATGTTGATGTCAAACCTTGTTGTTACGACACAATCCACTGGCCAGACGCCACCGCCACCGGGCAATCAACACCCTTCCCGCGCGGCCTATTCAGCTTATCCCACGGCTAACGGTATGCTGATGCTCGGTGCCTACACATTGAAACAACTGCAACGTCTGTTAAGAGCAATCGACCGTGACGATCTAGCAGAAGATGTGGCCAACGCCACTGCTGAGGAGATCGGTGAGCGCCGGGATGAATTTGCCGAACTGCTCACCAATATTCTGGCGACACGTACAGCCGACGAGTGGGAAGCACATTTCAATGACGCCGGTGTGCCTGCAGCGCGGGTACGCCGAATAGACGAAGCACTTCAACATCCACAAATACAATCACGCGAGGTACTGCAACAATCCGATACTATTCCTGAAACCGGCCTGCAACTGCAAGCACCGGTCGCCGCCTTCCGTTACGCACACGGTGGGCCTGCCCTATCCCGCCCAGCACCCCGACTGGGTGAGCACAGCTATCAAGTGCTCAGCGAAATCGGCTATAGCGACGATGACATCAGGCAGTTGGCAGCCCGTGGCACCGTGTATCTCGAGGATTAAATAGCAACGGGTCAGGTCCTGGGCGTGGAGTCTCGAAATACGCGATGTAAACACAACGCGCTGACGGCACCCAGGAGCAACCAGAAAATCGCGTTGACGATCGCGGTGTGCACAAAGAAAACACTCGTCAGCGCTTCGGGTGCGGCAGCGCTGTAACTCTCTGGCCGGGGTACACCGACCAGGTGGGGCAGCGGTAACAATGCCGCACCGATAACCTTCACCCAGCCCGGCGAACCTAGAATCAGCAATAGCAATCCAACCCCGGTGAACGTCACCGCCAACAGCCACCAGAGCTGACGCGGCACCAGTCCCGTCAACGTGGTACCAGGTAGTTCAGGTGGCAAACCCAAGGCAGGAGCAAAAAAGAACGTGGCATAACCCCCTAGCCCCCAGAATAGACCTTCGCGCCAGCCAACCCAGCTGCGAAACGAAAGTACTGCAGTCATCAACAATCCAAAACCGACTCCCAGACCAACATTGCTGATGGCTGTCCACACCAGGCGGTGATGACTGTGCGCTGCATCACCGTGTACTGACACCGCGTTCTTCGCACTGGAAGCGCCACTGTTGATTGCGTGCTCGTAGGACTCGGCTTCAGCAATAATCGGCAGTACAAGAAATGATTGTGCCCCGGTCAGAACCAACCCGGACACCAGCCCAGCCAGACAGGCTGAGAAGACAATCCGTCTGAATACGTCCAAGTATGGGGATCAGTGGCAGGGGAAAGCCGCCGAGTGGCGGGTGTCATGCGCCGCGTGATGCAGCGAGCCGTTATGCGAAAAACCGACACCATACAGGATGACCACTGCCAGGATGATGCCGACGAGTGATGGCCACCCACGACGTCCAACAGCGGGTACCGAAGCCTCAACAACTGGGAAAATGCTGTTCATGACATGTCATCTGATTGACTGCAACCCTAAATTTTCACTAGCTGTGTAAGCATAACAGACCTGGCGTGGCTGACTCCAGCGGTCGGATCTGGTGATCCTCAAAGTGACGCACTACCTGTAAAAGCCAGGACAGCGTCCAGTATCTGGCTGTGTGACCACTAGCCTGCCCAGCCACATGGTTTTGACACCTGCTACGGTGCTTGCTAGGTTCGGGAATCGCGTGTAATGCTCCGGATGGTCGGCTATCAACCTAGCCGGATCCAGGGGACAAATAAATGGCACAAATACATACCACTCAGCCTGAGACACAGCGCAACAACAGCGCACATCCAGACCAAATAGAAGATAGTAACCATGAAACAGCATCCACTGCGATCAAGGCTGCGGCCCTGTCGTTTGGTGCTGATGTGGTCGGTATCGCCAATGTTGAACGGTGGGAAGCGTATGCCCCGGCAGGTTACCGGCCCACCGATCTATTACCGGGTGCCTGCTCTGTTGTGGTCGTGGGTGCACGCGGCCCCACTGCAGGTGCCTGGCGCGCAGCCGATCCTCGATTAATGGAAGTGCTCGGACTGGATTTTGCGAACGACCGGGCGATCGCAGCACTCACAGGGTTTATCGAGCAGGAGTATGAACACTATGCAATCCAGGCACCGGGACTGTCTGTAGCCGGACACCAGCCACCATTCAGTTACATGCTGGCGGCGGTCCTCTCCGGCCTTGGCACTCGGTCGTTTGCCGCCAATATTGTACTGAACCCCAGATTCGGCCTGCTGTATTACTCGGCATGTATTACCACGCTCGAACTCCCTGCTGACCCCATGCTTGAACAGGATGTCTGCCCCCACCCGATGTGTGTACAGACCTACAAGCACATTGGCAAGACGCCCTGTATGGCCGCTTGTCCCGCAGACGAAGGGGGCTGCCTGGACGGCACAATAGATAAAGATGGTCACATCGAATCGGTCTATTACGATCGAGAGCGGTGCGCCTCGCGCGCCATGAACTTCGGACCCTTTGTTTTTCAGAAAGCAATGGCAGATATCGTGACCGAGAACGACAGCGAGACGCGTAAAGCGAAAATCCACTCGGATTTCTTCGCCCGCACCTGCTCTGGTGTGTCTTTTTATAAAGAAAGTGTCGCGCAGTGTTTTGAGTGCATGCGGGTATGTCCGATTGGCCGTCAGGAAAGAAAACTAAAATGAAAGGCACGGCGCAAACCGATGAACTCGACACAGAGGATTCGACCGTCAAGGAAGAACTAAAGCAGGCTGCCCTCAAAGGGGGAGCGCTGGTGTTTGGCGTGGCCGATGCTTCTGCGTTTACGGCGGCACCCGAAGGCTACCGCCCTACCGACATATTGCCAGGAGCCCGTTCCGTGGTGGTCATTGGCGGTTCGAAGCCACGCGCCGGAGACTGGCAGAGCCCCAACTACCAGCACATGGAACTAAGCTCGACCAATGATCGAATCACCGCCTTGAGTATGCGTCTGGCACACACCATCGAACGCCAGGCCGGGTATTACGCAGTCGTGGTACCCCCGGGTGTAGATCAGGGCCAGCTGCCATTTATGAGCCTGGCGCTTGCTGCCGAACTTGCCGGCTGCGGCACACCCAGTCTGGCTGGGCCTGTACTGCACCCAGAACACGGCTTCATGTATTTTTCCGCCCTGGTCACCACGTTATCGCTGCCGGTTGACGGACCGTTGACCCACCCTGCCTGCCCAGCTCCGGCCTGCGTGGAGATGTACCAGCGATCCGGTGCAACCCCTTGCACAACCACCTGCCCGATCGAAGACAACGGCTGCCTGGGCGGCACCATCGTAGATGGCCGCTGGACCGAACGACAATATGATCGCGCACGCTGCATGGCACGGGTCTACAACTACTGGGTACCCACCTTTCAGAAAATACTGACCGAGACATTGGATGAACCAGACAACGAGCAACGCAGGATGATGATCAACTCGACCCTGTTCAGTCGATCACTATGGTCCATGACCTATGCCAACATCAGCCAGGGCCAGTGTTTTGAATGTATGCGCGTATGCCCGGTCGACCAGGCCAATCGCCAACTAAGCTAAACAGCATCTTCATCACTGGAGAGACCAGAATGAGTTTTTTCTACATTGACCCCAAAACCTACCAACAATACCGGGACCAGGTAATAGAGATGTCACAATCCATTCAGGTGAACTATCCTGAGAACCTGCCGCCTGAGACAAGGCGACCAGGCTTTTCCGATGAACAGATCGCTGAGAAGCTTGGTCTTGATACTGCAACAGTTCGCGAAATCCGATGCGTCGCTGAAAGAGAATACTACGGTCTCGATGAATGGCAGAAGGCGATCGAATTCAAAGAGCGGGCCTGTCGTGGCTATGCCGAACGCGGTCTGTCTTCTGTGACCAAACGGTATTTTGACGCCCGCAAAAATCAGAACTGAACATGCTGACCCTGGTGTCAGCCCTGATCCGGGCGCGCCGGCATTTTGCACACCGCCCAGCGTTTCTCATTGAGGATGGAAGGCAGATCCACTGGGCAGCGCACTGTGACGAGGTCTCCCGACTGGCAGGTGCGCTGGTTGCGTTGGGTCTTAAGCCGGGCAATCGATTTGCCATTCTTGCATCAAATTCTGCACGCCAGGCCACACTGATCCACGCCGGCTACTGGATGGGCGCTGTTCCCGTCCCCATCAACACACGCCTCGCCGCGACTGAAATCGCCCAGATTCTTGATGACAGCCAGCCAGCCTGTATCTGGGTCGGTGCAGCCGCTTTGCCCATTCTCGAGACGCCAGAACTCAGTGCCTGGTCAGATCGGGTCATTGACCTGGAGGATTCACCAGGCGGTGGCCTGACAAACAGTTACAGCGCATTACTGGCATCTGCCGAACCGGCCGATGCCTTTCAAGCTGATGAAGACTCACCCGCGATTCTGCTGTATACCGGCGGCACCACCGGTCGGGGCAAGGGTGTAACGTTGAGCCATCGCAATGTTGTCAGTAACGGTCTGCAAGTGGGCTTGGCGTTAAGCGTGACCGACACGGATCGTATGCTGCATGTGGCACCAATGTTCCATTCTGCCGACCTGCTGGGCACGGCCGTGACCCTGGCTGGTGGCAGCCACGCCTACCTCGCCACACCAACACCGGAAAGTTTTGTCGACGCCTTAGCGTCGATGAAGATCACCTACACCATGATACCGCCGACGATCCTTCAGCAGGTTCTGGCACAGGGATTGTTGGCGCAGCGTGACCTGACTGCCTTACGCATTTTTATCAGTGGGGGTGCTCACGTACCGCTTGAACTGTTGCAAAAGGCACAACGTTTTCTGTCCAACGGTTCGATGGTGCATGGATTTGGTCTGACTGAAACGTCGCCCATCCTCACAATGATGCACTATAGCCAGGTCTTTCAGTCTCAAGGTCCGGATAGCAGCGCCCTCAGTTCAGTCGGTCGGCCGTTGGCGGGCGTAGACACCCGAATTCTGGATTCCACCGGCCGTGATGCCCCGACCGGTGAAACCGGTGAGCTCGTGGTGCGCGGACCTAACGTGGCCACGGAATACCTTAATCAACCTGAAATGTCGGAAAACGCTTTCAAGAATGGATGGTTTTATACCGGCGATATCGGTTCGATCGACAGCGACGGGTTCCTGAGCATTGTTGACCGGAAAAAAGACATGATCATCACGGGGGGTGAAAACGTCTACTCCGCGGAAGTCGAGGCGGTACTTCGGCAACACCCGCAAATCAGCGATGCGGCTGTGGTCGGCGTGCCTGACGATACCTATGGAGAAGCACTATTCGCACAAAATACCGCGCCAGATGCTGTTCGTCGATGAACTGCCCAAGAGCGCTCTTGGAAAGGTCCTGAAAGCGGAACTGAGGACTCGCTACGGCGCGTAGAACAGCGAAGTATTGACCTGTGTCAGGATCTGGAACCGACGCTGTCTGACACTAGAGATTTGCCACCGGAGCTTGATCTGAAGTCATTGAAAACAGACGCTGGGACAGCGTCGCGCGATTATGGTTGGGCCTATGCCGGTATTTACTGGCCTCCAGAACCATGAATCTGGCGGTGCAGAGCCTCGAAATCTTGGATGATTATGGTTCTTCCGTTAACGAACGCCAGATGATGCTGTTTAAGCCGCTTAAAAAGGCGGCTGACAGTTTCGGCGGCGAGGCCCAGGTAGTTCGCGATGTCGTGACGGGACATGCTCAGACGAAATTCAGTGCCTGAAAAGCCGCGCTGCCTGAATCGAGTAGACAGACTGACAAGAAAAGCAGCCAATCGTTGCTCGGCCGTACGGCGGGAAAGCTGCAACATCATAGACTGATCTGTGGTTATCTCCCGTGCCATCAGTCGATCCAGTTCACGTCGCAAATTAGGGATTTTTGCCACCAGCTGATCGATAGAACTCAGCGGTAATTCACAGACATAACTGTGTTCGAGTGCAACTGCTGAACAGGAATGGTTATCAGCGAGTCCATCAAAACCGAACAATTCACCTGGCAGGTAAAACCCGGTGATCTGGTCTTCGCCGTCAGACGCTGAAATCATTGTCTTGAAAGATCCTGATTTCACTGCGTACAACCCCCCGAACACATCTCCAGTTTGGTACAAAAAATTACCCCGCGCCATTGCCGGGCGCTGATCAACCATCGTCTCAAACTGTCTCATATCGTCCGGCGACAGTGCACGCGGCAAACAGAGTTCAGCCAGGGAACAGTCCTGACAAGTCAGCTTCACGGGGGTATTTAAACCAGACCAGACAGCGACATAGAGAAAACCAACGTTATTTAGTTATTTCCTTACATTATAAGCGGAAATAGCGTTGATTTGGCATGGTGTACACAGACCCCACCCCGACCGGTGAACCGGCATGTGATTCACAGAAAATGCGTCGATTCTTGACGTAGGTCAAGCACTCCACCCGTCCATTTCGTTAGAACACCAGCCTTCAGCGGCTCACATCAGCCACTTACCGACAACTAGGACAAGGAATCAGTTATGAAGAGCTTTACAGGTGGAGACAGAATCATATGGTGTATTTCAGCATCTATCGCAGTCGTAGCCGTGATCACCCTGACTCTGACTGTCATTAAATGGGCCAGCGCTTAATGGCACCAGCCCAAATAGGACAATCGCCCCGTGCTACTGCTGGCGATCGGATTGACACATCACCCACGGACAGGAGGAACAAAGCCTAATGTCCTGACACTCCCCAGCCTGCCAATCGGGTAGACTTTTCATCAAGGAGATCTACAAACAAAACTTAGTCGTATCTAAAACAGATGATTGACTTGACCGGCAAGACCATACTCGTGACGGGAGGCTCACGCGGTATCGGGGCAGCCACCGTACGCCAACTCGTCACCCAGGGCGGCAGCGTAGTCGTTCACTTCGGCTCCAACCTTACCGCTGCACAGGCACTCGCTCATGAATTTGGTGAGCCTTCGATTCATCTATGTCAGGCAGACCTCACATCTGAAAGCGAAACTGAACGCCTTTGGGATAAGGCCGTAGCCTGGCACGGTCGTATCGATGTCCTGGTCAATAACGCAGGCATCTACGAAAAGTCACCCCTGGATCTTGATCTTGATCGCTGGCTTGGCGACTGGCAACGAACGTTGCGCATCAACCTGTTGGCCGCCGCCCAACTTTGCCGCCGCGCCGTCACCCACTTTCGTGAAAGCGGTGGCGGTGTGCTGATCAATGTTTCGAGCCGCTCTGGCAAACGAGGCGACAACATCGACCACTTGCACTACGGTGCCTCCAAGGCCGGTATGCTGGCCCTCAATCGAACCATCGCCCGGGATGGCGCGAAAGACAATATCCTTGCCTACGGCATCGCACCGGGTTTTGTACTGACCGACATGGTCAGCCCGGTCATTGAGGAGAAAGGACTCGCCGCCATGGCTGCGATGTATCCCACTGGGCGTGTGGCGACGCCGGAAGAGGTAGCCAGCTTGATAACTTTCTTCGCCAGCGGTGCAGCGCCCCAAGCAACGGGCAATACCATCGACTTAAGCGGTGCAGCTGAGGTCACCTGAAAAGGACGCTATCCTACATCCTACTGCGGGTGTTGTCTGGCTCCGGGCCGGGCGGACCCAATCCATGAGCTTAGACCACATACCATCAACAGGATAATTACATCGTGAATCGATTTTCTCCTGATCGGCTTGTTTCCCAAGATGACTGGAGCGATCTCACCCGAGTTAAGTCGGCACCCCCAATCGACATCGGCCGCCTGCATACCCATCGTTTGGCGCGGCTTCGGTCGTGTATTGAAGAAACCGGAGCCGCAATGTGCCTGCTTGTCAATCCGGTCAGCCTCCGGTATGCGGTCGACTACCGGGCTTATGCACTGTTTCAGTCACACATCCCCACGGCCTACCTGTTTGTGCCCGTTGATGGCCCGGTAGTCATCTATGGCGCCTTGGATTCCGCCCCCATGGCGGATGAATTCCGCAAGGCCCGGCCGATTTCCGTATCACCCAGGCGCTGGAGGCGGCAGGACTTGAAGTGATCGATGGTGTACTGGCCTCGGAAAACGCGCGGGTGATCAAATCGGAAGATGAGATCAACTGTATCCGCTGGGCGATCGCTGTCGCCGAGCATGGAATCGCCAAACTAAAAACAGCAGTTCATGCTGGCGTAACCGAAGCCCAACTGTGGGGCTTACTCAACTACGCCAACCTTGCTAACAACGGTGACTGGCACGACGGTCGCATGCTCGCTTCTGGGCCGCGAATCAACCCCTGGATGCAGGAAGCCACGCTCAGGCGCGTAGAATCTGGGGACCTGGTGGGCTTTGACACCGATATGGTCGGGCCGCAGGGCTACTGTGCCGATATTTCTCGGACCTTGCACTGCGGTCCAGCAATGCCAACCAGACGTCAGAAACAACTCTATCGCCTTGCCCTGGATGAGATCGAACACAATCTACGGCTGATCCGGCCGGGGATCACTCTGGATGCCTTCCAGCAACAAGCCTTTATGCCGCCAGAGGCATTTCATCAGAACGCTTACACCTGTGTCATTCACGGGGTAGGCATGTGTGATGAATATCCAAGAGTGAATCCTATATTTCGTGGACCCAATCCATACAGTGGGACATTGGAAGCAGGAATGATAATTTGTGTAGAGAGTTACATGGGTGCTGTCGGGGAACGCGACGGCGTTAAATTGGAACAGCAAGTACTGGTAACCTCGGACGGTTATGAAATGCTCTCTAGCGATCCGCTGGAACCGTCGTTGCTGGACTGATTGACAGATAGGTTAATCGTATCGTCTGCAACGCTTTAATGGCTGTGTTCCCGCTGCCACCCGTGGGACGATGACCGCACCACCGCTTCGAAGACCCATTCCGGGCATCAGCAACCTGCGGGACCTGGGCGGCTATGCGGTACAGGGCGGGTCAATGCGCTGGCACACACTGTACCGCTCTAACGAGATCTCGACGACGGATACCGACACGCTGAGCCGACTCCAGACACTGGGCATCCGTACCCTTTGTGATTTCCGAGATGACAAACAAAAACAGAAAGTACCTATCGACATGTCGTTCAGCGCAAACACAAACACCATTGCGGCTCCTATCAGTGTCAGCGTGCTGATTCGCTCAGCGCTTTCCGGCGAAAAACTCACGGGCACAAGTGCGCGAAAAATACTAGCGGATATCTACCGATCTTTAGTGTTGGATCACGCAGATGCCTATAAGCTCTTCTTCAACAGTATTTTGGAGCCGAATAACTTTCCGCTGGCCTTCTGTTGTGTGGCCGGCAAAGACCGCACGGGTCTGGCGGCTGCCCTGCTGCTGACCGCACTCGGCGCCTCTCGCGACGCGGTGTTCGATGACTACCTGCTATCAAATAAATACTGGGAAATGCCGACAGATGTGCTCAAAGAAGAATCTGACGAAGTGCGGAAGGCCGTTTTTACGGCCGACACGCACTACCTGGAAGCAGCTTTTACCGCAATGTCAGAATACTACGGCTCGGCTGAGAGTTTTATACAGAATGCACTGGGTCTTACTCCAGCGCGTAGAGAAAATGTGCTGGCACAGTTGGTTGAATGACAGGCAGACGTCTTTACAGTTCTTGGAATCTGTCCTAGGAGGCTGTCAAGCGATACTGATAAAGGTGCTCATAATGTGGCCGTACTTTTTTGTACAACTGTTTGGCGCGGTGGGGCGCAGTGGAAATATCCGTGTAACCCGGCTCCTGCGGTTTTAGTCCAGTCGAGCCTTTTAATTTCTCGTGCCAGGATCCGCCGTCATACCAGCTATATGAACTCGTATTGATACCCGCCTCCCAGGTGAGTGCCTCTTGAATAAAGGGTAGGCCAACAGCATCACAATAAGCACGGACAATGCCTTCCGGATTTTCGAGTAGATCATCCGAATCAATAACCGGTGGTGCCTGACCGTCTCGATCTGAGATACGGTCAAACAGTGCACGTTGCTCCGCAAATGCCAGTTCCTTAAGGTGCACGTCTGGCCAGCGCTTTTGCACGCTGGTGACGACCTTCGCCGCATCACGAATCAGAAAGGTATGTGTGAAGTGACTTAGAAACTCATCGGTCCAGTGCTTCTCGATGTAGTGAGGAAAATCCTTGGAGAAAATCGGGCCTTGCGCCGCTGCCCGTTGCAGTTTGGACCAGACTAGCGCAAACGTCAGGCCAGGCTTTCTGGGACTGTCCGGTGTCAACCGGGGCCACGGCGCGCCATCACCCTCGTACCACCATTCTCCGAATGGTTCGTGAAAACACGTGAGATCACCGCGCTGGCGCATCATCCATTCAAATGCAGTACCGGTAGACCGAGGTGTTGCCCATAGCACGAGAATCTCATGCACAGCTTTTAGTCCTTCAGCGAAGACAACAAATCACCCTGCTCAGTGACGGGCGCCAGACCCAGCGTCTTGAAAATCCGCCAGTAAAGCGCGTTGTCGTGTGTGATGAGCGGTTTGCCCAACATTTTCTCGAGCCCAACTTCCAAAGAGACAAAACGCTGTGCCAGACCATCGCCTTCGCGCCGGTAATTACTCATGCCGATAGCCAGATAGGCATCTGCATTCGGCGCCTTGGTGGCAATGTACTCAAAGGATTTACGGGCAAGATCACCGTCAAAACACCAGATACAGTCGTTAAGCGCCTCCTGACTCTCAAACCAGCCCTGGTCAACAAAGTTTCCAGCCCACACCACATCAAACCCCGCTTCTTTCAAAAAGCCTGCCGTGCCTTGCCACCAGTCCGGCCAGTGGTAGACCCCATTCAGCGCAACCTTGTCGACATTCAAATCACGCAAGGCCTCCACCATGGCATAGCCCGCCATGTGAAACGGTGTCTCATAGGTCTCACTGAGTTGTTCACAGTACCGACGAATACCCTCGACCCCCAAACCGCTGGCATGCACCCAGTTCGAGCCGACCTGACCGCAGACATCTGCACCGTTGTTGGCCATGCATTCGACAAATTCCTCCAGCAGGTTGAGGTTCTCCTTTCGCTGGGAGAGATGATGGCTATATGACGGCAGGCCGGATGTTCTCGACGCGGTCCTGATCGGTAAACCCAACCTGATGAGAGAATAATTTGTTTTTCGAATCCGACCAGTGGACTGGTTTCCGATAGTCGTTCATGTGTGCTCCAATGACAGCCACTTCCTATAAGTAGTTGTGTGTTTGAAGATACGAAATGATCTGTTCTACGAGTGCGTCCGGGTCTGTGTCTTCGGCGTTGAGGACGATTTCTGCGTTTTGCGGCGGTTCGTAGGCCGAGTCTATACCGGTGAAGTTCTTCAACTGCCCGGCTCTTGCCTTTTTATACAGCAATTTCGGATCACGGGTCTCGCAAACCGCAAGCGACGCATCCACAAAAATCTCCACGAATTCACCTTCTCCCATGAGCGACCGCGCCATCGCCCGTTCAGAGCGAAACGGCGAAATAAACGACGCCATAACGATCAAACCGGCATCGGCCATCAGTTTAGCGACTTCCGCCACGCGCCGGATGTTCTCGACGCGGTCCTGATCGGTAAACCCAAGATCACGGCTGAGCCCATGACGAATATTGTCCCCATCGAGCAGATAAGTACGTTTACCCATCACGTGCAGTTTCTGTTCCACCCGATTAGCAATGGTCGACTTACCGGCACCCGATAAGCCGGTAAGCCACAGCACGCACGGTGTCTGCTGGTTAGCCTCCGCGCGGGTTGCTTTATCGACCAGCATGTCGTACCACACCACATTGGTCGCCCTGCGTAAAGGAAAATCAATCACACCGGCACCCACTGTCATGTTCTGAGTCTTATCGACCAGGGCAAACGCTCCGGCCCAGTCATCACTGTTGTCATCGGCGAACGGTACGGCCCGATCCAGAGCGATCTTGCAGTAGGCGATCTCACCCTCAACCAGTGTTTTGGCTGCGAGCTGCTCCAGCGTATCTGGCTCAACGCGATACGACAGATCCGTTATCTGGACAGTCGTTTCGATGCCTGCAAGACGAATCAGATATGGCCGTTCAGGCAACATGGCATCGCGACCTGTCCAGATCAGATGTGCCGCAAACTGGTCTGCTGTGGGCACAGCATCTTCAGGTCCGACAGACCGGTCATCAGCGACCGGATCAAACGTCCCGTCCAACAGTGCGGCCGACACATCACGCACCTTTTGGATTTTGCTGTGCTCCGATAAATGTGTCGTGCGCTCTTTCATGGTCTGTGGAATTATTCTTGATGCATCAAGTGCCTGGACACACCACGATGTTCCCAACGTGATGCTTGTCGATAAATGCCTGCTGCGCGGCATGGAACTGTGACAAAGGGAAGGTTGCTGCAAGCAACGGCCTGATCTCACCCTGCTCAATATAGCGCACCAACTCCTTGAAGACACCGGGCGGCGCCACGGTGGCACCAGTAAAGATAAGATCGCGTAGATAGAATGTCCGCAGGTCGAATTCTACGACCGGTCCGGCAATGGCTCCAGCACAGGTATAACGTCCCCCCCGTGCTATGACATCGATCAGCTGTGGCCACCGAGCGCCCCCGACCACATCAGCTACCACATCGACGGTATCGCGGCCGATCGCTGCCTTAAGCCGTGATCGTATATCTGTCACATTACGTTCAAGCACTGCTGCAGGATCGAGGTCATTCACCGCATTAGCTTTATCAGTACCACATAGCGCAACCACAACTGCATCGCGCCGGTTTGCAAGTTGGACAAGCGCAGATCCAACACCGCCTGACGCCCCGGTCACCAGCACGGTATCACCCGCTGCGACTTGGGCACGACTCAGCATATTTTCTGCCGTAACATAACTACAGGCGAACGTCGCCAGCTCCGCATCGGTCAATGCAGAGTCAATCGGATGGATCTGACGTTGACTGACCTTGGTGTATTCGGCATAACCGCCATCACACTCACTGCCGAAGTACCCAGTTTTATCGAGATTCATTGGATCACTCCAGTCACGGAGCCATCCATCGACCAACACCCGCTGCCCAATAAGTGCGTCATCAGCCTGCTGCCCCACCGCCACCACGATACCGGCAACATCAGCCCCCTGGATTCGTGGGAAACTGACTGAGGTACCGCCCCAGGTACCATCCTCCCCGTCGGCACCCGCTAGGACATCTCCGGTAGTCGCTTCCATGTTACCTTTGGAGTACCAGGCACTGCGGGTATTGACATCAGTGTTATTAAGCCCACAAGCACCCACGCGGATCAGTACATCGTCCGCTTCCGGAATCGGGGTGGGCCAATCATCATGAATCACCAACTTATCCAGGCCACCGTGGCCTGTCAGTACAACCGCCTGCATTGTTTTTGGGATTTCAGTTGTCATCTTGATAGCGTCTTGGCTAACGCCCGAGTCCTATGCTGTATACACCGCAACTGGTTTTCCCAGTAATGACTCATCTGGTGAAAATCCTAAGCCTGGCAGATCTGGAATCGTAAGTTCGCCGTGTTGGTTACGCGGTCCCCTGCCTGGTGCTACGTCGACTGTCAGCATGTCTTGGCAAGCCCAGCAGCCCAGGCGGAACTCATCCGGAATAGTTTGTGCCAAAGATACGGCTTCGGCATCGGCCAATACAGATCCTCCAGTGGCCATGACATAGATCTGGATACCGTGAGCGATCGCCACATCTCGAATTCGCCTGGCCTTTGTCAGCCCGCCGACCCGATTGATCTTGATTCCAGCCACATCTGCAATGCCTTCATGGGCAATCCTAACCATATCATTCAGACTGACCAGTGATTCGTCTATCGAAATGGAGGCGGTGGTGACCATACGCACGGCTTTGATATCTTCCGTCGTCTCGCAGGGCTGCTCAAACGTCACTCCCAGATCTGCAACTGCATTCATCACAACAGCGGCTTCCCGCCGCGTCCAGGCCCGGTTAACATCATAGAGAATGCGCTCTCCCTCAAGCCGGTTTTGCTCGATATGCCGGATCCGACGGATATCGAGCTCGATATCACTGCCACCCACCTTTACCGAATGGCCACGATAGCCCATCTCCCGGTATTTCCTGATGATCTCCATCATATGGTCTGGCGGACCTGAAGAGATGGATGACATGACGCGGGTACCGGTTTCATAACGCCCACCCAACAAGTCCGGCAACGACAACCCAGCGGCTTGGCCCGAAATATCCATACAGGCCATATCAATTGGAGATTTCACATGGTATGCCCCCAAGGTGTGCCTTCGCCCCAGCCGATATAGCCACTATCGGTTTCTATTTTCACGAAGGTGGCATCCAGAACCTCGAATTTCAGCCGTCCACCGGACAACCAATAGGGTTCTGAAAGTGGCAGATCCTTTTGATAGACGGAAATCTTCTTAATCTTCATTTGAACTTTCTGTGTAAATTGCGAGCGGCTCTCCCAGAACCTGAGTATCCGGTTTCACGCCCAGGCCTGGTTCAGTGCCCGCGTACAACTTGCCATTTCGGACCACTGGCGGTGGCTGTCCGGTTGAAACAGTGTTGTAATTGTGCAGGTCAGTTGTGTTATACAGAAGCGAGGCGGGAGTAGATGCCGCAAAGTGCGCCACCGCCGCTGTCGTGATTTCTCCGCCCCAGGTATCCTCACAGACAACCGAGAGCCCGTGCTCAACGAGATAGTCCCGTATTCGTCGGGCCTTGGTTAAACCGCCAAGATTCGAGATCTTCAGGCATACCACTTCGGCAGATTGATCAACCACCACACGCTGCGCCATTTTTAGATCAGTCACACATTCATCCAGCTTCATGGGCAGGTCTGTACGACGACGAACGTGGAGACACTCGTCGTAGCTGTCACAGGGCTGCTCAATCATCACACCGGTGTCACGAACAGCGTGAACTACTGCGAGTGCTTCGTTAAGGCTCCAGCCGCGATTGGCATCAGCAAACGCAGTTTCTCCCGGTTCAAGCAGTGAGGTCGCATTAATTATGCGGTCGATATCCGCCTTCCAGTCGTTACCAACCTTGATCTGAAACTGCCGATATCCGGCTGAGCGGTGTACTTCCATTTCCTGGGCAGCTGCATGCGGATCCTTCTGAGGCACAACGCGATACATCGAACCACCAATGGTAAGCCTTCCCCCCAGCAGAACACACACTGGTTGTCCGCAACTCTGTCCCAGAATATCCCAGCAAGCGGCATCAATCGCTGACTTGGCATAAGGGGGACCGCGAAGTACAGCGTCCATGCGCCGTTCGATAGCATGAACCTCGCGTGGGTCTTCACCGATAACGGCCGGGGCCAAGAGCGAAAGTGCCGGCACGATACCTTCCGCGAAAGCCGCCAGATAGTTACCCCCGATTGGACAGGATTCGCCGCAACCCGTGAATCCCTCATCCGTGTGTACCGTGATCACCGTGGTCAACGCCGTTCGGATCACATTGCCGCGACCCCAGTGGTAACTCCCTCCCGCGTAAGGCAGTTCAACCTGGAAGGCCTCAATACGAGTGATTTTCATCGTTGGTTATGGCTCACAGCCGTCACGCATCCACTGCTGCAACACCTGTATCGAGTGCTCAGAGTTCACACCACCTGCCGGATTGATGACCAAAGGTCCGGGCCGGTAACCACGATTGCTAAACCCCCTTTGCTGCGACTCAACCAGGTGGACATCCTCTTCGACCGTGGTCTTGCGGTCTTGGACTGCCAGGTCATGAATAAGGTCTGAGGGTTTTCCATCAACTGTATACCAACCGCGCGACACGCTAACCTCGTCCACCGATGTTGGCTGCCAGTGATAGGTATTGAGCACATTACCCGGATACACCTGAAAGGAAAATGTCGGCCACAGAAACCACGATGAATAATCACCCGCATGGGTGTTGGCATCGAGGTCAATGGGATAACTCATCTGACCCAGGTTCTGACACTCCGTGGTGTGGCGTAGACAGTATCCCTGGGGTTGAATGTCGTAGGTTTCCGCTTTGATGACACCCGTGGCAAACGTCCTGTGATTGATCCGGCAGTGATAACACTCCGAATAGTTCTCAACCGAGACCTTCCAATTGCATTTTTCGTTCACAGAGATTGTCTCGATAGGCTTCAATAGATCGATATCCGGAACAAATTCACGCAACTGGATTTCCACTTCCGGAAACCAGCTTTCCATTGGCGCGGCTTCATCATCCAGGTTAACAAAGATAAATCCACAAAACTCCTGAGTAGATACCGATCTCAGACAGACGCTGTCTCTAACTGATTCCGGCATAACTTCGATATTAGGGCCGCGCAGCAAACTACCATCCAGGCGATACGCCCACGCATGGTATGGGCAGACAATCGCCTTATCACGGTGGCCCTGACCTTTAACGAGTTCGTGCGCACGATGCTGGCAGACGTTGTAGAACGTGAGCAGTACGTTATCGTAATTGCGAATGCAGAAAAGCTGCTGGCCAGCGATCTCAAAGGTGAAGTAATCACCAGGATTGGGCGCCTGCGAAACATGGCCTGCATACTGCCAGGCTCTCATGAAAAGCCCAGCACATTCTTGCTGGTAGATCGCGTCACTTGTGTAGTACGCAGGATCCAAGGTACGGACAACTCCAGCGTCGCAAGTCTCGATTAAGCCCATCCGCCAACCATTCTCATTTCAATAGACGCACAACTCATGATAGTCGATACTTACAATTTCCCAAAGACCTTGCCGTTGCGATAGAAGCCATCTCCATTACCAACTTAGCAGTGGTTGAAAATGCACGAGAACCTGCTTGAACCAATTGATCTAGGACCGGCTAGGATACCGAACAGGATTTTCAATCCTCCACACGGCACGACGTTGGGATCCGAAGGTGTCGTTACGGATGACCTGATCGCCTACCACGAGGCTCGCGCAAGAGGCGGCGTGGGCCTGATCATTCTCGAGGGCATGGCTTTTCACCCAAGCTTCGAGTTCGAATCGGCTTACTTGAACGCGGGTCGTGACACCATTATTCCGGGACTGAAAAAGCTGACCAGACGTTGCAGGGAGCATGGCACATCGGTATTCGGGCAGCTGTTCCATGCGGGGCGTGCCGTTCGATACACTCATGACGGATCAAAACCACTGATCTACTCTCCGTCTGATATTCCCGATGATCGTTATCGCGTGGTACCCAGGCCCATGCCCAATGAAATGGTCTGGGAGGTCATCGATAGCTACGCCAAGGCAGCTGTGCGTCTGGTGGAAGCGGATTTAGATGGGGTCGAAATTCTAGCGAGCATGGGTTATCTGATTGCCCAATTTCTAAACCCGGCAACAAATCGACGAGACGATGAATTTGGCGGCAGCTTCGACAATCGGCTGAGGTTCTTACGCGAATCGGTTACACAAACAAGAAAGGCCATTGGTCAAGAGAAAGCCTTAGGAATTCGCATCACCCTGGACGAGAAGACGGAGACCGCCCTGGACCCCGATGAAGTCATCAGAATCTGTAGCGCATTGGAAGAGGACGATGACCTGGATTATTTCAGTGTGATTGCTGGTTCATCGTCTTCTCCAGGCAGCTGGATTCATGTCTTTCCACCCATGGCTATCCCCCATGCTTATGTAGCAGACGATGCTGCGCGGTTGAAAAACGTAGTCTCGAAACCAGTGCTGGTTGCAGGAAGGATCAACCAACCTCAGACGGCATCAGAAATCTTATCTGAGCATAAGGCCGACATGATTGGCATGGCGCGGGCACTGATTGCCGATCCAGAGTTCGTAAACAAAGTTAGCCAGAACAAAAGCGATCACATCCGCGCCTGCATCGGTTGCAATCAAGCCTGTGTGGGGCATCGTCTAACGCACCACGCCATTTCCTGCATCCAGAATCCACGAACCGGTAGAGAGCAGCTTTTCCAGAATATCCAACGATCACAATCAACGAAAACTGTCATGGTCATCGGTGGCGGTCCAGCTGGAATGAAAGCCGCTGTGACTGCAGCAGAACACGGGCATCGCGTTGTACTTTTTGAACAGCAGGCAAGGCTCGGCGGCCAGGTAAATCTTGCAGAACTACTGCCTGGCCGGGCTGAATTCGGTGGTGTCACCACGAATCTTGCTCATGAATTAGAACGAAACAGTGTCGAGATCTTCCTAAATTCAACCGTATCCAGTGAGACGATCAACGAATTCGAGCCCGACACAATAATCGTCGCAACAGGCGCAGTGACCCGACTGCCAGAAGTTGAAGTAGACAATGTGGAACTCGTTCATGCTTGGTCTGTCATCCAGCAACACAAGAAAATTGGACAGAATGTTGTGATCGCAGATTGGGCATGCGATTGGACCGGTCTTGGGGTTGCCCATAAACTGGCTCAGGAAGGGCATCACGTAAGACTACTATCAGGTTCCAGTATCGCGGGAGAGTCTATTCCAGGTATTGTTCGAGACCAATGGATCGGTGAACTGCAGAGTCTGAATGTCGAATTCATCAATTTTGCTCGTTTTTTCGGAGCACAGGATCGAACAGCATTTTTCCAACATATGATCAACAGTGAGCCGATCATCTGCGAAAACGTCGACACGATCGTCAGTTGCTACGCACCCCAGTCAAATAAGGAATGCGACTGGTTATTCGAGTCAACAGACACGCACAAACGACCCACACTTATAAAAGTCGGTGACGTACTCATTCCCAGAACCGTTGAAGAGGCAGTTCTGGATGGATTTCAGGCCGCCTGGTCTTTACAGTGAAGACACTCCGGGTGAGTCTGCGGAGCATTTCACAGGGATAAGTAGCAGCATAGAGGGCCTATGAATTCTCTCGATACGGCAGGAGCGCCTGGTGGGCAACGATCATTGGTTTGATCCGGATCTTTGGACACGCATCACTGAGCCCACTGCTCAGGGGTCTGCCCTGCCAAATGCTGCCTACACTGATTCGGCGTTTTTCAAGCTGGAGCAGAACTCACTTTTCAAAAACACCTGGGTATTCGCTGCCTTTGCTCACAAACTCCCCAATGTTGGCGACCTGTTACCCGTGGAGGTGGCTGGACAACCCATCCTGCTGGCTAAAAGTAATGAAACCGTCATCAGAGCCTTTCATAACGTCTGCCGGCATCGCGGTGCGAAGTTGGTCGATGAATGGAAATCCAAATGCCGTACGATCGTCTGCCCCAATCATTCATGGAGCTACAGCCTCAGCGGCAAATTGCTGGCACGGCCTCATTTTTTCGGTGGTGACAAACACGACGTCAACCCCGACCAATGTCTGGAATCAAACTTGATTGAGATTCGATGTGAAACCTGGAACGACTGGGTGTTTGTTAACTTAGATGGGAATGCCACTGATTTTTCAGCGCATATTGAGCCCCTAGTCAATAAACTCGCCGGTTACGATCTGAGCGCCTTGAAATTTGGCACCGAGCTGGAATTCGATATTCATGCGAACTGGAAATTGGCAATCGAAAATTTCATCGAGCCTTATCACGTCTTCTCCTGTCATCCCTGGCTTAATTCATTTGTCTCGATGGCAGAACGAAGTCCACCGGTATTCGAAAATCACATTCTTTCATGCGGCTACGAATTCACGGAAACGGACCCTGCCCGCGGGGAGGGATTGCCGTACTTTCCGAACCTTCCGAGTGACAAGAAAAGGCGCGGAGACTGGTATGTCTTGTTCCCCAATTTTGCATTTGAGATTTTTCCGGACCAACTCGCCACCTTTGTTGCGACACCATCAGGACCTGATCGATGCAAAGAATCGATCGGACTCTATTTTATCGGCGACGGCGCAAATAGTGATAAATACACAACGGCGCGAAATGTGGTCATCAATAATTGGCATGATCTGAACAATGAAGACATTGGCATCCTCGAGCGCATGCAGGCCGGGCGCTTATCCGACGGGTTTGATGGTGGCGTACTATCACCCTACTGGGACCCGGTTCAACAGCATTTTGCTCGCTTGATCGTTGAATCAGTCGCATCGGATCATCAGAGGTGTGCGGTGGGCATTAATTCATCTGTGCCGACAATTTCACGCGGCGAAAACAATCTAAAGCGATGACCATTCAACCGATTGGATTTTCTATTGGCGACTGGAACCCTCCGGTCAGGCCACCCGGCGAACCGATGATCGGACGCTACTGCCGGCTCGAACGCCTCGACCCGGACCGGGATGGACCATCACTATTCGATGCGTATGCGCTCGATACCGAAGGCCGCAACTGGACCTACCTGGCGCAGGGGCCATTCGGGAACTATGCCGAGTTCCACATCTGGCTGAGTGACATGGCCAAGCTGGATGATCCATTTTTCTTTACCATCATCGATGGTGAAAATCAGACTAGCGTCGGGATTGCCAGTTACCTCAGAATCACGCCATCCGCTGGTTCGATCGAGGTCGGCCATATCCACTACTCCCCGCTACTGCAAAGAACACCTGCCGCGACCGAAGCGATGTACCTGATGATGAAACAGGCATTTACACTCGGCTACCGGCGCTATGAGTGGAAATGCGATGCGCTCAATGCGCCATCGCGCATAGCAGCTCAGAGACTGGGTCTGTCTTATGAAGGCGTCTTCCGTCAGGCCACGGTCTACAAGCAGCGCAACCGTGACACGGCCTGGTATGCCACCATCGATCGGGAATGGCCCGATCTCAAGCAGGCGTTTGAACAGTGGCTTGACCCAAACAATTTTGATAATGAGGGCTATGATCCGGTCGCAGCCCGATCAAGCTCGATCCACAGTGACTGCTATCGCCATAACCGTTTTCTCACTGTTGAGCGCGAGCAAGTATTCCACCGGACCTGGCAGTTCGTGTGCCACGAAGAAAAGCTGCGCCAGCCCGGCAGCTATGTCACCGCATCCCTACAGGGCCAGAGCATCTTTGTGGCCCGCGATACCGGGGGTGGCCTACAGGCTTTTTACAACGTCTGTCAGCACCGGGGACATGAACTGCTGCAGGGTGAGGGCATCACCAGCACTATCACCTGTCCGTACCACGCCTGGGTCTACGATCTTGACGGGTCACTGCGGCGGGCACGGCGCAGTGAATTGATCGAAAATTTCCGCGACAATGACGTTCGCCTGCAAACCATCCAAGTCGAGGTCTTCTGTCACCTGGTTTTTGTCAATCTAGATCCTGACGCTTCAACACTGGCTGAGCAAAGCGGTGACCTCGCCCAGGAAGTAATGACTTATGCACCGGATCTTGGAGAGTTGACCTTTGCACACCGCTTGACCTATCGCTTGAAAGCCAACTGGAAAGCCGTCGTCGATAATTTTCTGGAGTGCTATCACTGCCCCGTGGCCCACAAAGATTTTGTGACCCTGGTGGAGATGGATTCCTACCAAGTCAAAACTCATGGTATCTATTCCAGCCATATGGCCACAGCGGGCCGTACGGAAAATCAGGCCTATGGCGTCGATGACGTGAGTGTGACCGACCATGCGGTCTGGTATCTTTGGCCCAACACAACCCTGATGCGTTACCCAGGCAGGGGTAACTTTATGGTGTGGCGCTTTATTCCGGTCAATGCGGAAGAGACCTATGAGGAGTTCGATTTCTTTTTTGAAACCAACACACCCACCGATGCTGAAATGGAGGCCATCCGATTCATCGATGACGTACTGCAACCCGAAGACATCGGGCTCGTTGAAAGCGTCCAGCGCGGCATGCAGACTCCGGCCTTCAATCAAGGTCGTTATCTGGTAGATCCACAAGGGTCCGGCATGAGTGAACATGGGGTACATCATTTTCATGGACTCGTGCTCGATGCCTATCGCAGGGCCTGCAGCCCATGAATAACCCGACGGGCACCGGACAACTGCATAACAAGACCGCCGTGGTTACCGGCGGCAGCCGCGGGATCGGCCGCGCCATAATTGATGCGTTTATGTCCGAGGGGGCGCGGGTTGTCACCAGCAGCCGGAACGCACCCGATAGTGACCTCCCAAAAGCCGTACACTGGCTACAGGCTGATGTCAGTGACCCAACTCAGGTCGACGCACTGGCAGAATTTGCGGTGGGTCAACTCGGCAACATCGATATCCTCGTCAACAACGCCGGCGTTCAGCTCGAAAAAACCGTGGTCAACAGCACCGATGAGGACTGGAACCTGTTGATGGGCACCAACGCGCGCGGGGTATTTCTGGTTTGCCGCCGCTTCATACCGATCATGTCGGCTTCAGAGGGTGGTTCGATTATCAATATCGGCTCGATCAGTGGCGAGCATGCCGACCCGACCATGGCGCTCTACAACGCATCCAAAGCATTTGTAGCAGGTCTTACCCGATCGATTGCGGTAGATCACGGTGCCGAAGGTATCCGCTGCAACACCATCTGCCCGGGGTGGATCATGACCGGTATGGTTGATGCGGCGTTCAGCCTGGCAAGTGATCCGGCGGCCTCAAAGGCTGATGGGCTGGCCCGACATCCAGTTGGACGCTGGGGCCAACCTAAGGATATTGCCGCCGCGGCTGTCTGGCTGGGCTCAGACCAGAGTACGTTCACAACAGGTCAGTCGATAACCGTAGACGGTGGACTCGTGGCTGCCTCACCGCTCCAACCCGGCCTGTTTTAGGCAGGTGTCCTGTGAAAACACCCTGACTGGTGCAGGTACACCCACAATACATCGATGACATTATCTGGGAAAAAAGCACTGGTCACCGGCGCAGCCGGGGGTATCGGCCAGGCAATTGTCAAAGCCTTGACCGACGCCGGTGCGGCCATTGCGGCGACAGATTTTCAGCTCGAGGATATCCCGTGCAATGCTGCCATCCCGGGTGATCTCACCGATCCCGCGCACTGCGATGCACTGCCCGCAAAAGCCAGCGAGGCACTGGGTGGCTTGGATATCGTGATCAACAACGCCGGGATCATCCGCCGCGGCGTCATCACTGACTCAACAGATGATGACTACATTCAGTCCATGGCTGTCAACGTCGAAGCACCCTTTCGAATCTGCCGGGCGGCCATACCGATTCTGGCTGCCAGCGGCGGCGGTGCCATTGTCAATGTCTCATCCTGCTGGGGTGTACGGCCTGGCCCCAACCATCCCCTCTACTGCATGTCTAAAGCAGCACTCGCATCGATGACCCAGTGCCTGGGCCATGACCACGCCCACCAGGGTATTCGTGTGAACGCCGTCTGCCCCAACGAAGTGGACACGCCTATGCTGCGCTCGGGATTCGGTGCACGCGGTATCGACCCTGAGACAGCCATTGACAATCTCAATCAGTCCGTACCGCTGGGACATATCGCCCAACCGGAAGAGATCGCCGACGTGGTGCTGTTTCTCGCCTCTGATCAGTCGCGCTACATGTGTGGCGCGCTGCTGGAGGTCAATGGTGGAAAGCCAGTGATATGACAACAAACCGCAAACAGGTTGCGTTGGTGACGGGCGGTCGCAGCGGTATCGGACAAGCCTGTGCCCGGAATCTGGCTAGCCAGGGCATTCAGGTGTTCACCGCACAGAGGCAGGACGACCCTGAATTTGACAGCATCTGCACCGATCTTGCCGACACCGACGCCCCGCGCCAGATTATTGAACACGTCACCGAACACGCCGGACAGCTCGACATCCTGATCAACAACGCGGGCATTATGCTGGAGGCGACTGTCGAGACAATGTCGGTCGAGAACTGGGACCGAACGCTGGCCGTTAATCTTCGCGCACCTTTTCTTCTGATCAAACAGGCACTGCCCTATCTTCGAGACGGTGGTCGTATCGTGAACATCGGTTCCATTGAAGGCCTGGGCTCGAATGCACGCCACCCCGCCTACTGTGCGTCCAAAGCGGGCCTGCATGCGCTGACACGCGCTGTCGCGGTGGATCACGGGCCCGACGGCATCCGCTGTAATGCCGTCGCACCGGGCTGGATTGATACCGAACTCAATACCGACTTCATCGAGTCGATGCCGGATCCGGTGCGCTTCCGCGAGGAGATTGGCCGCATCCACCCGGTGGGCCGTACCGGCACACCCGAAGAAGTCGCATCACTGGTCGCCTGGCTGGTCTCAGACGACGCCTCGTTTGTCACGGGCCAGGTCTACACGGTCGATGGCGGACGACTGGCACGACTGCCCCTGCCCTGAACCCCTATCTCGGTGATTACCGAACGCACGTTGGGCATTGCCACAATCGGGCAGGCACCCCGCGATGATATTGCTGCGCTGTTTTCCGAGCAGGCGCCCTCGTCCACCCGCATCCTGTTGCGGGGCTGTCTGGATAACCTGACTGACGAGCGGATCGCCCAGCGCCCACCGATGGATGGTGCGGATACGCTGTACACCCGACTGCGCGGTGGAGTTGATGTCAAAATCTCAAAATCCCTTGTGATTGAGCACGCGTCCAACACACTGCAACAGCTTCGTGCCGATGGTGCCGATACGCTGGTCTTTGCCTGCACTGGCGAGTTTCCTCCGATGGCCGGTGATACGGGTGTCATCTTTCCCTCACGAATTCTCAATGCGCTTGCCGAGAGTTTGCTCCCGCGCGGCCGGTTGGGGCTGCTCGTTCCACTGCCGGAACAGTCGGACAAACTGGTAGCGAAGTGGCAACGCACCGGTGTGGAGGTAGTTGCCGAGGCTCTACGCCCCAGTGCAGATGAGGCCGAAACACGCAATGCCGCAGAACGGCTGGCCCGCCTCACACCGGACCTCGTGGCGATGGACTGCATGAGTTATACCCCGTACAGCAAAGCCATCGTCTCGGCCACCGTAGGCGTACCCACGTTGCTGGCTATCACGGCCACCGGCCGCGTCATCCGGGAACTGCTGGAATGAGCGAAACTCGAGAACTCAGTCTGGATGATATTGAGTCGTTGGCCGTCGGTGCCTGGATCCTCGGCACGGGTGGCGGCGGCAGCCCTTACCTGGGCCTGCTGAACATGCGCCAGCTCTATGC
>LUSG01000056.1 GCA_001629395.1 Gammaproteobacteria bacterium REDSEA-S15_B12 | reverse complement strand
GTATAAGAGACAGCTATATTGAAGTGAATATCCGGCGGGCCTATCGCCGAAAAGAAGTGTTTCCGTTACGTGATGTTGTGTCGCCATTGATCGAAGACGGGGCAGACACGCATCATGTCGTTATGCCTCCAGCGCAACCTTTTGCACCGTCCAGCGGCGGTCCCGGGCCCTATCTGGAAGGTGGCGATATCATCTGTTACAACAATCATCTATTTGTCGGTGAATCCGATATCGCAACAAACCGAGCCGGCACGCGCTGGCTTGAGCACTACATCGGTCCTTTTGGTTACCAGGTACATCCGATGCCGATGAAAGGTGCATTCCTTCACTTGCTGGGAATCATGGTGTTAGTTCGGGAGGGGTTGCTGCTGTTGCATCGTGACGATCTTGACTGCGAACTGCCAGAGGTTCTCGCTGACTGGGAAGTCATCGAACTGACGGAAGCCGAAGCGCAGGCGTATGCCACGGTGGGTGTGAGCCTGGATGATTCGCGATACATCATGCCGTCCGGGCTGGGCCGGGTAGGCGACGAGCTGTCCCGGCGCGGCGTGGAACCGATTGAGATCGACTACGACCATGTCAGTTACTGGGGCGGTTGCGTGTCCTGCTCCACCCATGCCGTGTCTCGCGACCCTTGAAGGTTGTCAGTGAGTAATAGCCTGCCAGGTCAGCTGGACAGCAAACTGTCCAGGCGGATTCTTGACGCGGTAGCCGGGGGATTTGAATCCCAACTCGGTTTTACGATGGATCTTATGCGGCAGCCTTCTGTGCGGGGCCAGGAGAGTGGTGCCCAGGCACTGGTGTACACCGCGCTTGAAACCCGGGGTTATCAGATGGATAGCTGGACTATCGATATCGGTGAGATCGAGGCACATCCGGGTTTTTCTCCCGTCAAGGTCGATTACAGCAATGCCGTCAATGTCGTCGGCACCCATGCTCCTGTACAGAACCTCGGTCGGTCGTTGATTCTCAACGGTCATATCGACGTGGTACCGACCGGGCCGTTAGACATGTGGACTCGACCTCCATTCGAACCATCGATAGAGGGTGACTGGCTCTACGGGCGGGGCGGCGCCGACATGAAAGCCGGATTGTGCGCAAATATCTTTGCCCTCGATGCACTGCGCAGCCTGGATATGCAGCCTTCAGCTGATGTGTTTCTGCAGTCCGTGACCGAAGAGGAATGCACCGGTAACGGAGCCTTGTCTGCGCTGGTCCGCGGCTATCGCGCCGATGCGGCACTTATTCCTGAACCGGAAGAGGACATGCTGGTGCGGGCAAATGTCGGTGTAATCTGGTTTCAGGTCCACGTCCGTGGGCGCCCTGTGCATGTTCGTGAAGCGGGTGAGGGCGCGAATGCTATAGAGGCGGCTTACCGATTAATCGGTTCGCTGAAAGAGCTCGAATCAGAATGGAATGCCCGTCGTGGCGATTTTAGGTACTTCGAAGACCTGGATCATCCTATCAATTTCAATGTCGGAAAGATCGCAGGTGGCGACTGGGCGTCCTCCGTTCCGGCCTGGTGCACGCTCGATGTCCGAGCCGCCATCTATCCGGGTGTCGATCCGCGGGATGCGGCCCGTGAAATTGAAGCATGCCTGGAACTCAGTAGCCGCGAGGACCCGTTTTTATCTGACAACCCACCGACGGTTGAATACAACGGCTTCTTCAGTCGCGGTTACGTACTGGAAGAAGGCAGCGACGCGGAGAAAGTATTGTCCCAGGCGCATGCCGTGAGTTTTGGCAGTTCGCTGGAATCGTTTGTTACGCCGGGTTATCTCGATGGGCGAGTTTTCGTTTTGTACGACGATTGTCCCTGCTTGGTCTACGGACCGGTATCTAAAGACATCCACGCGTTCGACGAGCGAGTCAGCCTGGCTTCGTTACAGCGTATCACTGGCACCATCGCATTGTTCATTGCCAACTGGTGCGGGCTGGAAAAGCTAAGCTGAAAATTCAGTTTTGTTTGGAAGTAGCTATCTATGGTTGATTAATACGGCCTGTGTTATGAGCGATCAACGGTTCCGTAGTGCCGTGCCAGGTAGTCGTCGCTGAATTTACCTGTTTCACAGTCAGCGCGCAGTTGATCGGCTGTCCTTTCGGAAGGAGGTCCATAGCCACCGGCGCCGGGTGTTTCGATCACAACGGCAGAGTCAGGCGACACCTTGACAGCATCCGGTTTGTTGTCCAGCCGTGTGATTGATTCCGGTGAGCGCAATAGAAATCGCCCGGCGCCGCCAGCGCTGCCGCCAAACAGCCCCCACGGCTGGTGACGAAAGCGTTCGCCGGCACCGTTAAAAATACAGTTGTCATGGCGTGGTGTGATGACTCGCCTTAGGCCCATGCCACCCCGGTGTTTACCAGCGCCAGCCGAGTCTTCGACGAGACTGTATTCATCGACCAGAAGTGGATATTCCATTTCGATGGCTTCAATCGGCAGGTTAGAGGTGTTGGTAATATGCACTTGGACACCGTCTTTGCCGTCTTTGGTTGGTCTTGCCCCCATACCCCCGCCGAGGGTTTCAAGATAAAGGTACGACTGACCCGTCCTGGGGTCTGTTCCGGAGAATACGGCCGTTGTATTGGCGCCGTTTGCCGCAGCAATAACGCGTTCCGGGAAGGCGGTAGACAGTGCACCGAGAACCACGTCAATGATTCTTTGGCAGGTGTTAGCACGTGCCGCAACCGGCGCTGGGAAGGTGCTATTGACCAGTGTACTGAGCGGTGCCAGGATCTTTACTGAATCGAGCACACCCTGATTATTGGGTACGTCAGGATCCAGTAGCGCCTTGAGCGAGTAGCAGACTGCGGCCTGTGTTGCGTTCAGGGTCACATTAATATTACCGGCGACCTGCGCGCAGGTGCCTTCGAAGTCAAAAGTGATCTCACGGCCTTTTACTCGGATAACCAGCTCTATCGGTAAATCAAGGGCCTCAATACCATCGCCATCCATCATGTCAGTAAACCGGTACTCTCCATTGGGGATAGTCTCGATGCTGTCACCCATCCGCTCTCGGGTCCGGTCGATAATGTCGCCGAACGCAGTGCTGATGGTTTCGGCGCCGTGTTCAGCGACAACTTCCTTCAGGCGGCGTTCACCCAGTCGACAAGCTGAGATTTGTGCGAAGTAGTCTCCGCGACGTTCTTTGGGTACCCGCACGTTCAGCAGCATCAGATCGAACAAATCCTGCTGCAATTCGCCGTTGCGAAACAGACGAACGACGGGTATTCGAAGTCCTTCTTGATAGATTTCTGACATACCGCCAGCCATGCTGCCGGGAGCCATCCCGCCGATATCTGCATGGTGTGCGATGTTACAGACGAAGCCGAATATTTCGTCGTCAATGAAAATAGGCATGGCGAGATTGACATCGGGTAGATGTGTACCTCCTGCAGCATGCGGGTCGTTGGCTATAAACAGATCGCCGGGATGAATGTTGTCTCCAAATTTGTCGAGTAGTGCCTGCATCAACCCATGCATGGACGCGATATGAATCGGCAGAGATTCGACGGCCTGCGCCACCAGGCGACCGGAACGGTCCATGATTGCAGTCGAGTGATCGTGGCGTTCCTTAATGTTGGTCGAATACGCCGACTTCATTAGCGCCGCATACGTCTCATCTGTAATCGATCGCAGGGCATTCGATATTATCTCTAGACTGATGGGATCAAGTCGGTTCAATTGAGATCCTCCCTAAGGGTAATAAGGAGTGTCGCGGTTTCATCGACTGTGCCGATGTCGCCAGGATACAGCAGGGTGGTCGCATCCAATTGGTCTATCACGGCTGGGCCGGTCAGTATGTGACCTGCACTAAGATCATTGCGGTTATACACGGGGCAGGTCACGGGGTTGTCTGACCGGAAGACGACCTCCCGTTCGCCAGTAATCACCGGTGCAGTTTCTGATACTTCCAGTTTGCGGTAATCTGCAAGTGGAGCGAGTCGTCCGCTGGCAGTCAGGCGGATATTGATGATCTCGATTGGATCGTCTGGGTTGAAATAGCCATAGTTGTCTTCATGGGTACTGAAAAAGCTTTGCTGAAGATCGCCGACCATCAGAGCAGGTATCTGATTTCCTGGTGTCTCCAATGGTACTGCCAGTTCAAAATTCTGCCCTACATAGCGCATATCAAGCCGGATTCGAATAGCGCGGGTGTGATCTAGAATGCTTTCCTGTTCGAACCATTTTCGAGCCTGTAGGCTGAGGGAGTCGAGGATTTGCTCGATCTGCGTGACGTTTTCCGCATTGACCTCGATACGCCCGCTATCTACAAAATCCTCCAACAGATCAGAAACTACCAAACCGTGTGCGCAGATGATGCCTGGAGCTGGTGGGACCAGTATCTCCTCAATCCCCAGGTTGCGCGCCACATCTCTGGCGTGAAGTGGACCTGCTCCACCAAACGGCATCAAACAGTATCCCCGGGGATCATGGCCACGCTCTACCGATATCGTACGGATCGCCCGCACCATGTTGGCAACAACGATATCGATCACGCCTTGCGCGGCCCTCAGAGGACTCACATCAAGTGACTGCGCCAGGGAATCGAATACCGAGGCTGCTGCTGCTTTGTCGAGATTCATTGTTCCGGCCAGAAGCCCATCTTCACTGAGTCGACCGAGAATTAGATTGGCGTCAGTCACGGTCGGCTGTGTACCGCCAAGTCCGTAACAAGCTGGACCGGGATTTGCCCCCATGCTTTTTGGGCCAACCTTGAGCAGGCCGTCACGGTCGACCCAGGCAACCGAGCCTCCACCCGCTCCCACGGTTTCGACATCGACCATCGGCATCCGGATCGGAAAGCCACCGACTTCCCGGGAAAACACAGTCGGTATGCGCGCTCGGCGGATCAGTGCGACATCGGCACTGGTCCCACCCATGTCCAGGGTAATTGTATTTGGTCGTTGTGCCGCAGCGGCGACGTGTGCAGCGCCAACCACCCCGGCAGCCGGGCCAGACAAAGCGGTACGAACGGGCAATCTCTGAGCCCGTGCCACAGACATTAGGCCGCCACTGGACTGGTTAAGTCCGAAACTGGCGTTCGGAACCAGGCGCTTAAGACCATTGTCGAGTTCCGTCATATATTGGGCCATGACGGGCTGTAGATATGCGTTGAGAACTGTCGTTGAGAAACGTTCGAATTCTCGAAATTCAGGCTGAACTTCAGATGATGCACAGACCTCAATGTCTGGCAGCGACCGGCGCAGTTCGTCGGTAATCGCCCGTTCGTGTTCAGGGTTCTGAAACGCAAACAGAAAACAAACGGCACAGGACTGTGGGTTGGCGGCACGGACGCAGTCGACTGCGCGTTCGATTTCATGCTGGCTGAGTGGAATCAGGACCTCTCCACCATCGGTTATTCTTTCAGACACTTCGACCCGTCGCGACCTCGGGACCAGGGCGGCAGGGTAATCCTGAAAAAGGTCGAACATGTGCGGCCGGGTCTGGCGCCCGATATCGAGCAAATCGGCAAAACCAGCGGTCGTAAGTAGCATGACATCACCACCACGCCGTTGCAGCAGTGAATTCGTTGCGACAGTAGTGCCATGCGAGAAGTGGCGGAGTTCATTGAGATTAAGGCCGTGTCCCTGGGCCAGCACCTCGAGGCCGTTCAGCACTGCATCGGCCGGATTCCCCGGTGTTGATGGAAACTTGCCCACGTGAACCGAGCCGTTTGACTCGTCAACGGCAAAAAAATCTGTGAAAGTACCGCCCACATCTACACCCACAGTCCACACCATGTTTATCACTCCGGAAAACCCTAACTCTCGCCGCAAGTATAATTGCAGTAATCCGCCACGTGCGTCTTTATGCTAATGACCGATACGGATAGATCTAAAATTTCTGAAGTTCCGGAAAGCGCGGCTTCTTCACTGCCCGTTGGCGGCCCTACAGAAGAAATCAGCACTTCGAAGGTGTTCGGGTTTGACAGCGCACTTCGTGTGCCCGCATTTGCCGAGCCCTCCGAATATGTGCCGGAGATCGATCCCGCTTACTGTTTTCATAGGGAGACTACACTCGCAATATTGTCCGGCTTCATGCACAACCGGCGAGTCCTGATCCAGGGGTATCACGGAACAGGCAAATCCACACACATTGAACAGGTTGCAGCACGGCTCAATTGGCCCTGTGTACGCTTGAATCTGGACAGTAACGTGACTCGTGTGGACCTGATTGGCAAGGACGCCATTGTTCTTGAACAAGGGGTTCAGGTGACCCGCTTTAGACCAGGGATACTGGCCTGGGCGCTCGAAAGACCGGTGGCACTGGTTTTCGATGAATACGATGCCGGTCGGCCTGACGTTATGTTTGTTATACAGCAAGTTCTCGAACTGGATGGCCGCTTGACTCTGTTGGATCAAAGTCAGGTGATTCAGCCGCACCCCAATTTTCGACTGTTTGGTACTGCCAACACAGTGGGTTTGGGTGATGCTACTGGACTTTATTTTGGAACCCAACAGCTGAACCAGGGGCAGATGGACCGCTGGTCGATTGTGGCCACGTTGAACTACCTTTCCATGCAAGAAGAAGTCGACATGGTTTTGGCGAATGTGCCGTCCCGCCAGACGGAGCAGGGGCGTGAATTGGTGTCGTCGATGGTCACGCTGGCAGGTCTAACCAGAACTGCGTTTGCCGCTGGAGAAATCGCCACAGTGATGTCGCCGCGGACAGTGATTACATGGCTGCAGAATTTAGAGATATTCGACGATATGATTCTGTCGTTTCAGTACGCTTTCCTGAATAAGTCCGATCCTGAAGATCGGCCGGTTATTGCCGAATTGTTTCAACGCTGTCTGGGTGAAGACCTACCAGAGTCCCTGGCCTCAGCTGTGACATCCAGCCCGTGACTACCGATACCCGGCACTCTGCTGACCTAGAACAGTTCATACACTGCGTTGAGGTTACCGGCAAAATACTAGCCGGTGGTTGTGAAAACGATCCGTGGGCAGGCGGGTCGTCTATCGATCACGCCCGGCACAATGAAGATTTAGTCACTCATCTTTTTCTCAGCAGCGTATCGCATACTGATGCCATCAGTGCTTTTCGTGGAGCCTGGGATGCACGTGGTCTGAGACCTTGCCTTGAGCCGGCCATTTCCATTGAAAGCGTTCTTTCACCCAGAGGGCAGTTCATCTTCGGTTTCAGGCACGCTCGCCTGGAATGGCTCCGTTCACGCTATATGCCCGGAACGCGTCAGAACCTGCGGACCTACTACGGCTACTGCAGCAGTAGTCTGGGGGTAGATACTGATCATGAGCCGGATGATTATGTCGCGGCCCAGATGCTGTCCTGGCTGTTTCGCTCGTTGTTGTACTCAGTTACCGTAGGCGAAGAGGTGCAATCATTATTGAGGTTATGGTCAACACACCGACTCGATATTGCGCTTAAGCGTATGCCTGGGTTGGTAGATTTGGCAGATCGAGAGGATGATTTCGAACGTGCGCTGAAGCGTTGTGCCGATGAGTTGGCGTTTCGCCCGACCGTGGCCACTGCAGTTGAGCCGATACCAGTAGAAAGTGAAGACACCAGCGAAGAAGAGTCACTCGAACTGTCTGAATTATCAGCACCTACAGATGATGATGAATCCGCAGGCGGCACAATCGTCAGCATTGCATCTGCTCGTAAAGAAGAACGCTACCGTATCTATGAGCACAGACACGATGAGGTTCTTCAGCCACGCGACCTCCTTTCTTCGTTACGGTTACGTGAATTACGCGATCAGCTCGATCAAGCGGTGCAACTGGAGCGAACCGGGATTCGACGCATGGCACGTAGACTTTACGATCTTCTACTCAGCACGATCGATCGCGGCTGGGATGACGACACCAACGAGGGTTTAGTAAACCCTAACCGACTGGATCAGGTCGTCGCCAATCCGTTCTATGACTATATACACCGGCAGCAGCGGCCACTGCTGGAAAAGAACACTGTTGTCAGTTTGCTCATCGATAATTCAGCTTCGATGCGCGGTAGGCGCATTCTAGTGTCTGCAATTTGTGTAGAGATGATTGCAACCGTGCTAGAACGATTTGGCATCCCCACGGAAGTCCTGGGATTTACGACCCAGGCGTGGCAGGGTGGTCCTGTTCGTGAACAATGGGTGCGTGATGGGCGGCCGGTTATGCCGGGACGACTGAATGCGCTTCGTCATATTATATTCAAAGATGCCGATACACCCATGCGGCGTTGCCGGGAATCGCTTGCTGCCATAATTAACCCCGGCTGGATGCGGGAAAACATCGATGGAGAAGCAATCCAGTGGGCGGCATCGAGACTGACGCGTCGTAGTGAATCGCGCCGGTTTCTTGTCGTGATCTCAGATGGTGTGCCGTACGATGCAGCGACCGCTGAGGTCAACCCCCCGGGCTTCCTGGGTCAGCACCTTGCCGACGTTGTCAGTGAGCTCGATCGATCACGTTTATTGGAACTCCTGGCGATTGGGATCGGTTACGATGTCAGCCGTTACTACCCGCATGCGGAGGTGATCGATACGGCTGATGAACTGGGACGGACACTGGTATCATCGCTGGGGCGGCTACTCGGATCCCATCTGGTGCGTAGCCGGGTAGCGTGAGAGTTACGTATGCCTGCAAATCGAGTGCACCACCGGGAAACGCGTCTGAGTATAGACAGGCTGCAAAGTGATAGCACTGCACGACATTCAATCCTGAAACCCCCGGGGGTACGAGAATGAGCATCAACAAAGCACATAAAGAGTTCTATGCGCTGGATCTTGAAGACGGCTGGGAAGTGCCGCCGGGTTACCCCAACGGGATTGAGCAGAAAATTCTTTCGGGCAGCCTGGATGAAATTAATCGAACGGGCAGTCGGACTCGGCTACTGCGTTTCAAACCAGGTATCTACACCACCGCACCTTTCAATCACGAGTACTGGGAGGAGGTGTACCTGGTGTCGGGCGATTTAATCGTTGGCAATGACGAGAACGGTCAGGGTGGTGAGATATTTGCAGCCAATACCTATGCTTGCAGACCTCCGGGTACTGATCACGGTCCGTTTAAATCCCGTAACGGTTGTCTGTTACTGGAGATTCACTACTTCGACTGACTGCAATGGACATTATGGCTACAGTGCAGCCGAGTTTGCGGTTTAGTTTTCGGTTTGACTGCTGTCTACGCCCATCACATCCATGGCAGCATCGATGATTTCTCGATAGCCAGTGCAGCGGCAGATATGACCACCCAGGGCATTCCGAATTTCCTCTTCCTTGAAATCACGGTTCTCATTCTTCAAGTGCTGAAGAGTCATCAGAATACCCGGTGTGCAGTAACCGCACTGGGCAGCGAATCGGTGGTTGAAAGCTGACTGAAGTTCATTGAAAGAGCCATCCGCCCGCGCCAGTCCTTCTATTGTCTGAACGTCGCAGTCCTCAACCTGAACAGCCAGCATCAAGCAGCTGCGGACGGGTAGTCCATCAACCAGAACCGTGCAGGCACCGCAAATTCCATGCTCACAGCCCACGTGAGTCCCGGTGGCACCGACCTCGTGACGTAAAAAATCAGATAGAAGCAGTCGGTTCTCGGCATATCCATGAACCACTTCGCCGTTGAGCTGAAAACTCACCGGATAGCGTACGCCGCGGTCAATCTTGGTCATTTTGAACTTTCTCGATCTGGTCGCGACCCAGCTTGCGTATCAGTTCGCGACGATAACGGGCACTGGCGTGAATGTCATCATAACCACCCAAATCCCACGCCAGCTCGTTTAGGGCATCATCAATCTGGTCTAGTTCGAGACGAGGCCACTCACGCACAGCGGGTGTGTCGGCGACACCACCCACGCCAATGCGGGTTTTTTTACCGTCACAGCAGCCTGCAATCGCGACTATGGCAAAGTCACCGTGCCGGCGAGCAACCTCGGTAAAACTGAATCGCTGTCCAGGCAGTGCGACCGGAAAGCGGGCAGACACCACTAATTCATCTGGACGTCTGGCTGAGGTCATGAGCCCGACCTGGAAATCCTGAATCGGGATTACGCGTTGTTCTGTTTCACTGCGTACGACAATTTCGCCACCAAGAGTGGCCAATACCAGGGGGATTTCAGAACTTGGATCAGCATGACAGATCGACCCGCAGATCGTACCCCGGTTTCGCGTCTGCATGTGGCCAACGTAGGGGAGCGCTTGCCCTAATAGTGGCACTTCATTGACTACCCGCGCGTTATTGAGCGCTTGTGCTTGGGTAACGCCGGCACCAAACGATAGGTAATTCGATGACTCGGTCTGGTAGTTGAGCTCAGATATACCCGATATGTCCAGGAGAATCTTCGGTTGGGTCAGGCGCATGTTCAACATCGCCATCAGTGATTGACCTCCAGCCATTACACGAACGTCACTACCGTGCTCCATGAGTGTATTGACCGCCTCATCCTGAGTTTGCGCGCGATGATAATCGAAAGGTGGCGGTTTCATGGATTTTGCGACCTTCCTGACCATAGTCTGCTGAGCCAGGCACGTTTCTTTTGATCTTGGGAGGCATCCGGATTAATTTCGGCCACAAGCCCTGTAAAGAAGCGGTTGATGAGGACGCGAGCTGCACCAGAAATCAGGCGACCACCCACCGATGCAACGGTGCCGCTCAAGCCAATTTGATAGCTGTATTCAATCTTGGTCGAATTGCCGCCATCAATCATCTTGATGATGCCCACGCCCCTGGAAGTACCCAGCGGACCCGTAACCTTGCCGGTCAGGGTCATTGTGTGTGGCGGGTCGAGATCGGAAAGCTCAACAAAGGCATCAAACGTACCGGAGACCGGGCCAATGCCTAGATCAACGACACCCTGATAGACGTTATCCGACGTTAGCAGCAGTGAGCGGCAACCCGGAAAGACACGAGCCAGGCGGTCTGGGTCGACCAGAACCGACCAGATCGAGTTGGCATCGGCCTTGATGTCTAACGTTCCTCCACTGGAGATAGTGCCACTATCATCCCATTTGACCTGTTGGGCAGTCTGCTTTGGCGGGGGTGTTTCTTCTTCAGCGTGAACCCATTCGAAGACCTTGCTTGGCACCAGTGGCAGTTCAATGGATTCGCGGCCCAACGCATCGGCAACCGCGTTCGCAATACATACCGGCGTCGTGTACTGGTTGCCTTCCCCGATCCCTTTTGCACCCAGTCGGGTGTAGGGTGACGGCGTCTGTTCGGTATGAACCAGCACAGGATCAACAGCCTCAGTCGGTGTTGCAATCAGGTAATCAGCAAAGGTACCCGACAGAAACGATCCGTCACCGCTGTAGACGAATTCTTCATACAACGTCGCTCCGATCGCCGAGGCAAAGGACCCTCGAATCTGGCCTTCGGCCAGGCCAGGATTAATGATAGTCCCGCAGTCGTGGGCAGTAACGTATTTGTCGATGATCACCCGTCCGGTATCGGGGTCTATTTCTACACCACAGAAATCAAATGCAAAGCCGTAGGCCAGGGAGGTGTTAATTTCGTCGTTGGCCGTGGTGGGAGTGAGTTCAGGTCCACTCCAGTGGGCGGTTTCCCGCACGGCAGGTTCCATGTCATCCGGCAGGCTGCTGGGCGACCAATGGGTGAGTCCGCCGATGCGTCTGAATTCCAAGCGATTGTCCGGATTCGACTGGGATTGTATCCAGCCGTCCTTAAATTTCAGATCTGTTGCGGGTACGTTCATCTGACTGCTGGCGATGCGGGTCATCTTCTGACGCACCTTCACAGCAGCTTCCTTGGCAGCGCTGGCAGAGGCCGGTGCAAACCGGCAGGAATAGTTACCCGCGGCAATCGACCAGTTGTCTTTCTGTGTATCGGTCTCCAGGTTGACCGCAATGTCATGCATGCTGATGCCGAGTTCGTCAGCAACGATCTGGGCTAACGCTGTCTGATGCCCCTGTCCCTGCGGTGTCGAGTCGCCGATCACGCTGACCGAACCCAGCGCGTCAACGCTGACTGTGCAGGAAGCGACGGCACCGTCTTTGGGTCCTGCACGCTCGCGTTCGTCATGGGTTTTGAGAGTGGAGATATAGCCCATGTTCGACTGGCTTGGTTCTACTGCACTGGCGTAGCCAATACCATAAATCTTGCCCTGGGCCCGGCGTTCGACTCTGCGCTGAAGCAGGGCTGCAAGGTCGCCCTGTTGGGTCGCATCTTCGATCACTTTCTGGTAGTTGCCGGAATCGAGCAATGAGCCAGCCGGCGTCCGGTACGGGAAATCCTGTGGTTGGATCAGATTCCGCTGCATCACGGTGAGCGGGTCCAGTTGGAGCAGTGTGGCAATTTTGTGCATCATCCGTTCGATCGCAAAATAGAGCTGCGGTCCGCCGAATCCCCGCACGGCACCAGTTGGGCATTTGTTGGTGAGGATGATCTGGTTGATGACATCGACATTTTGAATCGTGTAGCCGTTTGTGGATAAGCCGTGCATCCGGTAGATTGGTGCGGGCATGGGTGCACGCAGATAGGCACCGTGATCATCCCAGTGTTTCAGTCTGAGTGCCTGGACAGTGCCATCGGTGCTATATGCTGCTTCGACATGAGTCACACGGTTAGGCGCTACACTGGAAGCGGATAAATGTTCAAGCCTGTCTTCGATCCACTTGACAGGCCGACCGGTCAGCCGGGCACAAACACACAGCACTACAATGTAGGGGAAGATGGTAAGTTTTGAACCAAAACTCCCGCCAGAATTCGGTGGGCTGCGATGCCGTAGTTTGCTGCTTTTAACGTTGAGTGCCATCGCCATCACGGTGTGAACCGAAAACGGGCCCTGAAAGTTCGACAGCACGTCGTAGCCGCTGTCTTCTGATTTGTATTCGGCAACGACTGCGTAGCCCTCCATCGGGGTGATTGCATTTCGCGGATACCGGATGTCGAGCTCACAGGTGTGTGTTGCCGCCTCGAACGCCGCATCCGTATTACCATGTGCAAACTCGCGGTGTGAGATAACGTTAGACCCCGCTGCTTCATGCAGTAGGGGGGCATCGGATTGCGTCGCATCGACCGGGTCGACCACAGCAGGAAGAGGATCGTATGCGACACGTACCCTTGCCGCTGCATCCTCCGCAAGGTAACGGTCAGTCGCACAAACGATCGCCACGGGTTCTCCAACGTAGCGCACTTTGTCGTGGGCTATACCCCGGTAATCGATGGGGTTCTTGAATCCGACCAGCAAAGGGCTAGTCAGCGGCCATACATCCTGTCCTGTGATCACCGCATGCACGCCAGGGCTTTTCAGGGCATCCTGGGTGTCGATGTGATCAATGCGTGCGTGCGGATGGGGTGACCGGACAAATGCGGCGTGTAACGTATTGCGATAGGTCGGCATGTCATCTACAAAACGACCGCGTCCGCGCAGAAGCGTTTGATCCTCTGTACGCAGTATGCGCTGGCCGACGAACGCTTCAGTGTTCTCACTGGATCGGTTGGTCATTATTGGGTCCCAAATCGAGTCTGTGAGCAGTATGGCGGGGGCATCTTTCCTGGGTCACGCGAGACCGGTATCGCGCATAAAGCATTTCAACTCGTCAGCGACTGCCTGTGGCCGCTCGATCTGCATCATATGCGTTGTTTCCGTTATGCACGAGTAGGGAAGACCCAGTTCGGTGTGAATCGCCCGGTTGACAAAAGCAGGTGGCCAGGCACCCTCGATGTCCGGATCAGCGCCCAAAAACCTGACTGGCCCTGTCAGCCCGGTCAGTTGGGTCCAAATATTCAGTTTAGCATTGTCATCGTAGATTTGGGATTCGTAGGCGCCGGGACAGGCCAGTTCCCAACCGGATGAATTCTGCGCTAGCGTTGCCGCCGCCATCAGTTTGTGGCTGCCGTTCTGCCATCGGTTCAGGCGTTTCATGTTCATCAGGGTTTGTGCCAGTTCATTCGGGCTGGAGAATTGTTGTGGTCGGCTGACCGCCCAGTCCCGCAGCTTGTGTTCGAATGCATGGGCTCGCGGATACAGCGCGTGTCCCGGTTCTGGTATCACAGGTGGATCAACTGCCAGTAGCGCATCCCAGCGCTGACCGTACTTGAGGTTCTGCAACAGGCCGGTAATCGCTGAAATAGAATGAAAGACCGCCACTGTCGGTTTAGCGCCAAATTGTTCGGGAATGCGGGCGTAAATAGTTTCAAAATCAAGCACAAAACGATTGACGTGGTGTGAAGCGAGCTCGTGGCGGGGATTTTGGCCGTGGTTGCGAACATCAAAAACGACAACCTCATAGTTGTCCAGAAACAGTCGCCAGAGCGGGTAGTAAGCATTGATGGCAAATCCGTTTCCATGGCTGAACAGCAGTCGTTGTTTACCTCTACTGTGACGACGGACACGAATGACGGCACCATCATCCATGCTGATGTCTACCGTCTCTACCGGTGTTGAAAAGTCGGAGGTCATCACCTGCTGTTTCAGGACATGTCGAGGACGATCTTGCCTCTGGCCTGTCGGCCCAGCAAGCGGGCCAGTGCGGTCCCTATCTGATCGAACGGATAGGTTTCAGTGACATTAGCGCTGATGTGTTTCTGAGCGAGGAGATCAAGCCACCACCCCGTCCCGGCACGAATCTCGGTGGGTAACAGATCGAAATTGATGTCCAGCGGTGCACCCATTACGGTCAAACCGTTGTACAGGAGATAGTTGCCACGGACTTCGCTAATGGTACCCGAGCTAAAACCGACGATAACGATCCTTCCTCTGAAGGCAAGTGCCCGCAGCCCCGCGTTGAAAAAGTCGCCGCCCAGAGGATCGATGACGACGTGGGCCCCGTTACCGTTATTAACGGATCGTACCTGGCTGCGAAAGAACTCCTTGAGCTCGTTACCATCGAGACCTTTGTAAATGAGGATATTGTCGGCGCCATTTTTTTTGCACAAAGAAGCTTTGTCTTCCGATGAGACGGCTGCGATTACATTTGCACCCAGTTGTTTGCAGAGCTGGATACAGGCAAGGCCGACACCGCCGGCAGCACCTGTGATGACTACTGTTTCAGCGGGCTTGACATCGGCCCGCTGCACGCAAGTGGTATAGGCCGTATTAAATACAGTTACGGCACCGGCTGCGTCCTTATAGCTGACTGCTTCTGGAAGAGAGAATACACGGCTGACTGGCGCCAAAACTACCTCAGCAAAAGCACCGGTGAACACCTGCGCAACCACACGATCACCGATTTTGAATTCCTCGACATGTTGACCGACAGCGCAAATCTCGCCAGCACAGTCACGGCCGGGTGTAAATGGGGGTTCCGGGCGTTTCTGATATTTTCCCATCAGCATCAACGCGTCGGGAAAGTTCAGACCGGCCGCATGGTTGCGGATTAGTACTTCGTGAGAGCCGGGTACGGCTGGATCTGTAGTCTCTATCCGGTGGCTGTCGACCGCACCATATTGTCGAATTCGTAATGCTTGCATAGTTGTCCTTGTGGGATTGGCTATACGACCCGCCGGTGTTCTGCGTTTGTCAACAACGGGGCGACTGGATTATCAGGAGCACCCAGAAACAATTCCCTTGTGTGCAATCCAATCGGTCTAGTGAATTTCTACACCGCAAAGGCCGTCAAGGCGATATGATATCCCGAAAACATCGTACTTGATGCCTTGGTAGGTTTGATTGTGTCCGGCGTTCGTGGCCAGTCAAATTACACTGTCACAGGTAGATTGGAGACTAATCTGATGGCACCCTTGCGTGCAGATCGAGATTTTGCGCCAGAAGATGTCGAAGCGTTCCTGAAGGCAGGGTATTGGAACGACGACACGCTGGGAGACTGGCTGCGCCACTGGTCAGAAGAAGACCCTGATGGTCCTCAGATCATCGGCCTCGAGGGCACGCTGACAAATCTCGAGGTCTATGACCGTGCACAGCGGATGGCTGGGGCACTGCTGTCCATGGGCATCGTCAAGGGCCAGGCTGTTGGTATACAGATGGCGAACACACCGGAATTTATTATCACGTATTACGGCATCGCCCTGATGGGTGGTGTGCTCCTGACGATGCACATGCCTTATCGTGCTCCTGAAATGGCCCCATTATTGAACCATGGGCGAGCAGTTGCAGTGGTCTGTGAACCGGCGACAGAGAAATACAACGCCCCCGATACAATGCGCGAACTTAAGCGTGTCGTGCCAACTTTAGAACATGTGATCGTCGGCCCCGGTGGCTTTGTTCCTGATGATTGTGTGTCGCTGGCCGGCATGTTTCAGGCCGATCCAGGAATCGAGATCAGCGATCCACCTCATGCCGCTGACCCTGTTTTACTGTGTTTCACGTCGGGTACGGCAGCTGCCCCGAAGGCGGTCCTTCGCAATTATCATAGCGCACTGGCGAATGGTCGCATTTATGGTGAGGCTATCAATATCGGCCGGCACGATCGGATCATGGTCGTCCCGCCGTTTTCACACGTTTTTGGCTTATGTTGTCTGCATTCAGGGTTGGCATACGGTGCGCCGACCGTTTTGCTTCGGGCATTTTCGCCGGAACTCTTCGTTGAAGTCGTGGAACGACATCAGCCAACGCTGTTATTTTCCTCTCCGGCACCTGTTGCCGCGACGCTTAAATCCGGGTTACTTACAGGCGATCTGGTCTCGGTACGCCAGGCAGTGCTTGCGGGTTCAATTGTTCCACCTGCAGTTTCACAAGCGCTAGAGGATCGCATGCCTAACGGCAAGGTCGGCGGATTGTTTGGCATGACTGAAATTATTCTGACTACGGCCACTCCGTTGGAGGGCTCAATCGATGAGCGTCATCATTCTACCGGTCGACCAGTTCGCGGCATGGAGGTACGCGTGACTTCACCCGAGAGCGGGCAGGTGCTCAAAGCCGGCGAGGAGGGGGAACTCGAAATCAGAGGCTATTCGGTGATGTCTGGCTATCTGAACAATACTCAGGCAAATGCTGATGCATTTACCGAGGATAACTTTTTCAAGACTGGTGACCTGGCGATTGTTGATGTAGATCAGAATGTACGGATCACCGGGCGCGTGAAAGATATCATCAACCGCGGTGGCGTGAAGATAAATCCAACTGATATCGAGAATCTGATCGCAGCACACCCGGCGGTTACATTGGCCGCCATTGCCCCTATGGGTGATGACATCATGGGTGAGAAGGCTTGCCTGTTTGTTACGCTTGCACCGGACGCTTCGTTGACGTTCGATCAAATGATCGACTATTTGTCAGCTTCAGGTATCGCCAAGCTACGCTGGCCGGAACGGTTAGAAATTGTTGACGATATGCCCATGACCCCTACTAAAAAGGTCATGAAGCATGTACTGACTGGGATGGTGAGCTCAAGTTCCTAATCGCTTCGGATGTGTTTAGCGGCAGTCTTGATCCATGCTGGTTTTGAAATGACGGTTCGTAAAAAAACCGGGGATCGCAAACGCGATCCCCGGCTGTCAGGCTGGTAATTGTTTGCGAGATTTAGCCCGCGATGTCCACGTACTTTCCGTCTATAACTTTCAGTACCCGGTTGCCGCCTGCGCCATCGCCCACTTCATTCATGGTTGTGGCGCCAGAGACACCTGGATAATTCTTAAGGTTAGCCCAGCACTTCTTGATTTTCTCACGGTCTGAGGCGAGGTCACCCTTCTTATTTGTGATCCCATTGTCGTTCATGCAATTGGCCGTGATCATCAGAGAATCATAGCCGCGTGGTGCACTGTACGGAAACCCTTTGTTACCATTTCGCGCTTTGATCTTAGCTACAAAAGCTTGAATTTCAGCAGCTGGATCATCCATCCATGCAGCGGTTGAGACGTAGGTGCCTTCCGTTGCTTTACCGCCCAGTTCAATCAGGGCAGGTGCTCCAGTACAGGCACCGCCGATGAATGGTTGGCTGAGACCTTGGCGACGAGCTTCTTTGATAATACCTGCTGCATTCTGATAGCAGGATCCCAATCCGATTCCATCAGGGTTTAGCGACTTGGCCTTGGTAATCTGAGCTGAGTAGTCGGTATCCTCTGTGCGGAAAGTCAGAATATCCAGTACTTCGATACCTTCTTTCTTGAATAGCATAGGCAGAATTTTGCTACCTTCAGCTTTTGAAACAGCATCTTCAAGATCGTGAATGATAACGGCCGTTTTGACGTTGTAATCTTTGGCCCAGCGTGATGCCACCGGCGCAAGTTGTTTGTCACTGGTCAGGCTGTTTCGAAACGCCCAGTCACTGAGTTTGGATAGACCAGGTTTGGCCGAACAGTAGGAGATGACGGGTGTCTGTAGCCTTTCCAGTAATGGGAAGATGACTTCGCACACCGAACTGAAACACGGTCCGAGAACCGCCAGTACATTATCGCGGGTTGCGAGTTTGTTGATGATATTGATCCCTTCAGATTCCTTGGCCTGGTAGTCGTATTCCACCAGTTTGATAGGCACTCCACCAATACCGCCGGCTGCATTCACTTCTTCAACGGCAAGCCGAATACCGATCTGGGCATGGTTACCCCAGGTGGCGCCTTTACCCGTCAGCGGGTACATCACCCCGATCTTGACAGCGCGACCCGAGACATCCGCCGATGTTGGCAGTGAAGCTGCCAGAAGGGCGATTGCTGCAGTGGCAGCAAATGCCAGTTGTTTCGCTCGAATTCTCACTTTCTCGCTCCTTGATCCCCCGAGTATCATTTTGTGTCTAACTAACTGGGACAGAGTGGGGGTTCCCCTGATCTATTAACTTTACTGAATGAACGTCGGCCCGTCTACAGCACGGGGGATGCTGTCAGGCTCGTTGACCTAGGTAGGTCTGCTGTATTTTTTCATCGTCTAGAAGATGCTGTCCGGTGCCTTCGAGCGTGATCTGGCCACGTTCCAATACGTAGCCCCTGTCGGCTACCTGCAGCGCCCGGCGGGCGTTCTGTTCCACCAGGAAAATTGTCGTCTCGTCATCGCGAAGGGCACGCAGAGTGCGAAATATTTCCGTGACCACCATGGGCGCAAGACCCAGCGACGGTTCATCCAGTAGCAGAATCCTGGGCCGTGCCATCAGTGCACGACCTATTGCGAGCATCTGTTGTTCTCCACCACTCAAAAGACCGGCTAATTGGTCGTGACGTTCACCCAGCACCGGGAACTTGGAGAATATCTGGTCGATATCTTGTCTGATCTTTTTATCCTTACGAACATGAGCGCCTATGCGGAGATTCTCGAGCACTGTCATTCGTTTGAGCATGGCGCGACCCTCTGCGACCTGGCTCACGCCAGACTCGACGATCCTGTGGGCTGAAAGATTTTGGATTTCTGTATTTTGAAATCTGATAATGCCTGACTGTGCTTGAACCAGGCCTGATATGGTTTTCAGTAAAGTACTTTTGCCAGCTCCATTCGCGCCGATGAGGGCGACAATTTCGCCCTCATTAACGTATAAACTGACACCATGAAGTACTTGGCTTTTCCCGTAGCCGGAGAACACGTCATCTACGACCAGCATGGTCATAAGACCTCCTCCTCGCCAAGATAAGCTTCGATAACCACAGGATCACTCTGTACTGCGGAGGGTGGACCTTCGGCGATCTTCTCGCCAAAGTTGAGAACGGTAATCTGATCTGAAATTCCCATAACGAGGTTCATGTCATGTTCAACAAGAACAATGGTCACACCCCGGTCGCGGATTCGTTTGATATGCTCGTCGAGCTCGTGGGTTTCGTTTGGGTTCATCCCCGCAGCAGGCTCATCGAGCAATAGTAAACGGGGTTCGATTGCCAGGGCACGTGCGATCTCGAGCCGCCGACGTTCACCATAGGCAAGGTCTTCAGCGTCTTCGTTCATTTTCTGCCCAAGTCCCATGAAATCAAGTAACTCAAATGCTCGATTCCGCATCGTTTTCTCAACAGCGGGTCGTGCGAAGGGACGGTGGAGTACAGAGCCGAAAAATGCACCCCAAAGCGCAGGATAAGAGCGAGAATGTGCACCGACCATGACGTTCTCGATGACTGTCATGTGTTCAAACAGTCGGATATTCTGAAATGTCCGCGCAATGCCCAGTGCAGTTCGGCGATAGGGTTTGAGCATTTCGAGCCGCTGGTTCTCGAATGTGATTTCACCGGAATCGGCAGCAAGAGTTCCGCTCAGGATGTTAAAGAGCGTAGTCTTGCCGGCCCCATTGGGTCCGATCACCGCGTGGATGTGTCCTTCTTGGACATCGATAGTGACATCCCGCAATGCATAGAAACCACCAAAACGTTTGGTGAGACCCTCGGCATGCAAAGTGCAATGAGTACTGGCTTCAGGCATCTCTAGAGGGCCGCTTCCAGAACATCAGTTGACGCACCGTTTTATTAGTCAGCAGCCCCTGTGGGCGAATGATCATCATGATGATCAGTATCGCGCCATAGACAATGAGCCTTTTCTCATTTTCGAAGTCGAGTAATTCATATAGCCATTCGTAAATTTCATTGCCCTTGGGAATCGCATCTGTAACCGCAAGCGGGATCAGTTCCATAAGATCACGTAGAGTCCTCAGGCCTTCGGGTAGCAGTGACAGAAATGCAGCACCAAGAATAGGTCCCCAGTAGGTCGTGACTCCTCCCACAACACAGAACATGAGGATCTCGACCCCCAGAAGAATTCCAAAACTTCGGGAGTCAACATAAGTGGTGTAGTGTGCAAACATCGCACCTGCCACTCCTGCCATGACCGCCCCTAGGCCGAATGCGAGCAGTTTGATCCGGACCACGTCGATGCCCATAACCTCGGCGGCTTCTTCATCTTCATGAATCGAAACCATAGCTCTGCCAAGGCTCGAGTTTTCAAGACGAGAGAAAAATAGAATCAGGATAATGATCGTGCCGTAGACGTACCAGACCGTGTTCTCCTGGTAAGGGATCCCCTGAAATCCGTCGTGTGCACCGGTGTAGTCCCATGTCAGTGCAATGACCTGTACGATCTGGGCGAAGCCCAGAGTCAGCAACAATAGGTAGATGCCACGGATACGCAGGGCCGGAAACCCGACACAGATGCCGATGAGTCCCGAGAACAATCCAGCGAAGATAAGGCCAACAGGATAAGGCAGGCCGAATTTGACTGTGATGACACCTGCTGCGTAGGCACCCACACCCATGAATCCCGCTTGGCCGAGCGAAACTTGCCCTGTTTTAAAGGGCATGTAGAAACTCATCGCGGCAATGATATGAATTCCGGTAAATACCAGAAGAGATTCTATAAACGGGTTCATCCGAGGGTCTTGGTATCGAGATGGATCAGTCGTCGACGACGCGAGTTCCGAAAAGTCCAGATGGTTTGTACAGCAAAATGAGGATCAGTATCACAAAGGTAAACAAGTCGCGTAACGAGGTGCCAAGGTAAGCAGCGGAGAGGATTTCAACCAGGCCGAGAATAAATCCAGCGACCATTGCTCCAAAGATGTTGCCCAGGCCACCCAGTAGCATACAGACCAGGCCGGCGACGGCGACTTCTAGCCCCATGAACGGGGACACCGCGCTGTTCTTGACACCATCTAATACCCCCGCGGCACCCGCCAGGCACGATGCCAGGAAGAAGGTGACCAGAACGGTGCGACCCACATTGACGCCCATTAAAGCTGCTGTTTCATGACTTTCAGCGACGGCCCGGATGGCCCGCCCAGTTTTGCTTCTGCCGACAAACTGCCACAACGCCACCATGATGATCATCGACATCAGCAGGGTAAAGATCTGGATATTACTCACCGTAACGCCGGCGACACTGTAGATCACTGGATCCATGGTTTCCGGGAAGGACTGGTTCTCGCCACCAAAAACAGAGACTGCGACGTTCTGCATGATCAGGGTCGCACCGATGGTGCTGATCAGAGGTGCCAGCGGATACTTGCTGCTGATAGGGCGCACAGCGATCAGTGCGACGATGACGCCGATGACACCGGTACCGAGCATGGCAAAGATGATTGCCAGATAGATATTGACACCAGACCACGCGAGTACAATCTGAAGTCCGATGAAAGCGCCGAACATGAAAACCTCCCCATGGGCAAAATGAAGCAGACGCAACACACCAAATATGATGGTGTACCCAATCGCGACGAGGGCATAAGAAGCCCCCAACATAAGGCCATTGATGAGTTGTTGGGCGAGCATGGAGTTGTTGTAGGCTACGTTATCAGTTCCGCGCCAACCGCTCGATTAAGTCTCGTACAGCTATCCGCCTGACAGACAGCCATCGTACAGACACGGGAATGATCAACCTTTATCATTAATCTAGCGAGAATTGACGGTGTTCTTGTTATTTGCGGGCAACAAAACTTGACCGAGAATCAATCATAACCCTTTTTGTCACCCTCACTTGTACCATATCGGAGGTGGGAGAACAGCGCAACCGTTCAGTGGTTTTGTCGTTATTTCAGTGGGTATCGACCTGTTTCGGGTAAGTCTGTAGGCAGTGTCAGTTTGTGAAGTCCGGTACGTCGTACTGCTGCATTAGGTCCTCGACGATAGCATCGAATTCATCCCATGGTGCATTGATATAGCTGTAGTTGCGTATAGAAAAGACTGGACCCACAAAGAATTTTTCGTAGGACTGCAGTCGACTCGCGTGCGCTGAGCCTACCAGGTCCCATGCGAGTGAGAATAGTTTCATCCTGTCGACTGAAGCGTCATCGACCGTAGACCAATACTTGTCGAACATAGTTTTTAAGGTCGGATCGCGGACGAGATTGATACTTGCCGGAAACTGGAAAACACCACCGCCCATCAGCTCGCGGACGGTATCGAGCAGGGCCGAATGATGTTCTGCAGCCCAGGCCAGACCGGCATACATGTAGCGACGGCTGTAAAGGACAAATTCCTCAGTAAGCTGTTCGTGGGCGTAGATCTGAGCATCGATAAGAGCACCGAATCCGGCTTCCATCGCGGCCAGGCGGCCGAGGGTTTCACGTACCGCCGGAACGTCGTGGGCACCTGTAGCCTTGGTGATCATACTGGCCATACCCAGAACAAGCCTCATTTTGGAATGGAATCGGCAGTTCGACTGATGATTCGACAGCACATGGGAAGCGCTCTTGATGAACACATCCCGGGACAGCGGTGCATTGTTGTGAACGATCACATTTTCCCAGGGTATATGTACATCCTCGAACACAAGCATGCAGTCCGACTCGTCGTAACGGAAACTCAGTGGTGCTTCAAACTCGTATTTCACGTCTTCGGCAATGGGCTTTCTTGCCCACAGTGACATGCCTGGCAAATTAAAGGGGATGATGCAGGTGATGGACTCTGCAGCCTGATCGGGTGCAAGAGGAAGGATGTTGCCGACGATCACTTCGTTTGCAACTGCGGCGCCGGTCGCAAGAAACTTCATGCCATTGATCGTTACACCAGCATCGTCTTCCTTGGTTACTCGCAGAGTTGGGGACTCAATGCCCTTGGATTGGTAGTATTGGGGATTGCGCGCGGCAGGTGGCGGGACGATCGCATAAGTCAAAAAGATATCATCTGTTCGAAGATGCTCCCAGAGCACTGAAAGGTGTTCTGGAAATCCACCGTCATTGTCTTCAAGAACGGTCGGTTTCATTGCCATGCCGGTAACATTACTCGCGGTCGCATCGGGCGATCGGCCCAATAGTCCATACGACCACTCGGTGATGAAACGATGGGCACGGGTCCTTTTTTCGAGGTCAGCCTGAGTTCTTGGTTTGAGAAAATAAGTACTGAATCGCTCTCCCTTTTCCTCGTACGACATCAGATCTATATTCTCTGGCGCTTTTTTCTGGTCATACAGCGCGGCATATGTATTGGCAATCCGGTCAAAAGCTGGGTGGGTCGTGGGGTCCAGCACTGTCTCATCCCCGATATAGATCACGCGGCCGTCTTTGAGGCTGTCGAGATATTCCTTTCCGCTTTTGAGCATTGCTGTTTCCTGGATCTGGTGGTGTTGCGTTTGAAATCTATCGCTGCTTTAGCCTAGTTTTGTCGAAAGATTGATCTGAAACTGTATAAACGTGATCGGTGATCTCTACCGTTCGTACCTAGATTCTCACAATATCACAGTGTTTTTTGCAGGGAGTACCATTGGAGGCCGGTAATGGGCCGACAATTGGTTGTTTCAGCTGGATGGACTGTTGTGTTAGGGGACTGAATGGGCCTGAGTTGTGGTTGGTCATTGAACCCGAATTAGGCCATCGATGATAGTTGTGAACCACCTTATAATTTATCAATTGCTGACTACTGACTGAGTACCACGATGACCGGTCAACCCATCAAGAACGCCACAGAACACCTACAGAGTCTGGTGGATGACCGTGCTGTCTACCTTGATGGCGAACTCGTCGATGATGTGACTTGTCACGCTGCCTTTTGTCGATCCGTGCAAACCGCAGCTGGTCTTTACGATTTTCAGGCAGATCCAGCAAATTCTGATCTGATGACTTTCGAATCGCCCACCAGCGGTCGTCGGGTGAACAGGGCCTGGCAGATGCCGACAACCTATGAAGAGCTGGTCATCCGGCGCCGGGCGCTGGTCAGTTGGGCGGAACAGCATGCGGGTTTCATGGGACGCTCACCGGATCATCTGGCTTCGGCTATAACCGGGCAGTTGATGGGCCTGGACCTGTTCGAAGAATACGATAAGGACCGGGCGAAAGCATACTGGGACTATTATGTCTATGCCCGCGACAACGATTTGTATCTCACTTACGTGATCATCAATCCCCAAGTCGATCGGTCTAAATCGACGATCGAACTCGAGAACAATAATCCGATGATGAAGATCGTTGATGAAGACAGTGAAGGGGTTACGGTGCGTGGCACCAAAATGCTCGGTACCAGCGCCGTCATGGCTAATGAAGTATTCGTTGCACATCTGCAGCCGCTGCGCCCGGATGAAGTGGATTACGCCATATCGTTTGCAGTGCCAATGAACATCCCGGGATTGAAAGTTTTGTCGCGCAAATCGTATGAAAAGCACGCTGTATCGGAATTCGATAACCCGCTCGCTTCTCGCTACGACGAGAACGATGCCCTGATGTACTTTGATGATGTGAAAGTGCCGTGGGACCGGATCTTTGTCTATCGCGATCCCGAGATGTGTCGGCGGCAGTTCCACGACACCCCAGGACATATCTACCAGAACTATCAGGCTCAGATCCGACTCACCGTCAAACTCAAATTCCTGGTGGGATTGGCTCGTGATATCTGCGAGACCATCGGCACAACTAAAATTCCTTCTGTATCAGACTCGCTAGGTAGGATGGCAGCACAGGCCGCAGCTGTGGAGAACATGATGATTGGGATGGAGGTGAAAGGC
>LUSG01000055.1 GCA_001629395.1 Gammaproteobacteria bacterium REDSEA-S15_B12 | reverse complement strand
TTCTTCTCAGCTTCCTTCTTACGCTTCTTCTCAGCTTCGGCCTTACGCTTCTTCTCGGCCTCTTGCTTACGCTTCTTCTCGGCTTCCTTTTTGTTCGTTTCTTCCTGCGTTATGGTCGACCGATCGATAACAATGGCTTTAACTGGCTTGGCAATACTCGGTTTAATGACTTGCGGCTTGAAACTCAAGCTCAGACCCAACAACAGGCCAAAGGCGACATGTACCAATACAGCCAGAATCACGGCTCGAACCGGGCGACTGAACTTTCGCACGGCTCGATTCACAACCGACTCACTCTCCAGTTGGATCTGTTACCAGGCCTATACTCGGCACACCGGCCTGCTGCAGCAGCACCATGGCCTGAACGACCGCGTCATACGCCACCGCCTTATCCCCCTCCACCATGAACGGTGTCTTGGGATTATTACGCAACACAATGGCGGCTTTGACCCTGATCTCGTTGAGGTCAGCAACAGGCTGCTTATTTGTGACACCCTCCATCATCAACGGCGCAGTGACCATAAATATCACCAGTAGCACCAACATCACATCGATGTAGGGTACGACGTTGATCTCACTCATCTGGCGTTTATGCCGGTGTCTTGAAACCCGCATCAGTTGACTCTCATAGTTGTCAGGCTCGTCGGTTTACACCCAAAGCCTGCCGATTTACGATACTTAGAAACTCTTCGACAAACACTTCGTATCTTGCGATCAACGATTCAGCATTGTTTGAAAACCGGTTGTAGGCAATGACAGCGGGGATCGCCGCAAACAACCCCATTGCCGTCGCAATCAGCGCTTCGGAAATGCCCGGTGCCACAGTGGCTACGGTGACCTGCTGCAGCGCACTGAGCGACCGAAAGGAATTCATAATGCCCCACACCGTGCCAAATAGACCCACATAAGGGCTGGTAGACCCGACTGTGGCCAAAAACGACAGTCTCGATTCCAAGGTCTCGATTTCACGGCTAAGTGCAACCCGCATAGCCCGGTGAACGCCGTCAACCAACTCAGTACGGTCTACAGTGCCATTACCGGCCAGTCGATTGTATTCACGATAACCCGCGACAAATATGCTGGCCATTCCAAGGGGTTCTGCTTCCTCCTCGGTATAACGCCGGTAAAGTCCATTGAGTTCGCCCCCCGACCAAAATTCTGAATCAAAGTTGTCGGATTCCAAGCGAAGATTTTTCAGCGTCGATGACTTGGTGAATATCACAACCCAGGATGCCAGTGAGGCCAGTATCAGCAGAACCATCACGATCTGAACCAGCAGGCTGGCCTGCAGCATCAAATCCAGGATTGACATCGTGTCGTTAGTGACTGCAACTTTGACCGCTTCGTTCATACGGGTTAAGTTTCTCCCACAAGAGTTTTAGGCATCGCTTTGGGCTTCAAGGTGTCAACATCGACACAAGCCAGCCGAACCTGACCTGTACACAGCACGTCACCGGCCCGCACGACGGCTTGCTCCAACTCCACGCTGACCTTGCGCATACGCCCTAGAGCAACCGACACATCGAGATTGTCGCTCAACCGAGCCGGTTTAAGGAAATCGAGCGTGATGGTGCGTACGGTAAACATCAGTCGGTCTGTATCCGCCAGCCTGGCAACATCAATCCCGTACGACCGCAACCATTCGGTGCGGGCTCGTTCCATAAATTTAAGGTAGTTACCATAATAAACAATGCCACCTGCATCGGTGTCTTCATAGTACACCCGGACCGGCCAACTGAATCGCTCAGCCACTGCCTTCTGGCGCGACAGGCAGACATGATCGGGAGTTCACTCCGCTTTCAGCCCCATGTTCGGCACAATCTCTGTCATCGGAGTGATCAATTCCTGTAGATTTCATGTCATCTGCTTAGTTCTGCGGTTCAAACAATGCGCCCTGACCCGAATCCGGGGTTGGTGCTTGGAGACCAAAATGGGCCCACGCCGCTCGACCAGCCATGCGTCCGCGCGGGGTACGGACCAGAAATCCCGATTGAATCAGAAACGGTTCGACCACGTCTTCCAGCGTGCCCCGCTCCTCTCCAATGGCTGCGGCCAAACTGTCTACACCGACCGGTCCGCCGTCGAATCTTTCCATTACTGCCAGCAGCAACCGGCGGTCGAGCCCATCCAATCCGTATTGGTCGACCTCCAACATATCCAAGGCGCGGTCGGCAATGTCGCTGGTGATCCGGCCGTCAGCTTTTACCTGGGCGTAGTCTCGAACCCGCCGCAAAAGCCGGTTAGCGATCCGGGGGGTGCCACGGCTCCGACGTGCCACCGCCGAGATACCGGCCGGATCTGCCGCTACCCCAAGAATTTCAGCCGAGCGTTCGACGATCCGACCCAGTTCCTCAGGGTCGTAAAACTCCAGACGCTGCACAATTCCGAAACGATCCCGCAATGGCGATGTCAACAATCCCGCACGCGTGGTCGCCCCTACCAGCGTGAATGGTGGCAAATTGAGCTTTATCGAGCGAGCTGACGGTCCCTCACCAATCAAGATATCCAACTGGTAGTCTTCCAGCGCCGGGTAGAGAATCTCTTCTACAACAGCGCTTAATCTGTGGATCTCATCCACGAACAATACATCGTGGGGTTCAAGGTTAGTCAAAATTGCAGCGAGGTCACCGGCCTTTTCCAGCACAGGTCCAGAGGTCTGGCGAAGATTGGCGCCCATCTCGTGGGCAATGATATGAGCCAGCGTGGTCTTGCCCAGTCCGGGCGGGCCGAATACCAGTACATGATCCAGTGGTTCACTTCGATTACGCGCTGCACCAATGAATATCTCGAGCTGCTCACGCATCCGCATCTGGCCCACAAACTCATCCATGGTAACCGGTCTTAAACTTCGTTCGATCATCCGCTCCCCAGGGCTGTCGATGCCCTCGTCAGGTGATACGACCGAATCTCGACCCGTCATGTTCGCGCCCCTGAAAGGCTGGCTAGCGCAGCCCGGATGAGTTCCTCGACACCTGCGCCATCGGATGCCGTACTGCGAATTGCGCGTGCTGCGTCAGTCTGCCGATACCCCAGTGCGACCAATGCACTGACAGCATCGTGCTCCGGCGTCAGTGAGCGGGTTCCAACAAATGAAGATCCACCCTCTTCGATTCCATCGAGCCGATCTCTAAGATCCACAATCAGGCGCTCGGCTGTCTTGCGGCCGATACCCGGTACCCGTGTGAGCATGGCAACATCGGCTGCGCTCACACACGCCACCAGGTCTTCAACCGTAAGACCAGAAAGAATCGCGAGTGCCACCCGCGGACCGACCCCATTGACTTTAAGCAGGCTTCGAAACACATCCCGTTGCCGCTGCTCGGTAAAGCCGTACAGCAGATGTGCATCATCGCGTACGACAACATGTGTGTGCAGATAAACCTCACTGCCAATCTCCGGCAAGTTGTAAAAAGCCGTCATCGGCGCCTCCAACTCATATCCGATACCGGCGACATCAACGAGCAGCTGGGGGGGCTGCTTATAAACCAGTTTGCCGTGTACCTGTCCGATCATCGTTCGATCTCCAACCGCTCAGACAGACTGTCCATCTGCCTGTTGCTGCGTCTTGACCATACGCTGTTCCACTTGTGCCGTGTGAATGTGGCATATCGCACAGGCCAATGCATCTGCAGCATCGGAGGGTGGTTTACGATCCATGCCCAGCAGTACCCGAACCATATGCTGAACCTGCTCCTTTTCTGCCCTTCCCGTGCCGACCACAGATCGCTTGATCTCCAAGGCGCTGTACTCGGATACGGCGAGTCCCTGATTCACTGCCGCCAGCATCGCGCTGCCGCGGGCGTGACCTAGAATGAGTGCCGCATGCGGATTTGTCGCCAGGAAAACACGTTCTATGGCCACCGATTGCGGCTGGTACTGGCCAATAGCGTCGCCAACACCACCGTAGATCACGGCCAGGCGTTCACCCAACTCACCATCTCCCGCACGGATGCACTCGCTGTGCACATGACGCAGACTCTGTCCATCGACTTCAACCACACCTACCCCGGTGACCCTGGAGCCGGGATCTATACCCAATACTCTAATCGGCGTCACAGTTGATTCACGGGCGTCGCCACTCAACTGGCGGGCACCATGTCCTCCGGGAAACTCGCATTGGTAAAGACATCCTGCACATCGTCCAGGTCCTCCAACGCGTTAATCAATAGCATAACCTTTTCCGCATCCTCACCCGCGAGTTCGGTCTCACTCGTTGGCCGCTGCACCACTTCGGCCAATTCCGACACCAACCCTGCTGCGGACATCTGATCTGTTACAAAGTTCAATTTCTCGGGTTCGGTGATCACCTCAACCGTACCATCAGGACCGGTTTCAACATCCTGCGCACCGGCCTCTACTGCCGTTTCCATAACCACATTTTCATCCACCCCCGCCGGAAAAATCAGCAACCCGACCTTGTCGAACAGGTAGGCAACCGACCCTTCAGATCCCAGGTTACCGCCATACTTGGTAAAAGCATGACGAACCTCACTGACGGTCCGGTTGCGGTTATCGGTTGTACATTCCACCAGCACGGCGACCCCATTGGGGGCATAACCTTCATAGCGGACTTCTTCATACGACACGCCGTCTAACTCGCCGGTACCGCGCTTGATCGCCCGGTCTACGGTATCCCGTGTCATGTTGGCGCCTAGTGCCTTGTCGGTGGCAGCGCGTAGCCGCGGATTTGAAGTGACGTCACCACCGCCGGCACGGGCGGCTACCGTGATCTCCCGAATGAACTTGGTAAACAGTTTGCCGCGTTTTGCGTCCTGCGCCGCCTTGCGAAACTTAATGTTAGCCCATTTACTGTGCCCGGCCATTGGGAGTTCTTCGTCGTTGAATTACTGTTTCAGTCAGTCGCTGTTTAGCGCAGCAGCGACTCGCTCTAATGCATCCCGATTCGACCATGACCATACTTTTGCAATCGCATCTTCGATCGGTAACCACAGTCCGCTGGAGTGCTCGGCATCAGACAGTACGGGTTGACAAGTCTCTGCTAACTCAAGCGAAAAAAGATGTTCCTGATTATCAGACACACCTGGTGCATATCGATAACGGTATTCCGGCAATATAGGAAAAGTATACGTGTGCTGCCAGTTCTGCCAACCCGATAACGCTTTGATGCCAGTTTCTTCTTCGAGTTCGCGATAAGCCGCATCAGGTGCCGACTCGTCGGGCCATTTAAGACTGCCGGTAATGGACTGCCAGAATACGGGGCGATTGCGCTTGAGTAACAGCGTCTGCCCACTGATGGTGTAGACCACGACCAGAACAGACTCGGGTCGTTTGTAAGCAATCTCTGATCGGAGTGAGACCGCACTCATGCCGAGTTCGAATCGGGTACCGGTGCTTGTGCTGCACGGAGCCGGATTCCAAGGTCACGCAGTTGGCTGCCCGCCACATCACTGGGAGATTCCGTGAGCAGGCAGGCGGCTTTCTGTGATTTTGGAAATGCGATCACGTCGCGAATGGATTCTTCTCCTGCCATCATGGCAACGATCCGATCCAACCCAAACGCGATACCACCGTGTGGTGGTGCGCCGTAGCGCAAACCGTCAAGCAGAAACCCAAACTTTTCTTCTGCCTCCTGCGCGGCTATACCCAGAAGTTGAAAGATCCGCGCCTGTGTGTCGGTTCGATGAATTCGGATCGAGCCCCCACCGATCTCAGTGCCATTCAGGACCATATCGTAGGCTCTTGAAATGACAGCCCCAGGATCTTTATCAAGCAGCGGCAGATTATCCTCCCGCGGCGCCGTAAACGGATGGTGAAGTGACTGCCACTGACCCGTATCGGGATCCTGTTCGACCAGAGGAAATTCGGTCACCCACAAAGGTGACCAGCTGTCTTCCGCCATCTCCAGGTCATGGCCAAGACAAACACGTAACGCACCCAGCGCATCGTTCACGATGGTTGCCGTATCGGCACCGAAAAAGATCAGGTCGCCATCGACCACCTTTGTACGCTTGAGGATTTCAGTGATGACATCATCAGGCAGAAACTTAAGGATTGGGGACTGCAAACCGTCCCGACCTGCAGCAACCTGATTTACCTTGATGTAGGCCAGTCCTTTAGCGCCGTAGAGTTTGACAAAATCTGTGTAGTTGTCGATCTGCTGTCGACTGACCGAACCGCCACCGGGTACCCGAAGGGCAGCGACCCGAGAGCCCGGATCTGACGCAGGACCTGAAAACACCTTGAATTCTACATCCCGCATCAGATCAGCCACATCGACCAGTTCCAGTGGAATCCGCAGGTCTGGTCGATCGGTTCCGAAACGCCCCACCGCTTCCGCGTAGGACAGCCGGGGGAACGGTGACGGCAGTTCAATATCCAGCACACCCTTGAACAAGTCACGGATCATTTGTTCCATGGTTTCCATGACGTCGTCCTCATGAACAAACGACATCTCGACATCCAACTGCGTGAATTCAGGCTGGCGATCTGCCCGCAGATCCTCATCGCGAAAACAGCGGGCAAACTGGTAGTACCGTTCAAAGCCAGACACCATCAGCAACTGCTTGAACAGTTGCGGAGACTGGGGCAGCGCAAAAAACTGTCCGGGATAAATTCGACTGGGTACCAAGTAGTCCCTCGCGCCCTCTGGGGTAGAGCGGGTGAGTACCGGTGTCTCTATTTCAATGAAATCCTGCAGTTCCAGAAAATGGCGCAAATTTCGAGTTACCTGGTGACGCAAGCGCAGGTTGTTCTGCATTCGAGAACTTCGCAGGTCCAGGTAACGATGCCGCAGCCGTACTGCCTCACCGGTGTCAACATCGTCGATTTGAAACGGCAATGGATCACTGGCATTGAGAATTTCAATCTCGTGTCCCAGAAGCTCTACAGCCCCAGTAGGCAATTCGGGATTTTCAGTACCTTCCGGCCTGGGCCGTATCCGCCCAGAGACCCAGAGTACATATTCATTGCGCACCGCTTCGGCGATAGCAAATTGTGCTTGCCGATCAGGATCCATCACGACCTGCACCATTCCTGACCGATCGCGCAGATCGATAAAGATCACACCACCATGGTCACGACGACGCTGAACCCAGCCGCACAAACTGACATCCTGGCCGTTCAGCTCCGGCGTGATCGTGCCACACAATGCACTGCGAGAAACCCTATTCATAAAAAGATTTTCAAAAAAACTGGATCCGTGCAGGTTTTACCCGGAAAGCTCAGTTTGTCGGCGATGCAGTCTTGGTGCCACCCGATTTGGGCCCGGTTGCCGTCGAATCAGAGGTGGATTTCGAGGACTCCGATTTGCTATCAGATGACTTGCTGTCGGTCGATGTAGTGTCAGCACTGGTACTGTCACCCGATTTAGTGTCGCTGGTGTTTTTCGAGGCGGGCTGCTCACCACTGGTCTTGGCGTCTTTCGGTTTTTCCTTACCCGAATTCTTAAAATCGGTCTCATACCATCCGGAACCTTTGAGTACAAAAGCGGCAGCAGACACCTTTTTCCGAAGACTTTCTTCTCCACATTCGGGACAGAAAACCAGCGGGTCTTCAGACATTTTCTGTAACGCTTCGAGATGGTGGTCGCATGAAACGCAGGCATACTCGTAGATCGGCACGTCAAATCCTTCGGTTATAACTGGTGTTCGCCTTGCCGACGCAAGGCTTAACCAACGTCTGTACAACCGCTTATTATAACCTTTGTCGTTTGGATCAGATAATTGGCGCAACCGCGGCAAGCCGCAGTTTTGGCGCCTTGCTACGCACTTTTTCCAAACAAGCGGACCTGGGCACCGGACAGCATATCGGTAAGTTTATGCCGCAATATCCACAGGCACACCAGTGACGGGATGACCATCACGGCCGTCAATACAAAGAATTTACCCCAGTCGCCGTCAAGCCAATCCACCAGAGCACCGGACGACGAAGCAAACAATGTCCGCCCAGCTGTACCAATCGAGGCCAGCAGCGCATACTGAGTTGCCGTGTAGGTGCGGTCAACCAGCATTGAAATAAACGCAACAAAAGTGACTGTTGCAAAAGCACCAGCGAGATCGTCAAGCAGCACTGCAGCCGCAAACAGAACCTCCGAGCGACCCGACCAGGCCAACCAGGAAAACATCAGGTTCGTCACTGCCATCAGAATACCAGATACGAACATGGCTCTCACCAGACCGATCCGGATTGCAAATAACCCGCCAATCAACGTAAACACAACCGTGGTGATCCAGCCTATGCCCTTTGAGTACAGCGCGATATCTGAC
>LUSG01000054.1 GCA_001629395.1 Gammaproteobacteria bacterium REDSEA-S15_B12 | reverse complement strand
TGTATAAGAGACAGAGTGGGTACTTGCCCTCACTACCGAAAAAGTGCGAACCTGACGGACACACGAGTGCCGCAAATGCAGTACTGCCTAACACCACAGTGACTATCGGATCTATGGCTTACGCTCCAGCTGTTTACGTTCCCGTAGCCCCAGGACTGACTCAAGCGAGGATGGCTTGGTTTTTTGCACCTGGTGTGATCGGTGACAATTGTTTCGAAGGCGCAGTGAATAAAGTTCTAGATCGCTGGTTAGGGCCTGCGCGTGAGTTAGCAGATCGCAGGGGTATTCGTCCCCAAGATCACCGCTGTATGGAGTTACAACAGGTAGCAAGGTCATCTCCTATTGCGGACGACGTAAAGTTTTCAACGACATGGGAACAGAACGTTCGCTATTTCCAACAGTGGCTGGTGGATCAGATCCAATTCATTGTGTTCTCCGGGGCACTGATTTGGCTTACCCTGCGAGGTGCCGATAGTATGAACTATGTGTGGCAGTGGCATCGAATGCCTCAGTACCTTTACAAGATCATCGACGGTGAATTTATTCTCGGGCCCCTTGTAGATGGTTTATTTGTTACGCTAGAAATAGGCGCCTATAGTATCGTCCTAGGCCTTACCATTGGGTTGGTAACGGCATTTCTCCGCTTGTCTGAATCTTTCTCCGGTAGGCTTCTGGCTAAGGTTTATCTTGAGATTGTTCGCAACACACCATTATTGGTTCAGTTGTTTGTGTTTTATTTTATTCTCGGACCGATCTTAGAAATCAATAGATTCTGGATCGCGGTGTTGTGTATTTCATTTTTTGAAGGATCATTCGCCTCAGAAATAATGAGAGCCGGAATATTGTCAGTGTCTAAGGGACAGTGGGAGGCCAGCGACAGCGTTGGTTTGAGTCGCGGCCAAGCTTATAGGTATGTGATACTTCCTCAAGCAGTTCCAATTATGCTGCCGCCTTTGGTGGGAATTCTTGTGAATTTGATCAAGCACTCTGCAATTGTGAGTGTCATAGCGGTATTTGATTTGACGACAACTGGGCTAGACATTATCTCTGAGACGTTTATGGCGTTTGAGGTTTGGATTGTGGTTGCAGCCATTTATTTAGCCTTGACTGTCACGCTATCTCTATGCGTCAGTGTGCTAGAAAAGTATTTTAAAGATAGGAGATCAACTGGCTGATGGTCTTCATAGAAGATATAGGCGTCTTGCTTAGGATGGTGTTTTTACATCGTCATGGAGCAATACCTTATGTTTAGTACTTTGTAAACTTCAACAACAAACGGAGGTAATTGGTATGTGGGTAGCGAAAAAAATCTTTGCTGGGGTAACAGCAATACTGGTGTCAATGATGTTTGTGGCGACCGCAGTCGCCGGAGAGGCTCAGAAACAACTGACCTCTGAAAGTGTAATTCAAACCATCACGAAAAGAGGCAAGATCAAGGTAGGAATGTCCACATTCGTTCCTTGGGCTATGCGTAATAAAGAAGGTGAGTTAATCGGTTTTGAAATTGATGTGGCAACAAAATTGGCTGAAGATTTGGGTGTGGAAATTGAATTTGTGCCAACAGCATGGTCTGGCATTATTCCTGCCCTTATCGCAGGCAAGTTTGACGTTATTATTGGCGGTATGAGTGTCACCACGAAAAGGAACTTGACAGTTAATTTCACCGCACCTTATGCGCACTCGGGTATGGGTATTGTTCCCAATAAAGCGCTTGCCGGGGACCTTGCTTGGCCCGATGGATACAATAGTTCTAAGGTCACATTTACCTGTCGCCGTGGTGCAACCTCTTGTACCGACACACAGAAAATCTTTCCAAAGGCTAAGCTTCGACAGTTTGATGACAGTGCGTTAGTGCTGCAAGAAGTTGTCAATGGCAATGCCCATGCTGTGTTAACGAGCTTTCCTAAGCCTACCGACTGGCAAAGTATGCACCCTGAGGTTCTGTTTAATCCTACTCTAGACAAGCTGACCGAAGGTAATGAGTCATTTGCTATTCGAAAAGGTGATCCTGATGCATTAAATGTCTTTTCCAACTGGATTATGACGAAGACGAGTAATGGTTGGCTTAACGAGCGCTGGACCTATTGGTTTACAACCAAAGGTTGGGCTGACCAAGTCAACCTAAAAGATTAAATCAAAGAACTACTTAGGCTAATTTCGAGGAGCTCGATTGCAAGTCGAGCTCCTCCGGAATCTTTGTTACTTAAGAGTCGTTATAAGACCTTGCCAGAATAGTTGAAGACAACGTGTCTATCAGGAAATCTTCAAACAGAACGCTATTGACCATCGCAATCGACGTTGTGGTTATTGCGGTTGTTTTTGTTTTTGTTGGATATGTCTATTACAAGATTGAAACCGTATTGGTCTACAAATGGCACTGGGATTTTATCCCCGAATACATTCTACGCTGGGACGAAGATGAACAGCGCTACGCACCAAACCTGCTTCTAAAAGGTCTATTCACAACCTGCAGGCTGGTTATTTGGTCTATGCTTCTGGCAGCAATCATCGGCGTGGTTATGGGTGTGATGCGGACCAGTACGCGTCTTTTTCCAAGGATGATTAGCCGACTGTACGTAGAGTTCGTACGCAATATGCCGCCGGTTGTGTTTATATTTATTTTCTATTTTTTTATTAGTTCTCAGTTGGTGCCAATTCTCGGCATAGATGAAATTTCGGTCAGGGCATCTCCAACGACTCTCGCTATCCTAGAGGTGATTCTCGGTCCCCCAGAACTCTTTTCAAACGTTATTTCCGGTATATTTTGTTTGGCAATTTTTGAGGCTGCCTACATCACGGAAATTGTTCGTGCCGGAATTCAATCAATCGATCGAGGGCAAATTGAAGCGGGTCAGTCAATTGGTCTATCGCGATTCCATGTTCTCCGGTGGGTGATACTGCCGCAGGCCGTGCAAAGAATGGTGCCACCACTGGCTGGCCAGTTTATAACGCTGATCAAGGATTCATCAATTGTTGCTTTAATTTCTATTCAGGAACTGACATTTCTGGCTCAAGAAGTTGCGGTTTCAACGCAACATGTTTTTGAAATTTATGCGGTTGAGTAAAAAGGTAAGGTCAAAGGGAATGTGATTGTTGAAGGTGGTAAACAATATTATGGTGAGGCTATCGGGATAGCTTTATTTGATGGTCGTCGTTACCCTATTCTTCCCGGTGACGTGGCGAACGCCTGTACCTACGACTATCCCGTGCGGCTAAAGGTGATCGAAGGGTTGTTTGTTACACCGACACAATGGGACAAAAGTCGAGCTGTTCCTCCAGACATTCAGAAAATTGTTGGTGCTGTTAAGTCTTTAGATGATGACGGCGTTCGTGCAGTGGTAACGGCCTGCGGTTTCTTTTCTGTGGTTCAGGACGTATTGGCTGATGCGGTGCAAATTCCAGTGTTTACATCGCCGCTAATGATGGTGCCTCAGATTGTTAGGATGATCCGAAGTGACCGTAGTGTCTGCATCATTACGGCATCTGAGCGCCTACTCGTTTCCGACAATTTAACAGCCGTAGGTATAGCCTCAGATATGCCAGTTCACATTGTTGGTATCGAGG
>LUSG01000053.1 GCA_001629395.1 Gammaproteobacteria bacterium REDSEA-S15_B12 | reverse complement strand
AGGTCAGGTGGTAAATCAAAAAGACCTCTAATATTGGAGAGCGGGTCAAGTTCATCTTGCCGGCGAGCGTCTAACAGGCCGGGAGCTCGGCTGTTGGACAACGTTTCAAGGGAAATCGTTGTCATCTGACTGTCTCATTTATCGGCAAATTCCGAGAGTTGTTGAAAGAGCGCTGTTTCGGTATGCGCAATATCGTACATGATGTCAAAATGGTGCCGACCCTGTACTTCCGTGAGTTCAACATGGCTGCCAGTTATCGAGCATTTATCAGCAAATGCCTTAGATTGACGTATGAACTCTTTAGTTTCGTGTTCTGCATAGACGATGTCCAGAGCAACAAACGGATCGATATTATAAAACTGCGGGCTGAGCGCTCTTGCACTTTCAATCGATAATCCGAGTGGTTCGTTGACATAGGTTTGAGAAATCGGCTCGAGGTCGTAGATGCCACCAATAAGGATGGCACGTTGAGGTCGAGTAAGAAGTGTTGATCTGCCCTGACCCTGGATACCCGGACTGATTGCGCAGGCGAGGAGATGAGCGCCTGCAGAATGCCCCATGACATTAATGTCACCCTTGTCGAACCCATAATGACAATAGTTTTCACCAAGCCAGTCGATGGCCTGGCGGCAGCGTGAAATCATCTGTGGGATGTTTGAGGCAGGCGCAAGGCCATAGTTGATACTGGCAAAAGCGTAGCCGGCTGCTGTCCAGGCGCTGGCCAGAAAACTGTGTTCATCTTTTGAAAGTTGTTGCCAGTAGCCGCCGTGAGCAAAAATCAACAAAGGTATATTTTCGGGATTGACTGGCATGGCTGGTAGAAAGAGATCTAGTTTTTCTTCCACACCAGCACCGTAGGGTAGGTCGGTAATCAGATGTGCCCCATGACTATCTCGTACCCGTTGGGACTCCGTGGTGTACGATGATATGAATGGTGTAATGTCGCCCACCATGCTGCTCGGCGAGTATTCCCGTTCTAGTTCTTCAGCAGATAGGCTTTTCCAGTTCAATCCTTAACACCAATTTGAGGGTCTAGAGGCCTATGCGTAAAAATGAACTATTGTATAGAAAATATCTTGAAATCGGGGCTGGAGCCGAGGTTGCTTTTTCCCATCGTCCGGGTAAGGTGTTCCACCAGTGGCTATAAATTGATGCGGGATCGCGCTGGATGAAGGTGACTATGGAGTCGTGAATGTCGAGTAAATTGCTGGAAATGGAAGATGTTGTAATCGAGGCTGAGATCGATGGCCAATGGCGGCCTATCGTCAATAGGCTGAGCCTGGCCTTGGAGGAGGGTGAGATTGTTGGGTTGATCGGCGAGTCCGGCGCGGGAAAATCAACCTTGGGTCTGGCAGCATTGGGATATACAAAACCGGGTTGCCGGATCGTATCCGGATCAATCAAATTAGATGGGCTGGAACTGACAACACTGCCCGAGAAACAACTGCGTCAGTTGCGTGGCAATCGTGTCAGTTACGTTGCGCAAAGCGCAGCGGCGGCTTTTAACCCCGCACATCGCCTGCTAGAGCAGTTCTCCGAGTCTCCTGTGCAACATGGCAAGATGACTCGAACGGAGGCAGCATTGAAGGGGCGTAGCCTTTATCGGCAACTAGATCTTCCGGACCCTGAGACGATCGGTGATCGATTCCCTCATCAAGTATCTGGCGGTCAACTGCAGCGCGCGATGACGGCCATGGCGATGGGTTGTGAGCCAGAGATTGTTGTGTTTGATGAACCAACAACAGCGTTGGATGTGACAACCCAGATCGAGGTGCTGGCAGCGATTAAGGAAGCGGTACGTGCAAAGGGGGTTGCCGCAATTTACATTACGCACGATCTGGCTGTGGTGGCCCAACTGGCGGACAGAATAATGGTGCTTCGTTATGGAGATCTGGTAGAGGAAGGGGAAGCACGGCGCCTCCTTGCCCACCCTACAGAGGACTATACAAAACGTTTGTTGTCTGTTCGTGGCTTAAGGGAGGATAAAACCCTGCAGCAAGTGGAGAGTCGAATTCTTGCAGTAGACAATGTGACCGCGCGCTATCTCAGCGCGACCGAGTATGTTCTAGAGGATATCAGTATCGGGGTTGAGCAGGGAAAGACCGTCGCTGTCGTCGGCGAGTCGGGAAGTGGGAAAAGTACGCTGGCCCGTGTAATTACCGGACTGCTGCCAGCGCAGTCAGGTTCAGTCTCTTTCAAGGATAAATCACTGTCGGCTGCTCTTGCCGACAGAAGTAAAGACGAGCTGCGATCGATCCAGATGATCTACCAGATGCCCGATATTTCACTCAATCCGCGTCAGCGGGTTCGGGAAACCATTGGTCGGCCGTTGGAGTTTTATCTCGGAATGAGCGGGCAGCAGAAAACGGACCGCACCGTCGAGTTGCTGGAGCAGATTGAATTGCCAAAGAGCTTTATAGATCGGTTCCCAAGCCAGTTGTCGGGTGGAGAAAAACAAAGGATCTGCATTGCTCGTGCACTGGCTGCTGAACCAGATCTGATCATCTGCGATGAGGTGACTTCGGCACTCGACCAGCTTGTTGCGGAAGGGATACTGGAACTTCTCCAGGGTTTGCAGAATGATCTTCAGTTGTCTTATCTATTTATCACTCACGACCTGGCAACCGTGAAGGCTATCGCCGATGATATCGTGGTCATGTATCAGGGCCGCATAATTGAGCAGGGCGATAAACAACAGATACTGACACCACCGCACGAGCCCTACACGGAGCTGCTGCTGTCTTCTGTACCTGAGATGGATCCAGACTGGCTGGATCAGTTGATGGATCGTCGAGCGCGAGGTTTGGCGCCGACAGCCGATACGGTGAGCTGAGGGTTAATATCGTTCGATTCACTGATGATGTGTCATCTTGGGGTGGTGGTGCTCAAGCTGGCTCCGCGAGCGAGATTCATCAAGCCCACACTGATTAGCCTACATTCATTAGGGTAGGCATCATCTGTTTTTTGGTAATGTGGTCAAGCCAATTGTTTGCCTAGTCGTACTGATGTCATGCGGCGTTGTACTATGGCGGGGATCGAGTGTAAGGAGATCAATTAATCCGTGATGAATGTTGCAAATAGTCAGACCTGGAAAACACCCGTAATCGTGTTGGTTGCAGGGTGTTTAGTGTCGGTAGTTGGGTTTGGGGTCCGTTCGGGAATGGGCTTGTACCTTGACCCAATGACGGCCGAACTGGGTTGGACGCGTGAAACCTATGCGTTGGCAATGGCTCTACAGAACATAATGTGGGGAATTGGTTTACCGATTGCCGGTGCTATTGTCGATCGGCATGGACCAGTGTGGGTGATTGCAAGCGGGGCTGTGGTCTATACGCTCGGGATCTGGGGAATGACCGTATCGGATACCAGCGGTATGCTGTATCTGACAGGTGGGGTCCTCACAGGTGCCGGGATAGCATTTACATCGTTTACTTTAGCGATCGCCGCTATGGTCCGGGCAGTTGGACCGGAAAGGCGTTCGCTGGTGATGGGCTTGGGTACTGCTGCAGGCTCAGTGGGTCAGATTACGCTCTCACCGTTTGCTCAGAGCATGATCGGCCAGTTTGGTTGGAACAATGCGTTGTTGATAATTGGTGCATGTACTTTGTGCATCATTCCGTTGGCCTTGTTGTTACCCAACCATGCAAAACTTGATGAGCCCGACACCATTGATCTGACGCTCACAGCGGCGCTGGCGGAGGCCTTTCGCCACCGCGGTTATGTTCTGTTGACGATCGGATTCTTTGTTTGTGGATTCCATGTGACATTCATTATGGTGCACTTACCAGCATATGTTGTCGATTTGCAATTATCGGGAAGTGTTGCAGCCTGGTGTTTGGCTTTGATCGGTGTGTTCAATATTATTGGTTCTATCGCAGTTGGCCTCTACGGGCAAAGACACAGTAATTCAAATGGGTTGAGTTTTATTTATGCTGGGCGTGCAGTTGTTATCGCTGCCTTGTTGTTATTGCCAAAAACAGAATTTACGCTCTATCTATTCTCCGGTGCAATGGGATTACTTTGGCTGTCCACGATTCCACTAACTACTGGTGTTGTCACACGTATATTCGGAGTGCGGTACATGGCTACGTTGTTTGCGGTGGTATTTTTCAGTCATCAAATAGGGAGTTTCATTGGAGTGTGGTTAGGGGGTTATATTCATGATCTAACCGGTACTTATGATGCTGTTTGGCAGGCCGGTATTGTTCTGGGAATTGTTGCCGCGGTTCTCCATCTACCGATTGACGAAAAACCTCTCAGAAGGGCAGTCACTGTGGCAGGGTAACCGGCCATCAGCAATGAACAACGCTCGGATAGATCGGTAGGATGGTCTAGACGCGGGTGTCGGCTAATTGAGAGCAACGCCTGGCAACAGCGTTTTAGCGGAAGTCTGTGGCCATGTAGATGCCGATGTCGGGGTGGTTGATTATGGAGTCGACTTGACGCACAGTAATGCGCTCAACCTCTGGGGTAAGGGATGATTGAATCGAGTTCACGGATATTACGCACAGATGTCTCAGGCATGCCGATCGAATGGATCGGTTTTGAAGAAACCGTGAAGCTTCACTGTCTGGAACAGATACTCTATCCGATGGGTTCTTCTTTGTATGTCGTACGCGGTGGGATAAACGCCAAAACCGGGCGCCGGACTACGCTTGAAGTCCACTCAATCATCTGTACGCTGGGTCAATCGCGAGCCCACCTAAAGTGTCATCCTTCATACACACCACCGTTAAACAACAAAGCATTGTTTCGGCGTGATGTACATCTTTGTCTTT
>LUSG01000052.1 GCA_001629395.1 Gammaproteobacteria bacterium REDSEA-S15_B12 | reverse complement strand
ATCCCCACTATGCCAGGCATTGAACGCTTGAGCCTGGATCTGATTCTCAACAAAGCTGAGAACCTGGTAGCGTTGGGAATTCCAGCTATTGCACTGTTTCCGGTCATACGAGCAGAAGCCAAAACGCCGGATGCTGAAGAGTCTTACAATCCGGATGGACTCATCCCCCGCGTTGTGCGTGCGTTGCGCGAGCACTTGCCCGAGCTGGGTGTGATTACCGATGTTGCGCTTGATTGCTACACCAGTCATGGACAGGACGGACTGCTGGATGACAGTGGCTACGTCGTCAACGACGCCACTGTAGCAGTGCTTGTTCGGCAGGCACTTTCTCACGCTGAGGCTGGCGCACAGATCGTGGCACCGTCTGACATGATGGACGGCAGAATCGGGGCGATACGAGAGGCTTTTGAAGGGCAGGGCTATGTGAATACGCGGATTCTTGCTTATTCAGCCAAGTACGCTTCAGCTTTTTATGGGCCTTTTCGTGATGCCGTAGGCTCTGCAGAAAACCTCGGTGGTGGTGATAAATACAGCTATCAGGTCGATCCCGGGAATTCGGACGAGGCTATTCGGGAAGTCGAATTGGACCTCGCAGAGGGTGCTGATATGGTTATGGTCAAACCCGGAATGCCATATTTAGACATAGTCTTCAGGGTCAAGCACGAACTCGGTGTGCCCACGTTCGTGTACCAAGTCAGTGGGGAGTATGCAATGTTGAGTGCAGCGACTCAGAACGGTTGGCTGACGCGTCGCGCAGTTGTCAGCGAAGCCTTGCTGGGCTTTAAGCGCGCTGGCGCTGATGCCATTCTGACCTATTTTGCTGAAGAGGTAGCCGGCTGGCTTCAAGCAGACTAGACGATCACTATTCGTAACGGGTGTATCGTCTCCTGCCGCCAACAGGAGTGTATTGACCGTGGGAACGCAAGGTACTGATACCCAGATCACACACTTCGGTTTCCGTCACGTCGACGAAGATGAGAAAGATACACTGGTTGCGAGTGTCTTTCGCTCCGTAGCAGGCCAGTACGATTTAATGAACGACCTGATGTCTCTGGGTGGTCACCGCTTGTGGAAAGATTTCGTGATCAGCAGGAGTAGTGTACGTTCCGGTCACAAAGTTCTTGATGTGGCGACTGGCACAGCTGATCTCGTTCGCCGATTTGCGGAGCGTGTAGGCCCCGTCGGTCAGGTTGTTGGTGTGGATATCAACGCAGACATGCTTGCGATTGGTCGGTCGCGACTTGTAGACGCTGGTATAGCACAAGGGGTTGAACTACTGATCGCAAACGCGGAACAACTGCCTTTCATTGAACATCGATTTGATTGTGTGACCATCGCCTTTGGGTTGAGAAATGTGACGCATATCCCGATTGCACTCCAAGCCATGACCAGGATGCTTCGACCAGGCGGCCGCTTGCTGGTTCTAGAGTTTTCGCAGCCGCGAGACGGGCCTTTTGCCCGCTGGTACGACCACTATTCGTTCAAGCTGATACCCCCTCTGGGCAGAGTAGTCGCCGGTGATGAAGAAAGTTATCGCTATCTCGTCGAATCTATCCGCCGTCACCCCGACCAGGAAACGCTGAAAGATATGATGCTCTCGGCTGGACTTGAAGATGTGTCGTATCACAACTTGAGCGGTGGCGTGGTGGCACTGCATGTTGGGTTTCGATACTGAAGATTTTGGTCTGAACGCTTATGGAATTCCGACAGATCTTGGCGACGGTTTTTGAGCGCTCCCTGAACGCGACGCTGGCAATGGATCCTGGGTCTGTACAGCTGTTGGCCAAGTTAGAAGGTAGGGTCATCGCAATGAACATCGAATCACTAGACGGAAGTTTCTACCTTCTGCCCCATGGAGACCGGGTGTCGATTGAGATCGATCACGATCAAAACCCTGACATTGTCATCGAGGGTGGATTACTTGCATATGTGCGAAGTGCGACGGCCAGCGTCAGGGGATCGGCTAACCCTGAGCAGTTGCTGGAGATCAGTGGTGACGCCAATTTGGTTGCAGTAATGCGGGATTTTCTCAGATCATTACAGCCAGATTTCGAAGAACGATTGTCATCACTGATCGGTGATATTCCGGCCCGCCAGGCAGGTAATCAGATTCGGTCCTTCGCCGAATGGGCCGAACAGGTCGGTCAGTCTATTGCTGTCAATACGAGCGAGTATCTCACTGAAGAGAAGCGGCTTCTTGTGGTTAGATCAAGAATCGACCGTTTCCTTATTGCGGTAAATCAGCTGCGAAATGATACTGAGCAGTTGGCAGGGCGGCTGGATATATTGGAAAAGGTTGAACGCAAAGGCGGATGATGGTCGGCGCTAGACAGACACTCCGATTGTTTCGAATTGTCCAGATCCTGGTTAGGCACGGGCTGGATGAGTTCATCACGGTTTTGCACCTGTTCCGGCCGTATCGGGCGTTGCTTTACCTTTTCCCCGGTTTTTGGTTCCGGAATCTGGACAGACCGCGTGGCCAGAGGCTGCGGGAGGCGCTGGAGGAACTCGGCCCGATTTTCGTAAAGTTCGGTCAGCTACTGTCGACACGGCCGGACCTGATCCCTGACGATATCGCCAGTGAGTTAACCCGGCTCCAGGACTGTGTCGAACCTTTCCCCGGTAAGACAGCGCGCGCTGTCATTGAATTGGCTTATGACGGACCTGTGGAGGCGCACCTGGCTGAATTCGAAGATCAGCCTATGGCCTCGGCTTCAGTAGCCCAGGTACACAGGGCCAGGCTTCTTGACGGAACCAAGGTGGTGGTCAAGGTGTTGCGCCCCGGAATAGAAGTTGCGATAGACAGGGACCTCGCCCTGCTTCATGCCCTGGCGCACATGGCGGACAGACACTGGTCAGAAGCGAAACGACTGCGCCCAGTGGAAGTCGTCGAAGACTACGATAAGACAATTCATGACGAACTTGATCTGATGCGGGAAGCAGCAAATGCAGCCCAGTTGCGCCACAATTTTCTTGACTCCGATCTTATCTACGTACCGCATGTCTACTGGGAGCATTGCCGGCGTGACGTTATGGTTATGGAACAGATCGGTGGCATACCTATACGCGATGTCGACGCGATAAAAAAAGCCGGTGTAGATATGAAGCAACTGGCACACAATGGTGTAGAAATCTTTTTCACACAGGCTTTTCGTGATGGGTTTTTTCACGCTGACATGCATCCCGGTAACATCTTTGTTGGACCCGATGGTCAATACCGAGCGGTTGACTTCGGTATCATGGGGACACTGAGCGAACTGGACAAGCGATACTTGGCCGAAAATCTGCTCGGTTTTTTCAATCGAGACTACCGGGCTGTTGCTCGAGCACACCTGCGGGCGGGGTGGGTACCTGCAGATACCCGCGCTGACGAATTTGAGTCCGCGGTTCGTACCGTCTGTGAACCGATCTTTGCCAAGCCGATCAGCGAGATATCATTTGGTCGCCTGGTGATCCGACTTTTCCAGGTGGCACGGCGGTTTAACATGCCGGTACAACCGCAGCTGGTCTTGTTACAGAAAACCCTGTTGAACATCGAAGGTTTGGGGCGTCAGCTTTATCCCGAACTCGACCTGTGGGAAACGGCCAAACCGTTCCTTGAGCGTTGGATGCGTGAGCAAATCGGACCGCAGGCCTTATTCAATACTGTTCGACAAGAACTCCCGCAAATCGCAGCGCTGTTGCCACAGCTACCGGGCCTGACACAAGATCTGTTGCAGCGCTTCCAAGATAATGAATCGTATTCACAGGCCCGAATCCGGGAGATTGAGGCGCTGAATTGTCGGATCGACCGCAGTGAGCGGCGGCTGACAGGCGCCCTGCTCGGCAGTGCGGTCGGGCTGTCCGGTGTGCTCATACTGTTGTTCGGAAGTGAGGCGCTGGGATCGATGGCGGCGGCCCAGGGGGTGGGTACAGGCATGTGCCTATTTGGCGTCATTGTAGGACTTTACAGCTGGTTGGCTACCGCTCGGCGACGATAAAGTGTTGATTCAGCACAGAAAGACAATTTAACCAATGGTAATACTTGGTTATTACGACTAAATCCTTATAATATTACTTGGTTATGCTGGCGATGCTTAAACCAGTGGGGTGAACGCAGCAACGTAAATTTGTGAGTGACCCCCTAGTCCAACGACTGAATTTACGATGCTTCGGGCACTTTCTTAGACACAAGGGGAGGTAAATATGCGATTAACAACCAAGGGCCGTTATGCGGTGACCGCGATGCTTGATCTGGCACTGAATCAGGGCAAGGGCGCTGTGACGCTTCAGGACATTGCGTTGAAACAGGACATCTCACTTTCGTATCTCGAGCAGCTATTTGCCAAATTACGTGGTGACGGCATGGTCAGGGGCACCCGGGGTCCTGGCGGGGGCTACCGGCTTGCACGGAGTGCTGAGGCCATCTCAGTTGCTGCCATCATCAGTGCCGTTGATGAGAAAGCAGATATGACCCGATGTGGCGGTGAGGCAAACTGCCAGGATGGCGAAAAGTGTCTGACCCACGAGCTGTGGACAGAACTTAGCCTAGAGATCTATCAGTTTTTGGACGGCATCTCATTGGCTAATCTAGTCAGCAGGCCGGAAGTTCAAGAGGTAGCCGAGCGCCAGGAGATTACACAGCAGAGCCACCCCAGTGGCATGCAGTCTATCGTCGTTGATTCTGATCAATTGACGGGGACGACCGAAAGGCACTAACCCCTTCAAACAAAATTCAGGACGTTTCTGGGAATCTCTGTTTGTGTTCCAAATTTCTACAGGCGAAAAAAAATGAGTTCATCGGTATCAGCAATCAGTGACCTAATCGGTCGGGACTACAAAGAAGGGTTCGTTACCGAGGTCGAAACGGACACTTTTCCACCTGGGCTGGACGAAGATGTAATTCGAGCCTTGTCTACAAAAAAGAACGAGCCTGCATTTATGCTCGACTGGCGCTTGAGTGCGTTTAAACGCTGGCGGGAGATGGATGAGCCAAGCTGGGCACATGTCAGTTACCCGCCGATCGATTTTCAGGCGATTAGTTATTATTCTGCGCCGCGCAGTGTAGGGGACGGGCCCCAGAGTCTCGATGAGGTTGATCCGAAAATTCTGGAGACGTACAACAAGCTGGGTATCCCGCTGCAAGAACAAAAATTTCTCGCGGGCGTCGCTGTGGATGCGGTTTTTGACAGCGTGTCAGTTGCGACAACATTCAAGAGCAAACTCGCGGAAGCCGGGGTGATCTTCTGCCCGATTTCTGAGGCTGTGCAGGAGTACCCAGAACTGGTACGCCGATATCTGGGAGCAGTTGTGCCGGCGGGGGATAACTTCTACGCCGCGCTCAATGCAGCTGTTTTCAGCGACGGCTCATTCGTTTATATCCCCAAGGGAGTGCGTTGCCCAATGGAACTATCGACATATTTTCGCATTAACGCTTTAAATACCGGGCAGTTTGAGCGAACGTTGATCGTCGCGGATGAAGACAGTTATGTCAGTTACCTGGAAGGATGCACGGCGCCGATGCGCGACGAGAACCAGTTACACGCTGCGGTGGTTGAATTAGTGGCAATGAAAGGCGCCCAAATCAAATACTCAACAGTACAAAATTGGTACCCAGGTGACGAGGAAGGTCGTGGCGGTATCTACAACTTCGTCACCAAGCGTGGTGCCTGTAGAGGTGACGATGCCAAGATATCGTGGACTCAGGTGGAAACAGGATCGGCAATTACCTGGAAGTATCCCAGCGTCTTGCTTGAGGGCGATCGGTCGGTTGGAGAATTCTACTCAGTGGCACTGACCAATAACTGCCAACAGGCGGATACAGGAACCAAGATGGTTCATATTGGCGAAAACACAAGCAGTACCATCATCTCCAAGGGTATATCCGCGGGGCGGGGCCAGAATGCCTATCGTGGCCAGGTCAAGATACTCAAAGGAGCTGAAAATGCGCGCAATTACTCCCAGTGTGATTCCTTGCTGATGGGGGACCGCTGCGGTGCGCATACCTTTCCGTATGTAGAAGTGAAAAATCCAACCGCAACGGTTGAACACGAAGCAACCACTTCAAAAATCGGTGAAGATCAGTTGTTCTACTGTCGGCAAAGAGGTTTATCGGAAGAAGACGCGGTATCGATGATAGTCAATGGATTCTGCAAGGAAGTGTTCAAGGAATTGCCCATGGAGTTTGCGGTCGAGGCGCAGGCGCTGCTGGGCGTCAGTCTGGAGGGGGCCGTGGGATGATGTGGTGGAATAAATCAGTAGAACGAGTATGGTGGAGTAAAAACCAATGTTGAGCGTGACTGATCTTGATGTTGCTGTTAACGGAGGCATGATTCTTAACAAGCTTAACCTCGAAGTTCAGGCGGGCGAAGTTCACGCAATAATGGGTCCGAATGGTTCGGGTAAAAGCACATTCGCAAATGTGTTGGCTGGTCACCCCGGCTATGAAGTCACGGCAGGATCGGTGATTTATGAGGGTCAAGATCTACTGCAAATGGATCCTGAAGAAAGGGCGCGTCAAGGAGTCTTTCTTGCCTTCCAGTACCCGGTCGAGATTCCGGGCGTCAGCAATGTTTATATGTTGAAAGCAGCTGTCAACGAAATTCGCAAACATCGTGGCGAAAGTGAACTCGATGCGGTGAAATTTCTTAAGTTGGTGCGCGAGAAACTGAAGCTGGTCGACATGAAGGAAGAATTCATGCACCGCTCGGTTAACGAAGGATTTTCTGGGGGTGAAAAAAAACGCAACGAGATATTCCAGATGGCCATGTTGGAACCAAAGCTTGCTATCCTGGACGAAACTGATTCTGGTCTGGATATCGATGCCCTCAAGGTTGTTGCCCAGGGTGTGAATGAGTTGCGGGACGCGAGCAGATCGATTGTTAGGGTTACACACTACCAGCGATTGCTCGATTACATCGTACCTGACTATGTTCATGTTCTGGCCGGAGGACGAGTACTCAAGTCGGGCGGTAAAGAGCTGGCTTTAGAGCTTGAAGAGCATGGTTATGGTTGGATCGAAGATCAAACCGCCGAACTTCTCGAAACCAGGGCCTGAACCCGTGAATACTGTTGCCTCTAGCACCGACGGTGCCGACTACATTGTGGCACAGCAGGCCGCAGCCGACGCACTGCCGGCTGCTGGTACGCCCTGGTTGGACGCCAGTCGAGATAAGGCCAAGGCGATTCTGGCTGATGTTGGGCTACCCACGACACGGCTGGAGGACTGGAAATACACCAACACGCGATCGATTACACGATCCAGATTCGATCCGGTCCTGCGTTCGGAAAGCTGGTCTCATACCGCGGTTATTGAACAACTGAAAGTACCCGAACTGAACAGTCATCGGCTCGTATTTGCCGACGGGATCTTCGAGGCTGGATTATCAAGCGCTGCCGATCTGCCCCGGGGTGTCAGGGTCATGAGTATGGCGCAGTTGTTGCAGTCTGAGCCGGAGTATTTGAAATCCGCATTGGGGTCAGCACTACCGGAATCACCGCATGGATTTACGGCGATGAATTCGTCGTTCATATCGGATGGTGCTTTTGTGGAAATTGGTGCCGAAGTCATGCTCGATAAACCGATCGAACTTCTGTTTGTTTCAGCATGTAGTGGCAAAGATCGGCTGGGACTGCCCCGAAACCTGGTGCTGTGCCGATCCGGTGGTTCTGCGACTGTTGTCGAGCGTTACCTGTCAGCAACAAAATCTCGGTCACTGACGAATGTTGTCACCGAAGTGGTACTCGACGGCGGCGCCAGGTTAAATCATTACCGGGTTGTTGATGAAAGCGCTGACAGTTTTCACGTTGGCGGTCTTTTTGCACAACAGGATCAATCGAGTCGGCTTGGTGCCTGCTCTGTTGTAGTGGGTGGTGGTCTGGTACGAAACGATGTGCTGGTAAACCTGAATGCGCCCGGTGCGGCAGTTGATCTAACCGGCCTTTATCTCGGTCGAGGCCGAAGCCACGTTGATAACCATACGCATGTGGTTCACCATACACCAGAGGGCACCAGTCGGGAACATTACAAAGGTATCTTGGATGATCGTTCCCGGGCTGTCTTTCACGGTCGAATTACAGTCGGATCAGGAGCCCAGCAGACCGATTCGGAGCAGAGCAATCAGAATCTGCTGCTATCCAGAGATGCCGAAGTAGACACCAAGCCGCAGCTTGAGATCTATGCAGACGATGTGAAGTGTGCGCACGGGGTCACCGTCGGACAGTTGGATGAAAACGCCGTTTTCTATTTGCGTGCGCGTGGGGTCGGTGAGGACGAAGCTCGAAAAATGCTTACGCTAGCCTTCGCTGCCGATGTCCTTGCAAAGATCGAGCAGCCTGCGCTTAAAAGCTACCTTGAACATTGTGTCAGCGATTTGTTGTTGTCCGTATCGCACACCAGTTGATGAACGCTCCTCGAGCCAGCGCACAAGGCGCACTCACCCCACTTGATGTCGAAGCGGTAAGGCGGGACTTCCCGGCATTACACCAGCACGTCAATGACCGGCCGCTGGTTTATTTGGACAGCGGTGCGAGTTCGCAGAAGCCCGAACAAGTTATCGAAGCACTGAACAACTACGAGCGACATGACCACTCGAATGTGCATCGTGGTGTTCACACCCTTAGTCAGCGCGCAACTGAGGCTTATGAAGCATCGCGTACCAAGGTGCAACAGTTTATCAATGCCGGATCAGTCAAGGAAGTTGTGTTTACCCGTGGAACGACAGAGGCTATTAACTTGGTCGCCCAGAGTTATGGTCGTGCAAATCTGCGATCTGACGATGAAGTACTGATTACAGAGATGGAGCATCACGCCAACATTGTTCCTTGGCAGTTATTGTGCGAACAAACCGGTGCCAAACTCAAGGTTGTTCCGTTTGACGATACGGGTGTACTGGAGATCTCGCGGCTTAAGGAGCAACTCACCGAAAAGACACGCATCGTTGCCCTGACACATGTCTCGAACGCATTGGGTACGGTCAACCCGGTCGGGCAGATTATTCAACTGGCGCACGATGCCGGTGCAGTTGTTCTAGTGGATGGTGCGCAGGCAATTCCGCACGGGCCGGTCGATGTCACTGCGCTGGAGTGTGACTTCTACACGTTTTCCGGACACAAAGTTTATGGCCCCACCGGCATCGGTGTCTTGTACGGTAGAGAATTTCTGCTCGAAGCCATGCCGCCATGGCAGGGTGGGGGTGACATGATCAAAACAGTTGGTTTTGATGAAACGACCTACAACGATCTGCCTTACAAATTTGAAGCAGGAACACCGCATATCGCAGGTGCCATTGGTCTGGGTGCTGCTGTGGATTATGTGGCAGCGCTGGGCCCCGATCGCATCGCTGTGCACGAGCATCACTTAATCAACTACGCAACCGAACGAGCGAACGCGGAAAAAGATATGCAGATTTTTGGCCAAGCACCAGACAAGGCAGGCATCCTGTCTTTTGTCCTGGATGGTATACACCCACACGACATCGGAACAATTCTTGATCATGAAGGAGTTGCGATTCGTACCGGACATCATTGCGCCATGCCGGTAATGACGCATTACGGGGTTTCGGCCACGGCAAGGGCCAGCTTCGGTCCCTATAACACGATCGATGAAATTGATGTGCTGTTTCAGGCGTTGGAAAAAGTACGGGAGATGTTCAGACAATGACTGAACTGCGAGATCTTTATCAGGCCGTAATTCTCGACCACAACAACAATCCACGGAATTACGGTAAGTTAGCATCGGCCAATCGACATGCCAAAGGGGTGAATCCTCTGTGTGGTGACCAGGTCAATGTGTACTTTAGTCTCGACGACGACACCCGGGTGAAGGAAGTTGGATTTGAAGGCCGCGGTTGCGCGATCTGTATGGCGTCAGCTTCGATCATGACCGAGACCGTTAAACGTCTGAGCATCGTGCAGGCTGATCAGTATGTCACGGCATTCTGCAGCCTGGCAGGCGGTGAGAAATCCGAAGTCACAGACGGGCTTGATCTGTCGACGTTGAAAGTGCTGGCCGGCGTTAAGGCTTATCCCGCGCGTATTAAATGTGCCACCTTGGCTTGGTACACAGCCCGTTCAGCGTTGTCCAAGGGCGGCGCGAGCGTTACAACCGAAACCTGAAGGTGTAGAAAATCATGGGTATTAAGAAACACTACGATGCGTTTGTTGGCAAGTTTATGGGTGACGAAAATGAGGACTCGGCACTGCCCCATGAGGAATCAGTTAACTCGGTTAGTGGTGTAGAGTTTGTGGGGGATGGGTCGTCACTGGACCATGACAGTGCCGTGATTGAGCCTGTTTCAGAGGGTGCGATTGCTCCAGACACTGTAATCACCCCCACTGATGCCGACCAAGATTCGGTTGAGACAGAATCCGAACTAGAAACAGGGCCACAGGTTACGGGTGGTGGAGACCCCGAGCTCCGGGATCGAGTCATTACGGCACTTAAGGAAATCTACGATCCCGAGATACCGCTCAATATCTATGATCTAGGCCTGATCTACCGGATAGATATAGACCCGGACACTAATGCCAGCATTGATATGACGTTAACCTCGCCAAACTGTCCAGTTGCCGAGAGTCTTCCAGGTGAAGTTGAAAACGCCGCAAAAGCCGTTGACGGCATTGGTGATGTTCAACTTGAATTGGTCTGGGATCCGCCCTGGGATATGGATCGCTTGGGTGAGGCAGGTCGACTTGAACTGGGCTTGTTCTGAACGGCTATGAGCGATTGGTTAAACGTTGCATCCACTGACGAGTTGAAACCTGGCGAAGTCAAGGTTGTCGATGTAGACGGCACCGATGTCGCTTTGTTTAACATCGCTGATGAGTACTTTGCAATTGAGGACGCTTGCACTCATGACGGTGCGGAAATCGCTTCCGGATGTATTCACGGGGATGTCATAGAATGTCCAAGACATGGTGCTCGATTCAGTATCCGTACCGGCGAGGTTACAGCACCGCCGGCCTACGAGCCGCTTCACCTCTTCGCGCTTGAAGTGAGAGCGGAACAGATTTTTGTACGCGATGATAGGTGGGACTGAGGCAGCTAAATCAACACAGTATTTGATCCGTAGCCGGAAAATGACGAAAAAGCTGTTTATCAAAACCTTTGGTTGCCAGATGAACGACTATGATTCACGAAGGATCGTGGATCTGCTCGCTGAATCACACGGCATGGAAAAGACCGATGATGCCCAATCGGCGGATGTTCTGCTGCTGAACACCTGTTCTGTACGGGAGAAAGCGCAAGAGAAAGTATTCTCACAACTGGGTCGCTGGCGTGAATTGAAGGACAACCGGCCACAACTGGTGATTGGGGTGGGGGGTTGTGTGGCCAGCCAGGAAGGAGACGCAATTCTCAATCGAGCTCCGTATGTCGATCTGGTATTTGGACCACAGACCTATCATCGATTGCCATCGATGTACGATGCACTGATGTTAGAGCGACAGGGCCGGGTGGATGTCAGTTTTCCGGAGATCGAAAAATTTGACTACCTGCCTCCACCCCAGAGCGACGGTTGCAGAGCTTTCGTTTCCGTCATGGAAGGTTGTAGCAAGTATTGTACTTTCTGTGTCGTTCCCTACACCAGAGGAGAAGAATTCAGTCGACCGTTTGACGATGTAATCACAGAAATCTATGAACTTGCAGAGCAAGGTGTTAAAGAGGTAACTCTACTCGGACAGAACGTCAACGCTTATGCCGGTGCCCGACACGGTGGCGGCAAGGTCGGTTTTGCGGAACTGGTTCGTTACAGCACAGCAGTAGAAGGTATTGAGCGGCTGCGGTACACCACCTCTCACCCGATCGATTTTGATCGGGACCTAATAGACGTTTATGCCGATGTACCTGAACTTGTCAGCCATCTTCACCTCCCAGTACAAAGTGGCTCCGATAGGATCCTCAGGCTGATGAAACGTGGTTACACCGTGGCAGATTACGAACAGATTATCAGGCAAGTGAAGTTACAACGCCCAGAGTTGGTGGTTTCAACTGACTTTATAGTCGGATTCCCCGGTGAAACCGATGACGATTTTGATCAGACCATGGACTTGGTTGAGCGTGTGGGATTCGACCAGTCGTACAGCTTTGTTTACAGTGCCAGGCCGGGTACACCGGCCGCAGTGTTAACGGACGAATTGTCTGCAGAGGTCAAACAACAGCGGTTAATCCGCCTGCAGGAACGAATCCGGCAGTTTGCGAGTTCGATTAGTCAGCAGATGATTGGCACCATCCAACGGGTGCTGGTCGACGGACCGTCAAGAAAAGATCCCCAACAGTTAAGCGGTCGCACCGACAACAATCGGGTGGTCAATTTCTTGGGTTCTTCACAGTGTAAGAACCAGTTTGTTGATATCATGATAACCGAAGCCCTGCCGAATTCTCTGCGTGGCCACAGGGTTGAGGACACTTCTAAGAATTCTGCTATCATGAGAACCGGTCAAACACGGGCAAGCAACGCCGCTTGAAGACGATAACAACTCCGGTCACCTTCCACCTCAATCCGGAAAGCAACCAGCGCCTCGCTGGTTTGTGTGGTGAATACAACTTTAACCTCAAACAGGTCGAGGAACGTCTCGGTGTGAAGATTTCTCACCGGGGGCACCTGTTCTGCATAGACGGTAGGTTTGATGCTGTTAAGCAGGCAGAGACCGTGCTCCAAGCGCTGTACCGTGATACCGAGACTGATCCAACATTGACTGCGGAAAAGGTTCACTTGGCAATCTCGCAGATTCCGTACGATAAAGAAGCGGACGAACCAGAAGCCGAAGATATCGTGATACGTGTTCGCAAGACCATAATTCAGGGCAGGAATCCAAACCAGCGATCCTATCTGCGTAACATCATGACCCATGACCTCACCTTTGGTATTGGGCCAGCTGGTACCGGCAAGACATACCTAGCCGTCGCCTGCGCTGTGCAGGCCTTGGCAGATAACGAGGTAGACAGAATTATTTTGGTGCGACCCGCGATTGAGGCTGGTGAGCGTCTTGGTTTTTTGCCAGGCGATATCGGTCAGAAAGTGGATCCGTACCTCAGGCCTCTTTATGACGCGCTATACCTAATGCTGGGTTTTGAGCGTGTCGGCAAACTCATGGATCGAGGAATTATTGAGTTGGCACCATTGGCTTACATGCGTGGTCGTACGCTGAATGAATCGTTCATCATTCTTGACGAGGCTCAGAATTCGACAAGCGACCAAATGAAAATGTTTCTTACACGGATTGGCTTTGGTTCCAAAAGTGTAATCACGGGGGATGTGACACAGGTCGATCTGCCGAAGGGGTCTCGGTCAGGGCTTCGTCATGCCAGTGGTGTACTCGCTCATGTAGAAGGCATCGCGGTGTCTCAATTCACTTCACGTGATGTAGTCAGACATCCCTTGGTTCAGAAAATCGTGGAAGCCTATGAAGTCGACGAAGGGGAAAGACCAAAGTAGTGAATAATGCAATCGAAGTCCAGCTGTGTCATGACGACGAGCTAGTGCCAAATGGACCAAGAATTACAGCCTGGGTTGATTGCGCTCTGAAGTCTGTACAAAAAAGAGCTGTATCGATCACGGTGCGAGTTGTTACGCAAGAAGAAATGCAGAGTCTAAACGTCCGTTTCCGGGGCCAGAACTCCGCCACCAACGTTCTTTCATTCCCCTCGGACGATCGTGGATTGCAGCGCACGGGAGTCAGTGGTGATATCGTGGTTTGTTCAGTAGTTGTTCAAACCGAGGCACAAGAACAGAATAAAGCCGTGGATGCACACTGGGCCCATATGATTATTCATGGTGTACTGCATCTGTGTGGGTATGACCATACAACCGATGATGTGGCCACCGACATGGAATCCCTCGAAGTGCTAATTCTTCATCAGTTGGGATTTCCAGACCCCTACCAATTGCACTAGGCGATAGGCCCGGCTTATGTCAAATAGACAACAATGGTGGCGCCCTGTCATCAGTCGGTTGTGGCTTTTTCTTCGCGGGGTACCGTTGAGTCGAGAGCAACTGTTTAATGTGTTGCAGCAGGCCCATCACAGAGAATTGTTGGACGACGACACATTACTGATGATGGAACGCGTCGCGGCGGTTTCTGATCTTCAAGTAGATCAGGTCATGGTAGCCAGAGCGCAGATGGTCACCGTGGATTCCAGCCAGACGTTGGATGAACTGCTGCCGGTGATTATCGAATCAGCGCATTCGAGATTTCCAGTGACGGGTGGTGATCGCGATACAGTACTTGGGATCTTATTGGCCAAGGATCTGTTGCGCCATCTTCGTGAAAATGGTGACCATAACCTACCCTGGGAAAGGTTGTTGAGACCGGCGGTGTTTATTCCGGAGAGCAAACGTCTGAACGTGCTCTTGCAAGAGTTCAGGGCCAGTCGCAATCACATGGCTATTGTGGTGGATGAATACGGTGGTGTCGTTGGCCTGATAACCATTGAAGATGTACTTGAACAGATCGTAGGCGACATTGAGGATGAGCATGATGTCGATGAAGGAGCCGGTATGGTTCTCCGACGTGGCACTGACTATTGTGTGGTAAAGGCGATGATGCCGATCAGTAGTTTTAATCAAATCTTCGATACCGAACTAAACCCGCTGGAGTTCGACACATTGGGGGGGCTTATTACGTCCGAACTTGGCCATCTACCGGCCAGAGGTGAATCAGTAGACCTGCCGGGGATTCATGTCGAAGTACTCAGTGCCGACAGTCGTCTTCCCCGCTTACTGCGGGTCACTCGCAAACCTTTGCCTTGACACCGCCGGCAGTCGAAGTGGTCCGGCCAGCACATTGAGGTATAGCGGTTTATTGAGGCGGTGCGGTCCAACCCTTACTGCCGTCGCAGCCGGCAGTCTATTTCCGTTGGGTTTTGCACCGTTCGAGTATGCACTGGTGGCACCTCTGTCGTTGGCGGTACTGTTTTTGCTGTGGCTAACAGCCGGTCCGCTGCAGGCAGCTTTGTTGGGGTTCTGGTTTGGTATAGGCGCCTTTGGCGTGGGCGTATCTTGGGTTTATGTCAGTCTGCACGTCTTTGGCCAGATGCCCACTCCGCTTGCCATCTTGGCCGTTGTCATTTTTGTGTTGATGATGTCGGGATATATAGCGGCTATGGGTTGGCTACAGTCTTGTTGTCGTCAGCATGGGTCAGCGGTGAGACTGCTACTGATCATGCCCGCCTGCTGGATTCTTGGGGAATGGCTACGCGGCTGGCTCTTTAGCGGGTTTCCGTGGCTCTATCTTGGTTATGGGTTGATTGATACGCCGCTGGCGGCACTGGCGCCTGCCGGCGGCGTGTTGGCAGTCGGTGCCGCCGGCGCTGTTTGTGGTGCCGCGATCATGATGCTGGTTACAGGGCCGCTACGAGGCCGTGTGCTGGCAGTTTGTACCCTGGTCATCGTCGGAGCGGGCGTGTTGGTGCTCGATCGTATTGAATTTGTTCAATCTACTGGAAAGCCGCTTCAGGTCGCGATCATTCAGCAGAATGTTTCCCTCGAGCGCAAATGGTCTGCGGATAATCTTGAAGCAATCGCTCAGGGCTATTTGTCGGTTTCCCGGCAAGCAGAGCAGGCGGATCTGATTGTTTGGCCCGAAGCAGCACTGCCGCTTTACTATGACCAAATTCCGCCGGCCTACCTCACGCAACTCAGAGTGCTGCCGGCCGACATATTATTGGGCGTTCTGGAACGCAGCCGAAACAACGAGAGAACAGAGTTCTTCAATAGCGCACTGGGTCTGGGTGTAGTCGATTCTATGTACCGCAAACAGCGCTTGGTACCATTCGGTGAGTTTCTTCCATTCCGCCCACTGTTCAGTTGGGTACTGAACTATTTGAACATCCCGATGTCTGACTTTACGGCCTGGCCGACGGCGCAACTGCCAATGCGTCTGGCAGGTCAACCCGTCGGTGTTTCGATCTGTTATGAAAATGAATTTGGACATCTCATCAGAAAATCATTGCCAGCATCTGCATTGCTGATCAATCTCAGCGAGGAAGGGTGGTTTGGTAACTCTCTAGCTCCACATCAGCGACTGCAGATGGCCCGTATGCGAGCTATGGAAAGCGGTCGGGCACTGATCAGGGCCAGTAACAATGGACTGTCCGCGCTGATTTCTGCTGAGGGAAATCTACTCACCGTTGCACCACAGTTTCAACCCGAGACGGTTCGCGGTAGCGTTGTCCCGATGTCCGGTGCCACACCGTTTGTACGCCTGGGCAACCTACCGATATTGCTGCTGTCAGTATTAGTGATCGCAGGCTCATTCTTGAAGCGATTTAGCTACCGTACAGTCTAATGAGTCCTGAGCAGTCAGTGCTAAACTGCCCCGATGGAGACCTATTCTGATAACCGGCTGGTTGTGGCTATCTCTTCTCGGGCGTTGTTTGATCTCGAAGAGAGTCATCGTGTCTTCACCGAAGAGGGTGTTGACGCATATTGTCAGTACCAGATCAGCCACGAAGACGAGGTTCTAAAGCCCGGAGTGGCTTTTTCGTTGACCCGCAAACTGCTGAATCTTAACCGTTTAGAGAGAACCAACCGGCGTGTCGAAGTGGTGCTGATATCCCGCAACAGTGCTGATACTGGCTTGCGGATATTTAATTCGATCAGCCATTACGGGCTGGGAATTACACGAGCTGCATTTTCAGGTGGTGCCAGTCCGTTTTCCTACGTTGCCCCGTTTAATGCCGACCTGTTTCTTTCTACTGATCCCCAGGATGTGCGACGCGCGCTCGACGCTAACATCGCGGCCGCCACGATCGTGCCCTCGCAGATTGTTGATAGCGAGGGTGATCAATTACGGATCGCATTTGACGGCGATGCCGTTCTGTTTGCTGATGATTCCGAACGGGTCTACCAGGAACAGGGTTTGGTCGCTTTCTCCGAATCCGAACGGGCAGCGGCTGCTTCACCCATGGTCGGAGGGCCGTTCCGACATTTTCTTTCCATTGTTCACCACCTGCAGTCTGACTGGCCAGAAGATTGTTCACCAATCCGTACCGCTTTGTTCACCGCCAGGAGCGCACCAGCACACGAGCGGGTTATCCGAACACTCAGGGCATGGAACATACGCATTGATGAAGCCGTATTTCTGGGAGGGCTGGATAAAGGCGCCTTTCTGAGGACTTTTGGGGCGGACATTTTTTTCGATGATCAGACGGAACACTGCGAATCAACGCGCCAGTTTGTAGCAACCGGGCATGTTCCACATGGTGTAGCAAACGAAGGGGGTTGATGAAGATTCGATGTAGCTTGATATAATTCGTTGGCCGGCTGTATGGATACGGCGCCAGCAGATCAATTTCCCTTGCTTGACTTCAATTTATGAAAACACTAATTCGCCAGACCATAACCTGTGCGTCGATCATGTTGCTTCTGGGGCCGATGCAGTCGAACGGAGCGGGCTTGCCGCTGTCAGTCGATGGCGAGACTCTGCCCAGTCTGGCGCCCATGCTGGAAGATGTACTACCGTCTGTGGTCAATATCTCGACCGAGGGGCGGGTGTCAGCTGGCAGCAGCCCTTTCCAATCGGATCCCTTTTTCGAGCGTTTTTTCAATATGATGCCCGACAGTCAACCCAGACAGCGCCGTACACAGAGTCTGGGATCGGGGGTCATCATTGACAGTGAATCCGGCTACGTCGTAACCAATCATCATGTGATCGAAAACGCGGATCAGATTCGTGTTCGTTTGGATGACGGTCGTTCGTTTGAGGCGAAGGTGGTGGGTGCCGATCCCGAAGCCGACGTCGCAGTCATCCAGATACCAGCACAAAGCCTGAAGGCGATCAAACTAGGCGATTCCGATTCGCTGCGCGTCGGAGATTTTGTGGTCGCGATCGGCAATCCGTTTGGATTAAGTCAAACGGCGACGTCGGGCATCGTCAGCGCACTTGGTCGAAGTGGACTCGGTATAGAGGGCTATGAGGATTTCATTCAGACCGATGCATCCATCAACCAGGGAAACTCGGGTGGGGCACTGGTTAATTTGCGTGGAGAACTGATTGGCGTGAACACCGCCATTCTTGCTCGAGGTGGTGGTAACGTAGGAATTGGTTTTGCCATTCCGGTCAATATGGTGGTGAGCCTGACCGCGCAGATCATTGAATTCGGTGAAGTACGGCGCGGTCGACTCGGTGTACACATTCAGGATCTAACACCCGAACTTGCTGAAGCGTTTGGGGTTGAGGCCGGTAGTGGCGCACTGATTTCCAAAGTCATGCCGGATTCAGCAGCGAAGGCTGCGGATCTTCGGGAAGGCGATGTCATTACGATGGTAAATGGTCGGGCCATTAAAGGTGCTACAGAGCTTAGAAATGTTATCGGCCTGGCACGGGCGGATGAAGAAATTGAATTGACTTATATCCGTGATCGCAAGTCGTTCAACAAGAAAATACGTATCAGGGCGGTGGTTGCAGAATCGGGACGAGGAATACAGATCAGCGAAAGCTTCGAGGGCGCTCGTCTGGAGGACGTTGACGACAGCAGCAGTCAGAACGGCCAACCCGGCATAAGAGTTGTAGAGGTCACTTCAGGCAGCGCCGCCTGGCAGGCCGGTCTGCGTTCGGGTGATATTATTCTTTCGGTAAACCGGCAGTGGGTGTTTAGCCTGGAGGATCTGGTACAGATCGTAAACGGTAGAACAAGCGGACTGTTGCTGAATATTCAGCGCGGTGAATCAGCTTTGTTTCTAGTAATACCGTAACGAGAAACTGGTTCAGCATTTGACCACTACGGTTCAAACTAAACTTCAATCCAGGCCATGAAACAGGACCTTATCGCACCATCTATTCTTTCTGCTGACTTTGCAAAGCTGGGTGAAGACGTCGAAGCTGTGATCGCATCCGGCGCCGACATGGTGCATTTTGATGTTATGGACAACCATTACGTTCCAAATCTGACGATAGGTCCTATGGTTTGCCAAGCATTGCGCAGCCATGGTATCCAGGCCCCCATAGATGTCCATCTGATGGTAAAACCTGTGGATCGGATAATTCCCGATTTTGCCAATGCCGGAGCGACCTATATTTCTTTCCATCCTGAAGCCAGTGCCCATGTTGATCGCACGCTACAACTGATTCGAGACAACGGATGCCAGCCCGGCCTTGTGTTCAATCCCGCCACACCGCTAGATTCTTTGCGCTATGCGATACACAACGTAGACATGATTCTGCTGATGTCAGTAAATCCAGGATTCGCTGGACAGAAGTTCATCTCAACCACACTAGAGAAGCTTATGCAGGTTCGGGCGATGATCGACGAATCGGGCTTGGAGATACGACTTGAGATCGATGGGGGTGTCAATCTGGAAAACATAGGCGCCATAGCGCAAGCGGGTGCTGACACCTTCGTCGCTGGGTCGGCTGTTTTTGGTGCCGGTAATGATTCGGACCCAAACCGCTACGATTCAGTAATCGGTCAGTTACGTACTGCAATCGCCCAGGCTAGATGATGAGTCAGGCCGGCCTTGGTTCGGCCGGGCGATCCCTTTCACGCCCCCTGTCGGTACGCGCGGTACTGTTTGATCTTGACGGTACGCTGGTCGATTCCGCACCGGATCTGACCTTTGCAGCCAACATGTGCCAGCTGAATCCTTGATCGAGCAGAGCTATGTCCTCTTTCAGCGTTATTACGCCGAATCAGTTTATCAAGACAGTACGCTTTATCCCGGGGTCCATGAAACGTTGCAAACGCTGAAATCTAGTGGACTTGCATTAGCCTGCGTCACCAACAAACCGAGTCGTTTTACCAAACTGTTGCTGGAGAAATCCGGGTTAACAGGGTTCTTCGGCGCTGTGGTATCCGGCGACGATCTGTCACTGAAAAAACCCGATCCGGCGCCACTTGAGTTTGCCGCCGAGCAATTGGGGGTGCCGCTGACAGCCTGTGTGCTGGTTGGTGATTCGATCAACGACATTCGCGCTGCCGGCGCCGCCGGGATTCCGGTATTGTGGGCCACCTACGGATATGCCGGCCAGGATGACATTGAACAGGACGCAACTCATGGCGCAATAGATACGATTTTTCAGCTGTGTGAGTGCCTGCAAGTCGCCGGCTGAGTACAATGGACCTAGATCTCCAGGAGATCGACAATACTATTGCTGTTCACCAGCGCGACGAAAGCCTTCAAACCCCAATGACCTCACTATCAAACCATTTGTCGTGTTTACTGAACTAGGCTGTAGTCCACTGAGCCATACTGGGACCATGTGCCGTTCAGGAGAAATTCTGAAATGATTAGCCGTTTAGACTATGACCAGTATCGGGCTGCAGGTTACAACCGTATCCCCATGGTGAGGACGGTGCTGGCCGATTTCGAGACGCCTGTTAGCGCGTATGTCAAACTCGCACGGGGCGCATACAGCTACCTGCTTGAGTCCGTACAGGGCGGCGAGAAGTGGGGTCGCTACTCGATGATCGGATTGCCCTGTGCAACCGTGATCAAGGTCGACGGTGATCAGGTTGTGATTGAAGAGGCCGGTGAAGTTATTCACAGCCAGTCGACCGATGATCCACTGAGTGTTATTCAACAGATTCAGCATCAGTTCCGTGTTCCTCAGATCGATGGCCTGCCGAGATTTACCGGCGGTTTAGTCGGTTACTTCGGCTACGAAACAATCAATTATGTAGAAACACATCTGGGGGAGACTGCCAAACCCGATCCAGTTGGAGCACCGGATATTCTGCTGATGGTCTCAGATGAAGTGGTCGTGTTTGATAATCTCAGTGGTCGGCTCCATGTCATCGTACACACCGATCCTGAAACAGAGGATGCATTTGAAGTCGGTAATCACCGCTTAGACGAACTGGTGAGTCAGATTCAACAACAGACGGTGCTGGCGGCTGTACCAACCACGCCGCCGGTTGCCGAGGACGATTTTGTCTCTTCCTTTGAGCAACCAGAGTTTGAAGCTGCTGTTGACGTAGCCAAGGAATATATTCGCAGCGGTGATGTTTTTCAGACAGTGCTGTCACAGCGCCTGTCCATACCTTTTCGAGCCGAGCCACTGACCATGTACCGCGCACTACGCACAGTCAATCCGTCGCCCTACATGTACTATCTCGACCTTGAGGATTTCCACATCGTCGGCTCCTCTCCAGAAATTCTAGCCCGACTCGAAGACGGACAAGTTACGGTACGGCCGATTGCGGGCACCCGCCGTCGGGGACACACCGATGAAGAAGACCGGCATCTGGAGCAGGAACTGATTTCTGATCCCAAAGAGCTTGCCGAACATCTGATGCTGGTGGACCTTGGCCGGAACGATGTTGGTCGGATCGCCCAGATTGGTTCCGTCAAACTGACCGCCAAAATGGAAATTGAACGCTATTCACACGTGATGCACATTGCTTCTAATGTCGTGGGGCAACTACGGGATGACTACGATGCGATTGACGTGTTGCGTGCGACATTCCCTGCCGGAACAGTATCTGGCGCACCCAAGGTACGCGCAATGGAGATCATCGAAGAGCTGGAGCCAGACCGTCGTGGTATTTACGCTGGCGCGCTGGGTTACATTGGTTGGAACGGAAATATGGATACAGCAATTACGATCCGTACCGCGATCATTGCCAATGGACAGCTGTACATCCAAGCGGGCGCTGGTATCGTCGCCGACTCGATCCCTGCGCAAGAATGGAAAGAATGTATGAACAAAGGTCGAGCAGTGTTCCGCGCAGCAGCAATGGCTGCTCAAGGGCTCGATCTGGCAGTACTTGATAACTAGACCGGTGTAGTAACTGAAAGAGTTAGTCCAGGAAATTTAGACATGTTGCTCATGATCGATAATTACGATTCGTTTACGTATAACCTGGTGCAGTATCTGGGTGAGTTAGGTCAGGAAGTCATCGTTTACCGAAACGATCAGATCAACCTCGACGAAATAGGCAAACTTGCACCCGACCACATCGTGATTTCACCGGGGCCGTGTACACCCAATGAGGCCGGCATTTCGGTCGATCTGATCAAGGAATTTGGTCCGCATATATCTATACTGGGTGTTTGTCTGGGGCATCAGAGTATCGCCCAGGCCTTTGGTGGCGTCATCGTGCGCGCGAGGCGGTTGATGCACGGCAAAACCTCCATGATCATGCACCAGGGTGAAGGATTATTCGGGGGGGTGCCGAGTCCTTTTCAGGCCACCCGATATCACTCTTTGGTGGTTCAGGAGGCTACCTTGCCGGATTGTTTTGAAATTACGGCACGGGCCGATGATGACGAAATTATGGGTATACGGCACCAGGATTGGCCGCTCCAGGGCGTTCAGTTTCATCCCGAATCCATACTGACCCAGTATGGTCACCAGCAACTGCAAAATTTTCTTGACGGCGTTTAGCCATGGACAGGCCACGCGCTGATATTCTGGAACGCATACTTGACCGTAAACGCGAGCAAGTTACGAAGTTGCGTGGGACGACATCACAGTCAACTCTTGATCGCCTGGTTGCATCACAGGAGTCACCGCGCGGATTTATAGATGCCTTGTTGACGCGCACCTTGCAGGGCGGTACCGCGGTGATCGCTGAGATCAAAAAAGCTTCACCCAGTCAGGGCGTGATACGTGCGGACTTCGATCCGACCTCAATCGCCTTGAGTTATGCCAAAGGTGGTGCGGCCTGCCTTTCCGTGTTGACGGAGCCTGATTTTTTTCAGGGTCGGGCTGAGGACCTTGTGGCTGCACGCTGTGCCAGCAGGTTACCGGTGTTACGCAAAGATTTCATGGTCGATCCTTGGCAGATCGCCGAATCCCGAGCGATCGGTGCGGACTGTATACTCTTGATCGTCGCGGCGTTGGATCCAACGACTATGGCTGAGTTGGCAGCGACTGCAACTGACTACGGCTTGGATATACTGATCGAAGTGCATGATAGGTACGAACTCGAACTGGCACTGTCGATGAAACCAAGACTGATCGGTGTTAACAACCGTGATCTACATACTTTCAAGACAACGCTGACGACAACACTCGATTTGTTACCTTCGATACCTAACGATGTTCTCGTGGTCACGGAAAGTGGAATTCAGACAGCCCAGGACGTTGCTTTGATGCGACAGAACGGTGTGAACAGCTTTCTGGTTGGAGAAGCGTTTATGCGGGCCGAAGAACCAGGCCAACGGCTGGCTGAGCTGTTCGATCTCACACTGAACGGATATGGTTAACCAGATGCACGCGACGGTGACGGTTACGGCGGACAACGCACTGTTGGGCGCATCAGAAAGCGGTCATCAAGTGACTATGGACATAGCACCTGATCTGGGGGGTCAGAATCAGGGCCCGCGGCCTATGGAAATGTTGCTGCTGGGGATGGGTGGCTGCACGCTCATCGATGTAATGTTCATCCTGCGTAAATCGCGTCAGGCATTCAGTGATATGCGAGTGGAACTGGAGGCGCAACGGGCTGAAGAAATACCGCGAGTATTCACCCGGATTCACGCCCATTTTGTCGTCAGTGGCAACGACCTCGATCCTAAAAGGGTCGCTAGGGCGATTGACCTTTCCGCTGAAAAATACTGTTCAGCATCCAGGATGCTGGGTGCGGTTGCACAGATTACGCACGATTACGAAATCGTGTCAGACTAAGGCCCTGATGCCTTATGTCTTGGCACTGACCACCGGAATTCTGGCGCATGGAACTTATTACAAACTGGTTCAAGCAAAATTTTTCAAACCCTCAGGTTGTATATCTGGGGTTGTTCCTTCTGGTGTTATTCGCGGTACTAATTGTGATGGGTCAGATGATTGGTCCCATACTGGTCGGAATCGTGATCGCTTATCTGTTGGAAGGGTTGGTCAGTAAATTAGAGCGTATGGGGGTACCCCGATTTGTCGCAGTCTTGATCGTATTTATCTTATTTCTGTTGTTTGTCGTCGCGATACTTTTTGGATTGTTGCCGTTGGTGTCGCAACAGGCCACTCAGTTTGTACAGCAGATTCCAAGTATGTTGGGGAAAGGGCACGCAGCGATGCTGAAACTACCGGATATGTATCCAGAAATCATTTCTCAAACCCAGATCGACGAGATCATGACAGCCATGCGTTTAGAGTTAACATCTTGGGGTCAGGCAATAGTTTCAATATCTATGTCATCAGTGGTTGGACTGATTACGGTGCTGATTTATCTGGTGTTGCTGCCATTACTGGTATTTTTTTTCCTCAAAGACAAACAGTCGATGATGCAGTGGTTAAGTCGTTTCGTGCCCCAAGAACACCAGTTGGTAGCAAAGGTCTGGATCGAAGTCGATCGACAGATAGGCAACTATGTTCGCGGCAAGTTCTGGGAAATCTTGATCGTCTGGGTTGCCTGTCAGATCACTTTTTCGTTCCTGGGTCTCGAATACGCGACCTTGCTGGCCATGCTTGTCGCATTGTCTGTCCTAATTCCATATATTGGTGCTGCAGTGGTCACAATTCCTGTGGTAGTGGTGGCATGGTTCCAGTGGGGTTGGGGTAGCGAATTCGGTTATTTGGTAGCTGCCTCAATCCGGTCTATATTATTGCTGCGGTGCTTATCTTTGGTGGTATTTGGGGTTTTTGGGGCGTATTTTTCGCGATACCTCTTGCTACATTGGTTCATGCAGTAATCAATGCCTGGCCAAAAAATATCAGGGCTTAGGATTTAAGTCAGCATATTCAGTGTGACTGGATAGCCATATCTTCAGTCGCCTGCCGTGAAATGTTGTTCGAGTGGGACTGCTTGACGCATCACGGCAACACGGTATCATCGACAGCCATTCAGCAAAAAAAGCAAGGCATGTTTACCGTTGGATAGCAGAGATTCAACAGTCAGCAGCAGAACCGCGGCCGGTGAGAGTTTCAGGGCCGGGGACTCAACAGGCAACGGTTCCTCGCGTGCGTATGAACGTTGGGGTCTTCGCCATTTGCTTCAGCAGATGGGTGATCCTCCGGTATCGATACGCTTGTGGGATGGATTTACCATTACACCTCGTCAGGGAAAATCACTGGCGACAATCAAGATTCACAGTCGTCGGGCCCTGACACAATTAGCCCTGAAAGGTGACGTTGCGTTTGGCGATGAGTTTGCAGCCGGCAATATCGAGATCGATGGTGATCTGGTTGAGCTGCTGGTTGAACTGTATGGCAGTCAGGCACAACAGCGGTCGTTTCTTACGCGAGGGGTTGAAATTCTTTTCCGCAATAGACCACGCAGGAACACACTGCAGGGCTCACGTGACCACATTCATCATCATTACGACATCGGTAATGCATTCTATAAGTTGTGGTTGGACCATGAGATGCAGTACACCTGCGCTTATTTTCCGGAGCCGGATATGAGCCTGGAAGCGGCCCAACAAGCCAAAATGGATCATGTCTGTCGGAAATTGCAGCTTAAGGCAGGTGACCGGGTGGCAGAAGCGGGTTGTGGCTGGGGATCACTCGCCCGACACATGGCACTCCATTACGGTGCCAAGGTGACCGCCTGGAACATTTCTCATGAGCAAATAAGGTATGCCACTGAGCGGGCAAAAGCAGAAGGATATGGTGACAGGGTGCGCTATGTGGAGGATGACTACAGGAACATCAATGGTGAATATGACGTGTTCGTATCGGTCGCCGACCCTACGAGAAATGATGGATATTCTCGAGCCAAACAATTTTTCAGTACTTGATGTTGAAAATCTCAGGTTGCACTATGCCCGCACACTGGAACACTGGTTGTTGCGTTATGATGATGCCAGTGATGAAATCGTCGAAATGTTTGATCCGGCATTTGCTCGGGCCTGGCGACTTTATCTGTGTGGATCGATTGCCGCCTTTCTCTACGGTTCGTTACAACTCTTCCAAGTTCTGTTTGCCCGCGGACGGAACAACACCATCCCCTGGTCAAGACAACACCAGTATCTTTCCTGAGCTACAGTGACAACAAACGATGCGCCGCGTCTATACCGCTGCCACGTTGCCGGAAGCACACCTGATCCAGCAACTACTTGAAAGCGCCGCTATCAACGCTCGGGTGTTTAATGAGAACGCACAAGGTGCTATTGGAGAACTGCCAGTCACCGATGCCTGGCCGGATGTTTGGATCGTTCAGAATCACCAATTTCATGCTGCCCGGGCAGTGATTGAGCGTTACGAGGCCAGCTCGGAGGACGAGCGGTTATGCAATTCTTGTGGTGAGATCTCCCCAGGCAGTTTTGAAGTATGCTGGCAGTGTCAAGCAGTCCTGCCGACACAGGCTTGAGGGCATGTCAGAACCCGATAGTATCGGACATTTCAATTTTGCAGGTTGTCCGCCAGTCTGTCAGGCAAGACTGTCGCGGCGGAAACGGTTCAATATAGTAAAATCAGGTCATCCGAGATCGGATTGGCCGGTCTGGGGATCGAATATCCACGACAATGGACGCACACCAACCTACTGAACTTCGAACCGGCGAAACCTGGTTGCGCCTGGTGGTGATGCTCGTTTACTTCTTTATGGTGTTTTACGTGGTGAAATTTCTGGTTGGAGTCAGTATGCTTTTTCAGTTTGTCTTAGTCGTCTTCAGGGGCTCAGTCAACATCCGACTCAAAAAATTTACTGCGGATCTCAATCTATTTGCATACAGCGTGTTGCAATACGTATCTTGGAACACCGATCAACGACCTTTCCCGTTCTGTGACTGGCCCTGCGCGGAGGATCTGTCCACGCCTGCGGAAGATCGCTGAGCGTGACGGGTTCAACAGCCTGATTCCCATACCAGATCGGTGAACCGTTCGATGGACGAACGATACGACCCACAGGTCATCGAGCAGCAGGCCCAGG
>LUSG01000051.1 GCA_001629395.1 Gammaproteobacteria bacterium REDSEA-S15_B12 | reverse complement strand
GATCCAAACAACCCCAGAATTTTGTTTGCCTCGATCTGGCAGGCACATCGTAATTTCTGGCATCTTTCAAGTGGTGGACCAGACAGTGCACTATTCCGCTCGATGGACGGTGGTGACACCTGGTCCGAGGTAAGCAAGCACCCCGGTTTTCCCAGCGGGATGCTGGGTAAAATCGGTGTTACGGTCTCTCCTGCGCAAAGTAACCGGGTGTGGGCTCTGGTCGAGTGTGAGAAGGCGGGACTGTACCGCTCCGACGACTGTGGAGATTCCTGGCAGTTGATGTCACCCAATCGGGACCTGCTGCATAGACCCTGGTATTACACCCATGTGTTTGCGGATACCACCCATCCAGATACAGTTTATGTCACCAATTTTCAGATGTGGAAATCGACCGACGGTGGAAAAGATTTTCACGAAGTCACGACACCGCATGGTGACAACCACGATCTTTGGATAGATCCGTTCAATAACCAGCGCATGGTACAGGGCAACGATGGCGGCGCTAATGTCAGTTTCAACGGGGGGGAGACCTGGTCCACCATTTACAACCAATCGACCGCACAGATTTACAGGATGGATATTGATAACCAGTTTCCTTACCGGGTTTACGGCACGCAGCAAGACAACACATCCATCAGTGTGCCCAGCGCAGCAGAATGGGGTGTGATCACCATGGCCGACTGCACAATCCCGGGAACCGGTGAAAGTGGTTTTATTACAGTCCATCCCGAAGACCCGAATATTGTTTACGTAGGCTGTGTCGGATCCTCGCCCGGCGGCAATGGTGCACTACAACGCTACGACCACTCGACACGCCAGGCCAGGTTGATCAATGTTTGGCCCGAGCAACAGACCGGTGTTCCCCAACGTGATTTGAAATACCGGTTTGCGTGGACATTTCCCATCGTGTTCTCACCCCACGACTCCAATACGCTCTATGCCGGCGGTAGCCATCTGTTTAGAACTCGCAATGAAGGTCAAAGCTGGGAAGCCATCAGTCCGGACCTCAGCCGTAACGACCCTGAGAAACTGGGAAGTTCCGGTGGCCCACTGACCGGAGACGGCGCGTCTGCGGAAGCTTACGCGTCCCTCGCGACATTTGCCGAATCACCCCATAGACCTGGCGAGTTGTGGGCCGGTACAGACGACGGACTGGTACACACCAGCAAGGACGGAGGTCAGAACTGGCGAAACGTCACACCCAAAGCGGTACCGGACTTGGCTTATGTCGGTACGGTTGAAATCTCGCCCCATGAGGCCGACACCATCTATCTGACTGCCACCCGCTACAAACTGGACGATTATGACCCCTACCTTTTTCAGTCTAAAGACGGTGGCAAGAGTTGGCAGTCCATTACCGGTGACTTCCCCGACGGAGAGATTACACGCGTACTCCGGGCCGATCCGGTTCGGGCAGGCCTGCTTTTTGTCGGCACAGAAACCGGGGTGTTCTACTCACTCAACGACGGCCGCAACTGGATTCGCATGCAAGGTGGTATCCCGGGATCTGGTCGCTGCCACACACGGGCGTTCCTTCTGGATACTCGACGACATCACCCCGCTGCGGAAGATCTCGATAAACAAGCGGAAGAAAGGAGACCTTGTACTTTTTAAACCACGTCCGACGTACCGGCTCAAACTCCAGTGGGCCTCAGGAATGATATTTACCGGTGATGGTAAGGCCTATGGACCGGCTTTTGGACTTCCCGGTACCACTTATCCGGTCAAACTGGCCGACGGTACAACTGAACGACGTCACCTGGACGCCGGGGAAAACCCCCCTGCTGGAGCAATCATCTATTACTGGCTGGATAACACGCCGGAGGACGAGCTAGCGCTATCGCTTCAGGACGCAGATGGAAACACGATTACACAGTTCTCCAGTGATGAGTCACAGGATCCCAGCCAGCGTCTGACCAAGCACAAGGGTATGAACCGCTTCATCTGGAATATCCGCTATCCGGGCCCGGAGAAACTTGACCCCGACCTGGTTGAACGACCCTATGAACCGCTTGCCAAGGCAGATATTTTCAGCAAAGGGGGAGGGCCAGCCGCGCCGCCAGGTGACTACAGCGTCAAACTCGAATGCGGCAGTGCGAGCCAAGTTGTATCTTTTGAGATACGAAAAGATCCACGCGTGGAGACGACCCAAGCTGATTTCGACGAACAGTTCGCACTGGTACAAAACTTAACCGCAAAGCTCTCAGACCTGCGATCCGGCGTAAACCAGATCCGCCGGATGAAGAACCAGTTGCATGAATTGTCGGGCCGCCTACCGAAAAAGCGTCGGGCTCTGGCTACGCAAGCCAACAAACTTGTTACACGCCTGGAAGCGATAGAAGGCGTTCTGGTCAACGTACACCGTGAAACACCGCGCGATGTCCTGCGCCATACAGCAGGACTGGACGATACGCTGGGTGACCTCATTTCAGTCGTGGCCATTGCAGACTTCGCCCCAACCGATCAGGCAAAAGAAGTGGCTGAACAAACTATGGGGCAAGTCGACAAGCAGGTCGCAAAACTGGATAAACTTATCGACGGACCGATTGCAGCGCTGAACGAAAAAATCGCCGGCGCGGGCATTTCAACCATCGGTGTCTGACGGGCGTGCGGTTACCCGTCTCACAAGACCTGTGGCGGATTACCGGCGCCGACCTGATAGTCCGCACGGCCTATCAGGTCGGCAAAACGCCCCTGATGCCTCTTTTTGCCGCTTCCATCGGTGCGGGTGAACTGCTGATTGGTGCCATCGTCTCGGTGTCGACGATGACTGGATTGATTCTTAAACCACTATTTGGATTGTTATCCGATCGATGGGGACGAAAACTCTGGCTGTTGATCGGGTTGACCCTATTCAGCACGATCCCATTTTTTTACGGGCTGGTCGAAACACCACAGCAACTTCTAATGATTCGCGTTGTACACGGCCTGGCCACTGCTGTATTTGGACCGGTCAGCCTGGCGGCCTGGCTGCTGACCTGGCTCGATCCAGCGACGGTGTTCACTATCATAGGATTTACCAGTTGCCTTGCTTTTCTCCCGGTGCTGATGCTGAAACCGTCGCGCAATCCGTTCGATTCTCGCCAGAATCGTGAACGGAAATTGCCGACATTGCGGGACCAGGTACAAAAGGCGTTCTTCAGCGCCGTATCCAACAGAGCGTTGTGGCTTGCAGGGCCGTTGGAAATGCTGGTCTATCTAAGCACCTACAGTATCCGGGCATTTCTCCCGCTGTACGCGCTGTATGTCGCCGGATTCAACTTGATCATGGTCGGGCTCTTCTTCAGCATACAAGAAGGCGCCCATCTGCTGACCCGGCCTCTGGGTGGTCGACTCGGTGACCGCGTGGGCTACCTGCGGGGCATCGCAGTGGGGTTTCTGCTCATCGCCCCTGCCCTGGCACTCCTGCCGTTAGCCTCGAGTGGCGGTCACTTGCTGCTGATCGCGATCGCACTCGGCTGCGGCCAGGGTCTGATCTTTCCGTCGACTGTTGCTCTGGTCAGCGACGGAATACCCCCTCAGCATCTGGGTACTGGCATGGGTTTTCTGGGCACCATGCGCAATGCCGGTAAAGTACTTGGACCATTGCTGACTGGCCTGCTGCTAGGCTGGCTGGACTATGATGCAGTTTTCAAACTCAGTGCTGCGGCTATGGTCATCGTAGCGCTGGCCATTTACACCAACCAGGCCCGAAATTCGCTTTCTGCATTGGTAGACTCAAGACAGCCCTAATCCATCTGGACCCAAGGACACGATCATGTCTCAAAAACCGTCAAGACTCTCAACCCCCATCGACTTTGATGCACCTGGCAAGCAGTGCGACTATGTTCGTCTGCCGCATTCGGTTCATCGCTCGGCTTACGGCTGGTTGCCCATTCCGATCGTCTGTATTCGCAACGGTGAGGGCCCTACTGTACTGCTGATGTCCGGTACCCACGGCGACGAATACGAAGGTCAGGTCACGCTGAGCAAATTGGTCAACCAGCTGGAGGCAGATGATATCAATGGTCGCCTGATCATTCTGCCAATGGCCAACTTTCCGGCCGCCAAAGCAGGACTTCGTACCTCGCCCATTGATGAACTGAACCTGAATCGGGTCTATCCCGGGGACCCGGACGGACTGCCGACCCTGCAAATTGCTTACTACATCGAAACAGTCCTAATGGAGATGGCCGACTACGGACTCGATCTGCACAGCGGCGGATCGTCGCTGCACTACCTCCCCAGCGCGATTGGTTCAGGCGGTGCGAATAACAATGGAGCCCGGGTTAGAGAACTCATGAAAGTATTTGGTGCACCCTATAGTATTTTTCTGCCCGGCCGGCATGCTGGAGGTGGGGGAAGTGGTGACGGCGCTGCACGTCAGAACATGCTGTCATTCGGCACCGAAATGGGCGGCAGCGGCACAGTAACCCCCGATTGCCTGGAACACTGCTTCAATGGCGTGGTCCGAGTTCTACATGAACTGGGGGTGCTCAAACAAGCCATGGCATCACCGGCCGAAAAGCCGACACGGATGATGCATGTGCCAAGCTACGATCATTTTACGTATGCGCCTGACGTAGGACTCTTTGAGCCCGTCGTTAATTTGGGAGATGATATTCAAAAAGGAGATCTTGCGGGTAGAGTTCATTTTCCAGAGACCCCTTGGCAAACGCCGACAGATGTTCATTTCAGCGCTGATGGTCTGGTTGTGTGCAAACGGATTCCGGGGCGGGTCGAACGTGGGGATTGCCTGTTTCACCTGGGCGTTGATTTTGAAGAATAGCGCACCCCTCTGACAGCAAGCAGGCAACTCCGGCCGGATGTCCAGTCGAGCATGGATTCTGTAAGGTTCTTTTTGGAAAGGTGGGGCGTATGATTATTGTCGGCAGTACCAACGCTGATGTCGGTATCCAGCACGGGATTGACATTCTGAAAAATGGCGGCTCGGCCATGGATGCGGTTGAAGCCACGATTCGCCTGGTTGAAGACAACCCCGATGATCACACCGTCGGCCACAACAGCTATCCGAACATCCTCGGCGACCTTCAGCTCGATGCGAGCATTATGGATGGCGCAACGCTGGAGACAGGAGCCATTGCCGCGATGCAGGGATTTCGTGAAGCCATCTCGATTGCACGCCGAGTCAAAGACACCCTCCCCCATGTACTGCTCGCCGGTGAAGGGGCCGAACGGTTTGCCGCGGAGATGGGGTTCGAAAAACAAGCCGATATGCTGACAGATGAGATCCGTGAAGCCCGCGAAGAGCTGCTCAAAGCAGACATGCCGCCCGAGGTCTTTGCTGACCTGTCTTCCAGCGCTGAGCTGCATCAATGGGTGACCCTGGCGAGCGATCCTGAAAAAACGCGGGGTACCGTCAACGTACTGGCCCAGGATCACGAGGGGAATCTGTGTACCGGGGTATCGACGAGCGGCTGGGCCTGGAAATATCCGGGTCGGGTCGGTGACTCACCGATCATCGGTGCCGGCAACTACGCAGACAACCGCTATGGTGCGGCGGGCTGTACCGGCATGGGGGAAATGGCCATTCGCGGTGCGACGGCCCACAGCGTGGTGTTCTACCTCAAAAGCGGTGCATCTGTCGCCCAGGCCGGTATCCGTGCCATGCAGGATCTCGACGATTTGGGCGGCAGATACCTCTCAGGCATGAACATCGTTGCGCTGGACAGCGGTGGTACTCCAGGTGGATTCAGCAGTATCAAAGACCGTACCTTCATTTACCAGACCGACGAGATGAGCACTCACGAAGAAACAATGCGTACGTTCGTAGAGATTAACCAGCGGTGGGGTTAGACCTCGAACCTTCAGTTGACTGATTCTTCTTGGTAGAACACAGACGCGTAACGAACTTCGCCCCGTGGCAAGTCGACGGGCCCTTGATCGAACAGCAGAACTTGAAATGCCGGCCTGTCGCGCCGGGTGCCAAACCAGCAGCCCGACGCAAAAGCCTGACAAAACCCGAACCGGCCGTAATAGGCCGGGTCACCCAACACGAAACACCTATCATAGTGGCGCTCGCGGCACCACTTGAGACCGTGACGTATGAGTTGCGTACCTATACCCTGCAACTGGTGTACCGGTAACACGGCCACCGGGCCCAGTGCGATCGCAACCGCTGAAGTCCCGGTGCCAATTACATCGACTTCTGAAAACAGCGCGTGTCCGCACACCCTTGAATCACTGAGCGCAACATAGGACAGATACGGGCGATGACCCTGTCGAATGCAGGTGACGATCCGGGACTCCATCCCGCCTCCAAACACAGTATCGTGCAAATCGGATACCGCATCAAAATCAGCGTCGGTTTCTTCCCGGAATTCCAAACAATGGCTCATCGTATACTCATCACCCAGTGAATAATGCCGGCACCCAAACGATCTCGACTGACCATTGACAACCTGAGACCGTGGGTTCGAATACATGTCCAACTATAAAACTTCGGAACAATACGGACACGCTTTAAGCCACATCCATGATAGCGGCTTTGCCGGTGTGGCAGAAGCGGCTGCGGACATGTTGATTTCAACACTTAAAGCGTCGGGATTGACCCATGGCAGAGTCACTGATCTGGGTTGTGGCAGCGGAATCCTGGCACGAAAACTGCTCGATCAAGGCTACGCCGTCGAAGGGGTCGACCAGTCTGTCGCCATGCTGGCACTGGCGCAGTCGCGTGCACCGGAAGCAGTATTCCGGCACGAATCGCTGCTCGAGTGCGAGATCGCGCCCTCGATTGCCGTGTGTACCATTGGCGAATGTTTTAACTACCTCTTCGACCGCAACAATGATGAGGCGGCGCTGGACCGTGTACTACACCGCGTGCATCAGTCACTGGAAGTTGGCGGGATCTTCCTGTTCGATATCGCCACGCCGGACCGCATCATAAAGGCGCCACCAAAACAATTTTTCCAGACCCAAAACTGGACGACTTTGGTCGAGAACATACACTCGGAAACACCGCTGATGATGACGCGAAAAATATCTTCCTTTGTCAGGGCCGGTGAATACTACGAACGTGTGGATGAGACCCATCATCTGCGTCTGATCAATCCCAACATGCTTGCACACCGCATGACCACACTGGGATTCGAATTTGAAATGTTCGATTGCTACGGCCCAACACCACTACCCGCTGGATGCATCGGGTTCTGTGCCTACAAACGCAATATTCCGGAGCCAGGTTAAATGAATCGAGTAGAGGGGGATTACACCGTACTGCCATGACAACTGATTTACAGCTATTGAAGCAGCGGATCAACGCTGCCGACGAACGCATCCGGAAACATGTGCGGCAGACTTATCTGGAGCACTCACCGGTGCTGAGCGACCTGTGCGGCGGAAGCGTGTATTGCAAGCTCGAAAATCTGCAGCACACGGGTTCGTTCAAACTTCGAGGAGCATTTAACAAAGTACTCTCACTGACGGCAGCTGAGCGAAACAATGGCATTGTGACCTCATCCTCGGGCAATCACGGCGCCGGTGTCGCCTATGTTCTCAATGCATTGAAACAATCCGGTACGGTCTATGTTCCCGAAAACGTGGTACCAGAAAAAGCACGGAATATCGAACGGCTGGGAGGGCATTTGACCTACTTTGGCACCGATGTCGTCGAAACCGACACTGAAGCCTGCCGTTTTGCGGAACAGCACGGCATGACTTTTATCTCCCCCTATAACGACCTGGACGTGGTGGCCGGTCAGGGGACGATCGGCGTGGAGCTGCTGCACCAGATGACGGCGCTGGATGCCGTTTTTGTTGCAGTCGGCGGTGGTGGTCTGATATCGGGGGTCGGTGCCTGCTTGAAAACTTTGCTGCCGGACGTCGATGTTGTAGGCTGCTCACCGGAAAATTCTGCCGTCATGATGACGTCGGTAGAAGCCGGTCGCGTGCTCGATCTACCGAGCCTGCCCACACTGTCCGATGGTACCGCAGGGGGGGTTGAACCCGGCGCAGTGACTTTCGAATTGTGCAGTACCATCGTCGACCGCTGGGTTGGTGTGACCGAATCCGAGATCAGCGGTGCCATTCGATTGTTCCTCGCCGAACATCGGATGGCTGTAGAAGGTGCGGCCGGTGTTGCACTCGCAGCTTTTCAGAAGACTGCCGCCGACTATTCCGGGAAACGCGTGGCTATCATCATCTGCGGCGGCAATATCGGGCGGGACAAGCTTCAAAGCGTGCTGTCTGAAGGCCTCACTCCGGGACCGGCGAAACCGGCCCCGGGGAGGTAACAATGGCGAATAGACAGGAACTTAGAGGAAGGGAGGAGAAATCCGGAGATGATGCCCATCATAACGATACAACTGGTTACCGCCTGAACATCTCCGCTGCGTGGCGGATCTGCAGGCACAGCGGCAGACTCCGACACGGTACTGAAGCGGAATGCAATGCATCCCGCCGCCTGGTCCAACAGCCAAACTGAATAACTTGCTGTTGGAAGGGAAGAAATACGGTGGTCCAATGGAAACAAAGGAGGAGACAGAACTCCGGGGGGATGTTCCCATTGTATCGATGCCACCGTTCACCGCTAACCCACCCCCGGAAGCAATTCTTGACCGTGCACTCAGGGCACCTGGCGTTGATCTATCCAGGTTCATGCTGATGCCTTGAGCACGGATTCGATTGTCGTCAAATAGTTCTGCACTTCTTTCTTGCCCTTTTTCGTACAACGGTAGCTGGTTCTTGGCTTTCGACCAATAAATTTCTTGTCTATCTTCACCAGTCCCCCGTCTTCCAGTTTCTTCATATGGGTCGAAAGATTGCCTTTTGTCAGTTCCAGTACATTGAGCAGATCGGTCGAAGTCACAGCTCGCCGTCTCAGTCACCAAATCCGTTCTGCTGTCGGTACAGATGCAACAGCCGCCCAAGCGATATACCTGTTATTACGATGAATACGATAAAGGGCACCAGCAACTCAGACGAGTCGTTGACAAACTGTATAAACCCAGCTGCCATACAAAAGACGCCCAATACCACACCAACACGGGTAGGCAGCGTAAACAACCTGCCCTGGAGCAAATAATCACCGGTAAAAGCCAGCAGCAAAGGCGCGATCCACTGTGGCTGCCCAACCAGCAGAATCAGAGAAATCGCGATGAATTTCATCATCAGGTCCGAGATATAGGACAGGTGCCGCGCATACCGGAAGTTTCTGGCGATATAGCTGTTGAATTCTTCACCGCTGTTCTGTGCCGCCCGCCACAGTACAAGGTAGAGCGACACGATCATTGCCAGCACCAGACACGCCATCAGGCCAATGCCCCACAGCGGAAACTCGCCAACTTCCCGACCCAGCATGATGAAAGCCGATATACCCCGCCCTGAAAGGACTTCGATGATGACAAACACCAGTGCGATACAAAACGCACCACCTTGGAGCAGAATGTTGGCGTTCAGCGTGGCGCCGAAAAGCCCTACTGACCGGTGTTCGGTCTTCTTCTGCTCGACCTGGTTGAGGACGCGTCTAAGCAGTTCAACATCAGCGATCGCCCGCCGGACATCGGTGTTCCTGTCTGTCATCCTACCCCCATAGTTACAAACTGGTTTGCATTACAAACCATAAATATAGAACTGGTGGGTCAAGCTGTCAAGAAAAACAGGAAACAAAGACAAGCATGGTTGGTCGAAGACCATCCGGGCGATTAAGATAGGTGGATTCGGCCCTGACCCAATGGCCGTCAATCGCCTGGCGCGCTTCAGGTATCCCCCTCCTTCAAATGGAATAATTCAGCCAATGACCACTCTTCTTCAACTCGACGACATTCGAGCAACGGCTCAAAGAATTCAGCCGTATATCAACCGTACCCCGCTGTATCATTGGCAGGACACCTGGGTGGATGAACACGTTTCAGACGGCGAACTACACCTCAAGCTCGAATTCCTACAGCGCACAGGCAGCTTCAAGGCCCGGGGCGCTGTGAACAACATTCTCACCCGGGACGACGCGGAACGGGGTAAAGGTGTCACAGCTGTCAGTGCTGGGAACCACGCCATCGCCGTTGCGTATGCCGCTAAGACGCTTGGCGTCTCGGCTAAGGTCGTGATGCATCGTGGCGCAAATGCGGCTCGAATTGCCAAATGCCGCGCGTTCGGTGCCGAAATAATTCTGGTAGACGACATGGCACAAGCGTTCCCGACCATGGAAGAGATTGCTGCCACAGAGGACCGCAGCATTATTCACCCTTTCGAAGGTCAAGCAGCGGCGGTCTGATTGCCGGCGTGGGTGCCGCACTTAAAGCACTCCAGCCCTCACTGACGCTCTACGGCGTCGAGCCTACAGGCGCTTCTGGCATGAGCCAAAGTCTGTCATGCGGCAGGTTCCTCGATAAGGTAGAGGTCAATACCATAGCCGACAGCATGGGTGCTCCGCTTCACTGTGCCGAGAGTTTTGCGGTCTGTCAGCAAGTGGTGGATGAGATTGTGCTGCTGGATGACGATGCACTGTGCCGGGGCATGATCGTCGCTTTTGACCGGCTCAAGTTCTCACTGGAAGCCGCCGGCTCAGCTGTACTTGCTGCCCTGGCCGGACCCCTCAAAGGCCGACTCACGGGTAAGCGCACCGCCGCCATTCTCTGCGGCAGCAACATCGATGAGGCGAGCTGGCAACAATTGATTGAACGAGGTCGCAACAGCCAGCCGACCTGAAGCCAGTAACCAGTTCTGGCGCTATTTCTTTTCTTTGGCTTCGGTGGGATAGTCGACTTTTTTCCAGGCTGAATATCCGCCTGCCATGTGACAGACCGGAGAAAGACCCATTTCCTGAACACTCTTCGCCGCCAGTGCTGATCGCAACCCACCCGCGCAGAAAAACATAAAACGTTTTCCCGACTGAAAAACGTCCCGGGCATAGGGACTTTCCGGGTCTACCCAGAATTCGAGCATCCCGCGCGGTGCGTGAACTGCACCCGGAATCGCACCTTCACGCCACAGTTCGCGAATATCGCGAATATCCACAAACACCACGTCTTCATCTTCCAGATGGCCCCGTGCTTGGTCCACCGTCCACGTTTCGACAACAGCTTCGGCTTCGGCACACAGTTCTTTGATTCCTTTTTTAATCATATGGATCTCCATTGCGATCAGTCATGGGCGCGTCATCAGCGCTTTACGGAACATAGTCTGCTACCTCGTGGCGGCTCCCGGGTGCGGGGTCCGACGCCAGAATAGCCACAACGGCACGGGCAACGAGCGCCGGACTGCGAAGGGCGCCTTCGGCCTTGAATCCCACGAAGTCCTGAACTCTGGGAAAATCGGTTTGCGCTGCTGAACGGATCGACGCCTGCATTCCGGTGTCGATCAGACCCGGACTAATGTTGAATGCATTAATCGGGAAAGGATTGATGGCCTGCTCCAGTGCAATCGTCCGGATGAAATGTTCGATACCCGCTTTCGCGGCACAGTACAGCGACCAGCCCTCAACACCCGAGAGTGCTGCACCAGATGAGATGTTAGCGATTACCTTGGGACAGTCCTTGGCTTGAAAGGCCAGCATGAACGCCCTGAGCAACACAATGGCGCCGACAAAATTCACGTTAACATTACCAAGTACAGTATCGACTGCCTTGTCGGCAACTTGACCAACGGGCATCACATCACCAGCATTGTTAAACAGCAATACGTGCTCACACGGATCCGCCGCGATACGCCCAAACTCATCTTCCAAGATCTGCTGCGCCACCTTCGGTTGCGCAAGGTCCACCTGAACAGAGTCACCCGAACAACCGCTGCGAGACAGTTCCGTGATCTCGTAGCCCGCACGACGATACTCAGCGACCAATGCTGCGCCCAGTCCCCGCGAGCCACCGGAGATAATCATTCGTTTCATCGATTCCCCGATACTCGTCAGCCACGGACCTGGTTGTTGACGGCACGCTCAATTCTAGCCAGTGCCAGTTCAAGTGTTTGGCGACGACAGGCCACATTCATGCGCACATACCCCTCACCTTCGGGTCCAAATTTATCGCCAGTATCCAGGTAGACCCGGGCATCATCCATCATAAGGCTCTTCAGAGCGTCTCCACCCAGTCCGAGGTCCCGGCAATCCATCCAGGCCAGATAGGTCCCTTCAATAGGAGTCAGCTTCATAGATGGCAGACGGCTCTGCAAGTAATTGTCGAGGTACTCAAGGTTACCCCAGATGTAGTCGATCACCTGGTCGAGCCAGGGCTCACCATAATTGTAGGCCGCCTCAGTTCCAACAAGGCCAAACGGGTTTGTGCCCCAAAGACCCAGCGCCCGTAATTCGAGGCGAAGTTCGTCTCGAAGCTCTGCATCGGGCACGATGATATTGGAGGTCTGCAGGCCAGCCAGGCTGAAGGTCTTACTGGGTGCCGTACAGACAAAAACGTCTTTGAGAAATCGCTCATCCAGCGTACCGTAGCTGACGAACTGCCGCCCCGGCATGATTAGATCACTGTGAAGTTCATCAGCGATGACCCGCACACCGTTTTCGGTGCAGATCTGGGCATAACGAGTGAGTTCCTCCCGACTCCAAACCCGCCCGACCGGATTGTGAGGACTACATAGAATCGCTAGCTTGACTGCAGGATCAGCGGCTTTCTCTGCCAGATCGTCAAAGTCCATCTCATAGCGATTGCCGGTCAATCGCAGAGAACTTGAGGCGACCTCGCGTTGGTTGTTCTCGATAGAGAATGTAAATGGATGGTAGACCGGTCGCTGGATCAACACCTTGTCGCCCGGCACAGTGAAATGGCGAACGATAACATGCAGTGCGGTCACCACACCCGGCATCATCAGGATCCACTCCGGGTCCACGGTCCATGCCTTGCGCCGCGCCATCCAATTACACACGGCCGACAGGTAACTGTTGGTCTTGGACGCATAGCCGTATAGGCCCCGCTGCGCTCGCCGCGTCACCGCTTCAATGATGGGCGGTGCCGCCAGGAAATCCATATCTGCAACCCACATGGGCAATACAGACTGGTCCCCGAGATCAGGATCGGTCAGATCCCAGTGTTTTAGCTCTCGATCATCGACCACGAACTCCCACTTGATCGAGTTGACCCCGTAATGATCAACTTCCTGCTCAAAATCTATGGTCACTCAAATACCTCAATCCCTTGAATTAAAAGCGGTACCAACGCCCAATTAACAGCCGATTACCAACAAAGAAAGCGAATTTTACTCCGTCCTGCACAGTTCGGTGTCACCGCATCTCACGCCAGTGGACAAGCACCGCAGCTAATACTGCCATGCCGCACAGCGTCATCACGCTAATCGCGCGGGCGGCACCGATCCAGTCCGCAATCAATCCAACTGCGAGCATGCCGATCGGCATCGTGCCGATACACATCGTCAGGATACCCAGCACCCGTCCACGGATCGATGCCGGGGTCTCCACAAATATTAGTGTGCTCTGCATAGTGCCAAACCCCGCCAGGCCGAGTCCGCCAATCAGCAATACGGACATGGACAGCCCAAAGACCCCGGACAGTGAGAAAATAAATACGGCCACGAGCACGATTGTGGAGCCAATGACATATATCCGCCGGTAATACACCGACTGTGCAAAAACCGCGACGACAATCGCCCCGAACAGCGCACCGCACCCGTCTGCTGCGGCCAATACACCAATCAGAGACGGTTCAAGGTGCAAAACATCCTTACCAATAACCGGAATCATTCCTAGAAACGGGAAAGCAAAAAAGTTCATCAGCAGCGTAATTACCAGAACTGCCGTCACAACACGATTCGAACGGATGTAACGTAGCCCCTCGATGATATCCGTGAGCAAAGAGGATGTTCGAACTGGCGGTGCCGATGGGTCGACCGACAATTTTGCAATCAAAAATGCGGCCAGTGCCGAGAGAACAAACCCGACCAGGTAAGTGCCTTCCAACCCAACGGCCTGGTAGACCACGCCGCCAAGAAGTGGCCCGGCCATGCGAGTGGCATTATTAGTGGCCGAATCCAGACCCATGGCCGCGCCCAGGCGCCGCATTCCCGCCACTTCACCAAGCAACATGCGACGGATCGCAAAATCAGCGGAAAACAAAAAGCCGTTCACGACCGCACCGACACCGACCTGCCAGAGTGTGATGTAGCCGGTCAGAGCCAGCAAAAATAAAATTGCACAGACAATTGAGAGGAACACCAGTCCTCCCAGTAATAGTCGCCGACGATTAAATCGTTCGGCAATCGCACCGACGATGCTGCCCATCAGGATCAACGGCAACAACCGAAGAAAGACCATCACAGCCACCAGCATGGGGGATTCAGTCACTTCGTAGGTGAACACCCCTACCGCAAGCATGTCCAGCCAGCGGACCGTTCCGTAGATCGCGCCAGCCAGCCAGACCTTTCGGAAATTCGAATCGCTCAGTAGTGACAGCCGCTCACGCCAGCCTGTGGCACTGACTGACTGTGCCGCGGGTTCAGCTGACACGACAGAAGACAATCAGTTCCCGTACCCCGACCGGCAGCACAATTGTCACGGCGTTATGTGGTTCCAGCAGCAGTAAATCCCGGTACTTCGAAAACCACGTTGCACTGGCCGGTACCCGAGCTTGGAAAATAATCGGTGACTATGTCGACCGGCCCCCGGTACGTATCCCAACCCAGTGCACCGAGCAGCATGGCGGTATCATGCATGCCACCTTCACCCTGACAGGCTTCTGCATATTCGGGCAGCATCTGTGTGAATACGTCGAAGCGCCCTGAGGCCCACAGTTCCAGTACTTTGAGATCGACCTGGCGGTAGAACTCACGACTGATGTCAAACATCGAATCCTGCGGACTGCCGTCATCCTGAAAACGGTGAGACAGCGAACCGCTGGCAAGGATCGCCACCCGGCTGTCGCTACGCGCGATCGCTTCGACCACCGCTTCACCAAACAGACGGCTATTTTCAAGCTTGTGCCAGTCGCACCAGGCCGACACCGAGATCACCTTGAAATGTTGGTCATCGTTCATGTATCGGTTCGGAACCAGTGTGCCGTATTCCAGGCCAAGACTTTCCAACTGATGGGCGCGGGCATTCAGCCCTTTTCCCCGCGCACACTCGGCAATCAGTTCGCCCAGCGCTGGATTACCGGGGCACTCGTAGGCCATGTCCTGAATAAAGTGCGGGAGCTCATTACTGGTATATATGCCCTTGAACCGCGGCGCACAGTTAATGTGGTAGCCGGCATTGACCAACCAATGCACATCAAACACCACCAGGGTGTCGGCACCACGTTCACGCGCCCGCCGACTGATCTCGCGATGACCATCGATAGCGGCCTGCCGACAGCCCTGGTGAGGGCCCGGCAGTTCCGAGAGATACATCGACGGCACATGAGTGATTTTTGCTGCCAGAACCAGTTCACCCATGACGTTTCTCCCTGTCAGTCGGTAAGGCCCATCCGCGGGACCCGATGATCCGTGGTGGCCACACTGATGTTCTTGGTTTCCATGTAAAAATCAAAACTGTAATCGCCACCATCGCGGCCGATGCCGCTGGATTTCATCCCACCGAACGGTGTCGGCAAGTGGCGAACATTTTCTGAATTCACCCAGATCATGCCGGCGTCCATCTGCTCGGCAACTCGATGGGCTCGGCCGACATCCCGTGTCCACAAGTAGCCGGCCAACCCATAGTCCACCGCATTGGCCTGAGCCAGGGCATCGGCTTCATCGTCAAAGGGCAGCACCGACAACACCGGCCCAAAGATCTCTTCCTGAGCCACACGCATCGCACTGGAGACCCCCGTCAGTAACGTGGGCTGAAAATAACAACCCCCGGCTTTGTCCAGAGCTTCACCGCCAACTCGAACCGTAGCACCTTCTTCTGCGCCCACCGCCATGTAACTACAGACCTTGCTGTGGTGGTCCGGATGTATCAAGGGACCGAGTTCCGTTGCCGGGTCCAGCGGATGCCCAACCTTGATTTGTTCGACCCGGCTAACCAGTGCATCGACGAATTCGTCATGGATGCTCTGCTGCACCAGCAAACGGCTTGAAGAGGTACAGCGTTCACCATTTAAGCTGTAAATCATGAACACCACCGCATCCAGTGCACGATCCAGATCAGCATCGGCGAACACAATCACTGGATTTTTTCCACCGAGTTCAAAATGCACGCGCTTGAGAGTTTGCGCTCCCTGCGACATGATGTGGCGACCGGTTTCAGATCCTCCGACAAAAGCAATTGCACGCACATCCGGATGCTCGGTTAAGGCGCGACCGGCCACCTCACCAAGGCCGTTCACGAGATTCCAGACACCCGCTGGCAGCCCTGCTTGATGGGCTATCTCTGCCAACAGTGTTGCTGTCAGCGGGCTCCATTCGGCCGGCTTGTGGATCACGGTGCACCCAGCAGCCAGGGCCGGTGCGATTTTCCAGGTCGACAGCATGAACGGCGTGTTCCATGGGGTGATGACCCCGACGGGTCCCAGCGGTTCGCGAACCGTGTAATTTAGCTGGTTAACTGCTGGCAGATGCAGACCGTCCCGTGCCGACGGCGCACGGTCTGCAAAAAAACGAAAATTATCAGCACCACGCACGGCGGCCTTACTCATGTAACGAATAGCCTGGCCGGTGTCGACGCTCTCGACCAGAGAAATCTCCTCCGCTCGTGCTTCGACAGCGTCGGCGATGCGGTGAAGCAGCTGACGTCTCGCAGCACCGGACACAGTTCGCCACTCCGCGAATGCCCCGGTTGCCGCTTCAACAGCCAGGTCGATCTCTGTTTTACCACCCATCCCTACGCTGTTGATTACAGCACCATCGATCGGTGTGCGGTTCTCCAGTGCCGGCGCACGATCGCCAGCCACCGCTTTCCCTTCTATCAAGTGCCCCAGTGGCGCTTCTTGAAAACGGGATAGATACTGCTCGGCCTTGTGCTGATTGTCAGTACAACGGTCACTCATGGTCTGTCTCCTGGCGACGCTTCACATAATCATGCAGGTTGCTCTTC
>LUSG01000050.1 GCA_001629395.1 Gammaproteobacteria bacterium REDSEA-S15_B12 | reverse complement strand
CAACGACTCAAAGCCCGCGACGTGCTGGTCATCCCAGGTGAGCATTTCTTCCCGGGCCTCACAGAACCCTGGAAACATCGCCATGAATGTATTCGGGTATCGTATGCCCAGGACCAACAGACCGTCGAGCGTGGTATCGCGATTATCGCTGAGGAAGTACGCGCAGCCTATGACGACGGAGCACTCTAGACCCCGAACTTTCAGACGCACTCAACAACATCAACTTCCTTATGTTGACTGAAACGGCGCCAGATCAAACGAAACGAGTCTGAAAAATCCTCTGCTGAGTCACTCAGCCACTGGTTGACCTGCAACTGTGTAAACCATTGGCCTGTTTCCATTTCTGTGTAGTCCAGCACTAACTTAAGGTCTGTCACCAGTCGATATACCCAGCAGAATTCCATTCCTGTTAGGGGGCTGGCAGCAAGTTTAAACAGCCGCTTTGGCATTTCTTCCAGTCGAATTCCGATCTCCTCCCGGACCTCGCGCACACAACAGGCATCGTAGGTCTCACCCGCATCGACATGGCCGGCAACTGACGAATCCCAAAGACCCGGGCTTTCCTGCTTATGCAGGCCGCGCTTTTGCAGGAAAATTTGCCCGTCCTGTCTGAACACCAGAACATGGGTTGCACGATGCAACAGACCCAATCGGTGAATATCGTCACGCCTGCGCTGCCCGATGACCTGGTCCTGATCATCAACCACCGACAGAATTTCGGAATCTTCCGCCCTCATATTGGCGCATCGATGTCCGGTGCACGAACGGGCTCACCTGTGCGCTGTCGCTGCTGCCAGTGCTCGTCTATCCAGACCGAGTTATGAAGTGGAGGTAACAGTGAACTGCCAAGTATCATATCTGCCACCCGCTCTGCCAGCATGATAGTTGGCGCATTGAGGTTACCATTCGTAATTTCGGGGAATACCGATGAGTCTACAACGCGAAGAGACTCTACCCCCTTCACTCTGCACGCACTGTCCAGCACGGCGGTCTCATCATCAACCGCGCCCATGCGACATGTGCAGGATGGATGATAGGCGCTTTCTACATTCTGTCGAACCCAGGCATCTATATCCGAATCGCTGGTGACGCTTGTGCCAGGCTGAATTTCTACGCCTCTGAACGGCTCCATGGCGGGTTGTTCAAAAATCTCTCGGGTCAGGTGTATGCAGGCCCGCCAGTCCTGCCGATCCTGCTGCGCCTCAAGATAGTTGAATAGAATCTTGGGACTGTCCTTGGGTGATTGGGAAACAATTTTCACGGATCCCCGACTTTGAGGCTTGTTTGGTCCCACATGAACTTGAAACCCGTGCCCCTGAAAAGCAGCGCGCCCATCATACCGCATCGCGCCCGGTAGAAAATGGTACTGAATGTCGGGCCATTGAATGCCCGCACGTGAACGAATAAACCCACAGGACTCGAAATGATTCGTGGCGCCGAGCCCGGTCCTTGTAAACAGCCAGCGGGCACCGATTAAACCTTTGGCCAGCGGATTGAGGTAACGATTCAGGGTAATCGGTTGCTTACACCGAAACTGGAAATACACTTCGAGGTGATCCTGGAGATTCTCACCTACGCCTGGGCTGTCGCATTGCACTTCTACCCCCAAAGATTCAAGGTGGCGGGCCGAACCAATGCCCGATCGCTGCAACAGACTCGGCGACCCGATGGATCCAGTCGCCATTAAAACCTCGCCCCGAGCCTGAACCTGAAAGATCCGCCCGTCCTTTTCGTATTCAACAGCCGTGGCTCTGGATTTTTCAAACAGCACACGGTGCACCAGCGTACCACCGACATATCGGAGATTCGGCCGATTCATTACCGGTCGTAGATACGCACTGGCAGCCGATGCCCGGACGCCATTACGAACAGTCATATGCATGGCACCAAATCCCTCTTGCTGATGCCCGTTATAGTCGTCAGTCAAGGGGTAGCCCGCTTCGCCTCCGGCCTGGATAAAGGCTTCATAGAGCGAGTTCCCCGACATTTTGTTCCCGGCACAAACCGAGAGCGGTCCATGACCCCCGCGATAGTCATTTTCTCCGTCAATCCAGCTTTCCGCCTTCTTAAAATAAGGCAGGCAGGCCGCATAGTTCCACCCGTCCGCGCCCAGTTCTTCCCAGCGATCGAAGTCCCGGGGATGACCGCGAACATAGACCATTCCGTTAATCGATGACGATCCACCAAGCACACGGCCCCGCGGACAATCGATTACTCGGTCATCCAGATAAGGCTCGGCCTGGGAAGCGTATCCCCAGTTGAAGCGCGGCAGATTCATCGGAATCGACAACGCCGCTGGCATCTGGATGTAGATGCTGCGGTCGCTTCCCCCTGCTTCCATCAACAGCACGTTACAGTCAGGATCTTCGCTTAATCTTGCAGCCAGTACGCAACCAGCAGATCCTGCGCCAATAATTACATAATCAGCATCACGCACAAATGTCCCTCTCGTCTATAGTCACCATCACAACAACGCAAAGGGTGACTGATGTCAGCTTAACCAGCATATCGTGCCCTTTATCCTAAACCATCACACCACAGACCAGAAAAATGCCGAAACTCAAGGCCCTAAATATAAGCGTTAACGCAGATCTCGTCGTATTCGATAAAGATGGCACCCTGATTGATTTTCATACCCTGTGGGGACCAAGGGTAGAACGCGCGATAGACGCGACCTGCGCATCCCTGGGATGGAACCAGTCCCTGACCAATAAGTTAACTACGGCACTCGGCTACGATCCACAAACTGCTCAGGTCGTGTCGCAAGGACCACTTGCAACTGCACCCATCAGTGAGTTAGAGATTGTCGTGGCCACGATCCTTTTCCAGCACCAGATGTCCTGGGAGCACGCAAAATACCTGGCATCCGAGCACTTCGGCCCGGTGATGTCTGCCCTGCCACAACCGACAGAAATCAATCCCCTGGGACATGTTCACACAGCTATTGCCCGACTTAAATCATCAGGGGTTCAGGTTGCCATCGCAACGAGCGATGATCGAGCGCCGACCGAGGCCGCTCTGCGTGAACTGAACCTGACTCAAACTGTCGACCTGATACTGTGCGCAGATGATCCCGGTACCCCTTCAAAACCAGACCCATCGGTTCTGCACTACATCAGCCAACAGCTGGCAGTAGGCATCGACCGAACTGTAATGGTCGGAGATACTGTGAGTGATCTGGAAATGGCGCGACAGGCTGGCGTAGCACTGACAGTCGGTATTACCGGAGGCGCTGACAAGACGGCCGAGCTTGAGTCCTGTGCCGACGCATTACTGTCGTCGGTAATTGGCCTTGTTCCAGCCTGATAAGTACGTAAGTCGTCACAGCAAACCACCACATCAGCCTTGAACCCAGCCAGGGGTCAGCGAACGCAGGTAGTCCTCCTGACTTTTACTCTCAATCGTACCTGGCCTGGCCCTGCGGATTTCGCCAATGGCGTCCTCAGGCGCTTTACCGGCGCCGATCAGTAAGCGCCCGGCTATGGTCCCGGCTCGACCCAGTCCAGCAGCACAATGCAGGAGAATCTTTTCGCCGCGATCCAGTTGCACCAACAACTCGGGCTCGATATGCGCGAACTGAGCTTCAAAGCGGGCGCCCGGCGCTCCAAGATCAGTAATTGGACAGTGATACCAGCCAAATGGTGCAACTTCGAATCGTTGTGGTAGGTGGGGCACTCCCAATGTCGTAAATTCGTGTTGTTCGATCAAGGAAATCACTGCCAGCGGTTTCCACTCCATGATTCTGTCGAAATCACGATCCAGATCACGCGGACGCACACCAATGGAACTGAACTCGAGCCGTCCCGGGCAACAACACATCCCCACCATCCCGTTGCCAGGTAACGAGACAGTATCAATCTGTAGTGGTTCGCCTGGCGCCTGCACTACCGCTCAGAACTCACCATGAACCGGTATTGGGCATCGACAGCCATGGTTCGGCTGGCGCCAACGCGTCACCCTGTTGCAGCAGTTCGATTGAAACATTGTCGGGAGAACGAACAAATGCCATGCGTCCGTCTCTGGGCGGCCTGTTGATTGTGACACCGTTATCCATCAGGTGCTGGCACAACGCGTAGATGTTCTCGGTACCATAGGCAAGATGTCCAAAATTTCGACCGCCAGCATACTCTTCAGGATCCCAATTATGAGTAAGCTCGATCATCGCATCCTCGTTGCCGGGTGCCGCCAAAAAGATATTGGTATACCGCCCTTTGTCATTGTCATGACGGCGCAGTTCGATCAGCCCCAGTTTGTTGCAGTAAAAGTCAAGCGAATCATCAACACTGCTTATCCGTACCATTGTATGTAGGTATTTCATAGCATCTCCTATATCGAGCCTTATAAACCAATATTAACCCTTGGACAGGCTACGCTGAAACCACCCATTACCAACAAATAACACTCAATGCCTGATATCTGATACCGTCGATGCCGGTTTGTGGAAAGTAACAGCAAAATTATGAATCAGATGGCAACAATCGCCGGTGACGACTGGTATGAACTCATATCGTTTGGAGACGGCATCTCACTGATTCGGGAACGTTACGTCGCGGATTGGCTACGTTGCAATATCTGGCACATCCAGGGCAAGCATCAAGATCTTTTGATTGATTCCGGACTTGGTTTGCGGCCACTAAAACCTGAGATCGCTCGTCTCAGTTCGCGGCCCGTGATCGCAGTGATGTCACACTGTCATTTTGATCACATAGGATCCTGTCATGAGTTCGATAGGCGTCTGGGGCATCATGCCTGCAGTGACGTGTATCAAAATCCGATGCCGCCTGAAATGCAGATCGATGCATTCATCCGGGCGGAAACATTCAAAGCCCTACCCCATGATCAGTTCGAAGTTTCATCCTTTCAGATTACACCCGCACCCCTGACGGGCTATCTTGATGATGGCGATTACATCGACCTGGGTAACCGCGTGCTGCGTGTTCTGCACCTACCAGGCCACTCTCCCGATTCGATTGCGCTGCTGGACGAAAAAAACCAGATTCTATTCAGCGGCGATGTCATCTATAACGGTGACCTTTTTGATACGCTGTATCACTCGAACCGTGACGCCTATAAAGAAAGCCTTGAACGACTGAGAAGTATCCCTATCAGGACTGTTCACGGCGGACACGACGCATCGTTTGATCAAAATCGCATGATCGAGATCATCGATAACTACCTCGATGGTGGTGGGCGTCTTGGCGATCCTTATACCTGGGTCAGCGCAAAGATGTGACTCGGTTGAGCACCTGGCCGACCGTCGGACCCATCGATAGAGATGCTTATCCACCCCAAACAGGCACTCAACTGAGCGTGCTCTGCAGGTCCTTGCGGTTGTCGTATCGCTCCAACCCAAACTGGATCAGTCGATCTATTAAATCGCCGTAAGCAATACCTGCTGCTGCCCACAGTTTTGGATACATGCTGATGGGCGTAAAACCCGGCATAGTATTGATCTCGTTGACTAACACACTGCCATCTGGACGCATAAAAAAATCAACGCGCGCGAGTCCGCTACAGTCTATGGCTTTAAACGTCCTTATAGCCAGTTCCTGGATCCCCTCAGACACTGACTTATCTAATACTGCAGGAATCACCAACTCGGACTGGTCGTCAATATACTTGGTGGTGTAATCATAAAATTCAGCCCCTGGGATGATTTCTCCGACACCAGAAGCCCTGGGGGATTCGTTTCCCAAAACGGCGCATTCAAGTTCTCGCGCGTTTTCAACCGATCTTTCAACAATCAACTTGGTATCGTATTGTGACGCCAGTTCCAAGCCCGCCTGCAGTCCCTGGCGATCATGAACTTTTGAAATACCCACGCTGGATCCTAGATTTGCAGGTTTTACAAACAGGGGGTAATCGTGCTCTTCCTCAAGACGCTCCAGAACCGATACCTGGGCTCGGCGCCAATCGGATCGCACAATCACCGAATACTGAGTCTGAGGCAGACCACTGGCTGCAAACACCGCCCGGGCAAGTACCTTGTCCATACCCACTGCCGAGGCAGCCACCCCCGCGCCCACATAGGCCAGCCCCGCCAGTTCGAGCAGGCCCTGAACAGTGCCGTCTTCTCCGTAAGGCCCATGCAACAAAGGGAAAACCACCTCAAAGTCTGAATCGGGCAAATCATCGCCATCTTCTGACACCAAAGAAGTACCCGCAGTCGACAACCTGGCAGGCACGTGTTTATCAGGCACGACCGTTGTCGTCGACAGCAATGATTCGCTGTTCTTACCGCCAAAGTACCACCGACCCTGCTGGTCGATACCTGCAAGCATTACATCGTACCGCTCGCGATCAATCGCGGCATAAACCGAGCGCGCAGAAACAACCGACACCTCGTGCTCTGCGGAACGCCCGCCAAACAAAAGCAACACCCGGGTTCTGCTCACTGCCTACTCCGACCGTCGATAATTTTCTGATTCAGACCAATGCATCAGTTGCATGCGTTGACGCGTAGGTATCTAAATAAGCAAGGAATACCGCCTGTACCTGTCGTGTGATTTCCCCACCACCTTCTGGAAATTGTAGAACCTCGCCATCCTCAAGACGCAGTGACGCACACGGCATCACATCCCGGGTGGCGCTGGTCACGAAACATTCGGTCGCATCGCAGAGTTCATTGGCGTGTATATCAGCCTCCTGACTTGAAATCCCCGCGCCTTTCAGTGCGCGGTGTATGTGCATTTTGGTCAACCCTTTGAGATTTCCTGTAGCGGGCGTAGTCAGCTGTCCGTTAATAACAAACCACACGTTACTGTTCGCGGCTTCCGTCACGAGGCCTTCTCTATTGAGAATGATGCAATCGTCGGCACCCAGTTGCCGGGCCTGGGTAATTGCCAGAATATTGTTCAGATAGTTCCCGCCTTTTATGTTCGGATCCAGTGCATTCTCCGGATTGCGCCGAACCGAAGGCACAGCCATATCCATACCGCGGGAATAATATTCAGGCTTTCGCGCGGGCAGTGTGCTGACGATGATCACATAACGTGTCTCAAGGCCCGGATCCGGGTACAGATCAACCGGGCCGATGCCGCGGGTAATTTGGTAGCGTACGTAAATATCCTCTTTGGAGTTCGCGCTACTCGCCTTAACAGTTCGTCTGATCTCCTGGATAAGTTCTTCCCGACTCTGTGAAATAGTCATACTGATCAGGGCCGCCGAATTTTCAAGCCGCTTAAAGTGATCGTCCATGAACACCGGCACGCCCTTGTAAGTCCGGAAAACCTCATACACCGAGTCTCCATACAGAAAACCGCGATCCATGACCGGAATAGTCGCATCTGCCATCTGCGTAATGACACCATCGACATTAATCATCGGGTTCATACCATAGAACTCCTTTTACCTTGACCTATACTTGCTGGATAATTAGCGCCGTAACAATTTTTCGTTCGTAGCAACGTAGGAACAAAATGGCGCTTTAAAACAAGACCAGCATCTCACAATTGATGCCTCCACTCAACAATTGAGAGAGAACACAATCTGGCTAATTATTCCGTTAAAACAGGAAAATTCATTGCCCACTCACTCCAATCAGGACTTAGTAGCTCAGCCAGGTGAGATGGAAGGCTGGAATTTACCGCACAATCGGCGTGCTAGTTTTCATAATCTACACCGAATTGTCCGCTATGGATTCAGTATCCGCGCGCCCCAAATACTTAAGTTGACCCCCTGTAGTGATACACGTATCGCTCAGCTTGATTCCGTGAAAAAGTTGTGTAACGCCAACATCTTCTCGGCAATGGTCGTACTTCGCGGCGACCAACTTGCCTATGAGCAGTATGCACCTGATTTTGCTCCCCACCAGGCACATACGATTATGTCTATCACCAAAACCATGACGCATCTGATCTTCGGACGATGTGTAGAGGATAATTTGATCGACTTGAACGCTAAGGTAGGTGACTACCTACCAGAGATTGGATCTGGCTATGCTGATGCAACAATACAAAACGTACTGGACATGAATGTTGTGAATGACTATTCGGAAGACTATTCAGACCCCCACACAACAGCTCTGCACCACAATATCTCCATGGGCTGGCGCTTGCCGGCAGGCGATACCCAATTAACATCAAATCGGGAATTTCTGTGTACCATAAAATCTGACGATTTGTCGAACCGCTCTGGAGAGGTAAATTACAAGTCTGCCAGCACTGACGTTCTAGCCTGGATTGCTGAGCGCGTGAGTTGCCAAAGTCTCCATGATCACTTTGTCCACATCGCTGAAGCGACCGGTATCGAGCACACATTTCATATGTCAACGGACCATACGGGAATCCCGAATACCAATGGCGGTGTGTGTCTGAGTCCGCGCGATCTCGCACGTTTTGGCCTTGTCTTTACTCGACAGTGTCGAGGCATTAACGATGAACGCGTCGGAAGCCATTGTTTCATGGATGCAGCAAGAAGCTGCACGGGCCCGGTTTATCCAGCCCCAGACGACCAAATACACTATGGCAACCAACTCATAACGAATGGCCGTTGGATAGGCCACGGGGGCTGGGGCGGGCAGCTATTGATTGTTGACCCCGAGGCTGCAACAGTCGTAGTCTTCTTGAGCGTCCTAGAAAACCATAGCGCATCCGATGACAATCACAAGCGCGCTATCGTACAGATGGCTGAGGAAATTATCGAATTATAAATAGATCTAAGACAACTGGAACACTTGGATGAACAACAATCAACCCCTTGACACGCCAATCGTCTGCAAGGGCCTGTGGAAAATTTTTGGCGCTAATCCTAAAAATATCCTTAATGAGGTCGATCCGACGTGGTCACGGGCTGAGGTACAGGAAAAGACCGAACACGTAATCGCAGTCAAAGACGTCTCGTTTCAAGTCGAGCGCGGTGAGACCTTTGTGGTGATGGGGCTCTCTGGCAGTGGAAAATCAACGCTAGTTCGATGTATCTCTCGTTTGATTGAACCCACCCAGGGTGAAGTTCTAGTCGACGGTGTCGATACTGTAACGATGCCCGAAAAAGAGTTGATCGAACTACGTCGACACAAACTAAGTATGGTATTCCAACACTTTGGCCTGCTTCCTCATCGCCGGGTCATTGAAAATATAGCCTATGGCCTTGAGGTTCGAGGTATGAGACGAGATGAACGCCTCAAGAAAGCCGGTGAAGTGTTGGAATCGGTTGGTTTGAGCGGTTGGGGTGATAATTATCCTCGCGAACTATCAGGTGGCATGCAACAACGGGTTGGTCTCGCGCGGGCGCTGGCAGTTGATCCAGAGATCATGCTCTTTGACGAGCCCTTTAGCGCACTTGACCCACTAATCCGACGCGAGATGCAGGATGAACTACTTCGACTTCAGTCTGTGGTTCGAAAAACGATGGTGTTCATCACACATGATTTCCTAGAAGCTATCAAAATGGGTGATCATATCGCGATTATGAAGGATGGTGAATTTGTTCAAATTGGAACGCCCGAAGAGATTGTCGCCAATCCTGTGGATGATTATGTGCGGGATTTCTCCGAAGATGTACCACGTCATAAGGTCTTGACTGTCAATTCTATTATGAATAGTGACTGTTGTTCTTGTGGTGAAACTGAGGCCGTAGCCAACGCTCTGGCACTGATGGACAAGCACCAGTCTCAAGCTGCCTTTGTTATTGATCAGCATGGAAGCTATAAGGGCACATTAACCCGTGGGCAAGCCATGACTAACTTGGAATCCGGTGCTCCAATGAACCAGATTGTTCAACAAGAAACCGCCGCATCTCCCAATGCCTTGATCGAAACACTGATTGGCACTGCAACACGCCTCAATCACCCAATACCTGTGGTTGACTCCGAAAACAAACTACTGGGTGCGGTTGACCATCGCGCGATATTACTGGCCATCGAAGGCAGTTAGGCTACAACAGATTAGTCAAACGACTCAAACTGCTCACAAAACCACAAACCAATGAAACTCTCTGACCAGCAACGGGACCTGATTAAGCCCATCGCCATTAGTGCCGTTGTGATTGCTGTTTCAATCTTAATTGCGCAACTCACACCCGACGAGCAGCAATTTCCAAAACGAATTGTTGATGCTTTCCCATTTGCTGACGCGATCAATAACGGTCAAACCTGGCTAAAAGAGAACTACCAATGGGCGACACGGGCATTTGCGGATGTCATTCGCAATGTAATTGACGCAGTCGAGACGTTTTTGGTCTTGACATCCTGGCCTGTGATTGTACTCGGCATCGGTCTAATCGCGTTTAGGTTCGGCGGCCTACGCCTTGCCTTAGTCTGCTCTTTGTCGACCATGGTCTGGGCCAGCCTGGATATGTGGGATGCTGCGATGTCGACGCTCAGTGTGATGTTTGTGTCTGTGCTGCTAGCGTCAGTGCTCGGAATAATCCTTGGTATTTTCGCGTCTCAAAACGATCGCTTTGAGGCCGGCATTCGACCCGTCCTAGATACCATGCAAACGCTACCAGGATTTGTCTATTTATTGCCTGCAATATTCTTTTTTGGAATTGGTTCGCCGCCATCTGTCATAGCAATCGTAGTCTATGCACTACCCCCCGTCGCACGGTTAACCAATTTGGGGATTCGCCAGGTGCCTCACGAAACGATCGAGGCAGCACGTTCTTTTGGGTCTACCCACCGGCAACTGCTGTTCAAGGTGAAACTACCTTTGGCTCTGCCATCAATTGCGATGGGAATTAATCAAACGATTATGATGGGGCTCGCCTTGGTTGTTCTTGCTGCCTACATAGGCGCCGGAGGACTGGGCTATGAGGTTTATGTCGGCCTCCGCCGACTTATGTTTGGTCAAGGTCTAGAAGCAGGTATCGCGATCCTTCTCATGGCAATTATGTTCGACCGGATTACTACCGCGGCCAGTCTGCGACAACAAGGTCATGATCCAAACAAAGGATTCAAGCTCCTCCCAAAACGACTTCAAGGGCAGCCCTTGGCTGAAGCCTTGGAACGATTCCTCACACTTGTCTATGCAATATGCGGCGCGATTAGTGCCCTTTATTCGAAATTTTTGGCCATCATTATTCAAACTATTTGTCGCCCGTTAGGTTCCGTATTTAGCAGTGGCGCCCATCGACTAGTTATTGCCAACAGCTATTTCCTGACCTCGGTGACCCTTATTGCACTGGTCCATCTATTCGACGCCCACGTCACCGGATTTGGCAACTACCCCTCCAGCTGGGAATTTTCAATTCGAAAACCAGCCGATGCGGCGTTGGACGCGCTAACGACGAGCACAGTGTTTATTGGCATCACGACATGGTTTCGCGGTTTTGTTTTTAGCTGGATGTTGGATCCACTCGCAAAATTTCTGATTGGGCTACCCTGGTGGTATGTGATCGGCTTAATCAGCGTTGGTGTCTTGCTAGCCTGTAATCGGGCTACCGCAATTGTGTGTGTGGCTGGTTTGCTGTTTATCGGCGCAACAGGCTTATGGTCGATAGGGATGTTCTCAATGGCACAGATACTGGTATCTGTTGTTCTCTGTATGGCAATCGGGATACCGCTGGGCATACTTGCTGCTGTGAACAATACGTTTGAGGCTATCATCAGACCAGTACTGGATGCGATGCAGACACTGCCCGCGTTTTGTTATCTCATACCTGTGCTGATGTTTTTTGGAGGCAACGTGGTCTCGGCTGTGATAGCCATAATGATTTACGCGCTGCCTCCCGTTATAAGACTAACAAACCTGGGGATCCGCGAAGTATCGCCTGAGGCTATAGAGGCAGCAACCTCGTTCGGGTCGACATTCTCGCAAACACTACTAAAAGTGAAAATCCCCCTGGCTCTGCCTTCAATTATGATGGGCGTTAATCAATCCGTAATGATGGCGCTAGCGATGCTGATCATAACTCCATTGATTGGCGGCGGCGGTATTGGGCGGGAAGTCTTTGTTGGACTCTCCCAAGCGGATACCGGCCAGGCCCTGCAAGCCGGCCTGGGTATCGTGTTCTTCGCGGTCGTACTTGATCGACTGACACAGGCCTTGAGCGTACGAAAACAAAAAGCATTGGGACTGAATATAGGAGCACATTAATTGAATCTACATTTACGAACTGGTAGCCCGAACTCTAACTAGATATTTTCTTTAATTACAAAGGTTTGTGAGCCCTGAAATTCAGGTGGTCTGCCCATCCCAAACGGTGAGCAATTAAATTATACTTTCAAGGCACGGTTCGATTTATAACGATTAGATCAACTTGATATACCACTAAATGGAGGCAACCAATGAACGTTTGTAAGATGTTAAAGAATTTTTTTGTAACCCTTGTAGTAGTTTTGGGAATGACAGTCATCCCCGCTACATCCTATGCAGCAAAAGGCGTTGTTAAAATCTGGGAAGCTGACTGGACTGGAAACCTGGTCTTTGGACAACTAGCAGAGATTATTCTTGAAGAGCACATGGACTACAAAGTCAAACAGATCTTCATGGCCGGCACGGCGGGCTGGGAAGCTATGGCGGCTGGCGATCTGGATATAGGCTTAGAGACTTGGCCGAGCTACAACGCGGATGCCAAGGCCAGATATTTTGCTGAATACGGGGGCGATGGTTCTGTAATGTACGTCACCGAATCAGGTGTGGTTGGTGCGAGTGACTACTACGTTCCGCGCTACGTGTGTGAGGGTGATAGTGCTCGGGGCATCAAAGCCTCGGCACCCGATCTCTGCATGCATGCAAAAGGACAATGTGACCATTGCGGCTTAGAAAAGCTCAATCAGTATGCTGATGTTTTTGCAGCACCAGAAACTGCGCCAAAAGGTCGACTTGTTGGTTGCCCAGTTGCCGGTTGGGGTTGTGAAGATCAAAAACGACTCGACCTCAATGGCGTTAATTTCACAGCTGTCGAACTTGGAACAGACACGGCCCAATGGGCCGAACTCACGGCTGCTTTCAAGCGCGGTGATCCAATATTGGTATATGCCTGGGAGCCGCTGTGGATCTTTGCAGCATACGACCTAGTCGGTATTGGCATACCGAAAAATGAAGACGGTAGCTGCTGGCCTGCCTGTGGCTGGCCACAAGATGTGACCTTCCAATCCGCGAACCCGGACTTCGCCAAGAAGCATCCTGATGTGATTCAGATGCTCAAGAACATGAAACTTTCCAATGCGCAACAGGCTCCGATGATTTTTGATGTGGACGTGGAAAAGATGACTGTTGAAGATGCGGTTCGAAAATGGATGGCATCCAATGAGGACATGTGGAAAGCCTGGATTCCAAACTAAATTCCACCAATAATATTTTTTGATCAACAAAAACCCCCGGCCTAGCCGGGGGTTTCTTTATTCAGTCACCTTTAGGCCACCCAGCCGTACCCACCTAACCTATACTCACAAAGCCTATGACTTACCCGACTTAAATTTTGGCCCCGACTGGCAACACGGCCCCATCAAACCCTCCGAACAAACAATCCATTTGGATTCGAGTCTACGGACACCTACCTTGTAGAGGCACCTTTCAAGTTGGTATACACCAGAGACTTTCTCAAAAGAGTAACAATAGATGTCCCTGCCTATGCTCGTAAGCGTCTGGATGCTACTCAAAGAGAATAAGATTGTGGCGTGAAACACCTACCTACAATTTTTCTATCTCTTTTAATTTCGGTTGGATTGTTTACCGATTCGGTTGCTGTGGATAAAGCCGATCTAGATAAACTGCTGAGAACTAATCAATGTTCGAAATGCGATCTCACTGGGGCAGACTTACGTGGAGCGAATCTTTCCCAGACAAATCTGAAGTGGGCAAGACTGGTTGGGGCTAATCTGGCTGATTCAAATTTAAGCGGAGCAAACATGTATGGCGCACATGCTGGTCACGCCATTCTGACTAATGCAAATCTGATGGACGCAGATTTGCAAGGGATAAATTTGAAGTGGGCAAAAATGGCCGCGGCAAATCTGATCAAAGCAAATCTGAGCGAGTCAGATAACTGGTTGAGGCAAGAATGACGGAGGCAAATCTGACCAAAGCAAATCTGAGCGAAGCTGATCTGACGCTGGCAGATCTAACTAGGGCAAATCTAACTGACGCAAGTCTTTGGGGTGCAGAACTACCTGAGGCAAATCTTTCTGATGCAAATCTAACTCGGTCAAATCTAAAAGGTGCAGACCTAATTGCGGTAAATTTGGAGGGGGCAGATCTAGAGGAGGCTAAATTTTGTAGAACGATAATGCCTGACGGAAAAAACAACAACTCGGGATGCTAGTTTCCGCCGTCGGGATTCTAAAAACTCGAGACGCTTACTCTAACCCAGTGGTGGCGAAAAACAGAGCAAGCCTGACTTCTTTTCGCCACAGTTCTGATTCCTGGGCGACGCTGAGAATTTATGAAAGCAATCACTACAATGTTTTTAGGAAAGATGCTTAAGTACGCCAAGGGAATCGTTTCAGCAGTAATTTGCATGATGTTCCTGTTGGTTTGGTCAGGACTGGCTGCTGCTGAGGGGCAACAAAAATCGTTGGGTTGTTCGACAGGAGATTCAGGTGTTGTACCGCCCTTCCCCTTCGATGTAGGCGATGGCAACGATTATGGTCAGCGCAGGCTCGAACTCACTGTACCTTCCAAGTGTCAATGTGATGGTAACGAATGCAGCCCATGTGCCATTGTTGTGGGCTACCATGGATATAGCGAAACTGGTACCAGCAACCACAGCTGGAAAAGTCGCCTGGAGCCCAAAGGTGAAGCAGTTGGTTTTATCAGTTTGTATCCGACTGGGGACCTAACCGAGGCTAACTACTTCAACTGGGGTGCACTGAAAAAACGCCGCCCTAGGCTGCGTCAAAACTGGGCGGTACCTTCATGTCAGGATCCTGAAGACGGATGCTTACTGATGGATGGTATCCCCTGCGATTGGTGTGGCTCTAATACTGAAGACGATGCCATTTCAACTCAAAGGGAAATAGATTTCACCCGCGCGATTATAAAATGGACGATGGAAAATCATTGTGTGGATCCAGATCAGATTTTTGGCACTGGATTCTCAAACGGGGGGTTGTTAGCTCATCTTTTGGCGCGGCACCCGGATACATCGGGGCTGTTCAGTGCCCTATTGCCGGTTGGCGGTGTAGATCAAGCGGGCAGAAAAGACCATTTAAAGTGGATCGACACACCTCAAGATGGAGATTCGCCATGGATTCTGCATGCCAATGAAATATTCGACCGGTTTGAGCCATATGACGGTCGAGCCTATACCGAGTTTGCTGGTAACGCAGGCGGAGGTTGGAACCCGGTGTGGCTTTACCCGCCGGTACTCCAGATTTTTGCCAAATATGTGGCAGAGAACGACGGTTATTCCGACTGTGGATTTGGACCGGCAGATGTCGGCAACCGGTTTGGCGTCTTGGGTGTCGGCGGTGTGGTTCCTGAAGGGTATCGCCGAATATCAGATCTTGAAGGTGGCAATCAAGAAAGATTCCATTGTTTTACGAAAGATGCCGAGGGCAAGATCTGTCGGAAACTCGCCATTTGTTTATGGGATGGTGGTGAACGTGGCGATGATAGGGTCTCCTTGGGCGCAGGTGCCACTCACGAACGCTCTGGTAGGGAATGGATTGGAGGTGTAGATATCGGAACTGGTGGTACTGAGCCGATGGATATTATGTGGCGCTTCTTCCAATGGTCAGTCAGTAATTGATTAATCGCTTTTTTTGATTGAATAGCAAGGGGAATCCTGTCCGCATTTAGTGCACGACCGGATTTATGCAGGCATTCAAGGACTCTGGGCGACAGCGGTGTTTTACTTAGTCCCCTTTATTCTGATGCTCCCAATCGGATTGTTGCGCTGGCGGCAGATCATCGCTGCAGGTTGGATGATGCAAGGGATCGCTATCATCGGTGGCCTCTGCTTGGTTTTATATTCGACCGCATTTCTCTATACGGATGTTATCCATGCGACCCTTCTGTATTACCTGACTCCTATCTGGAGCGCCCTGCTCGCTCGGGCATGGTTAAAGGAACCCATCACCAGGGACCGCACACTGGCCATTATTCTTGGGACGGCGGGACTATTGATAATCCTGAACCTAGATCAAGGTCTTCCACTACCCAGGAATCCAGGTGACTGGATGGCGCTCGTTTCAGGCCTAATTTGGGCTTTATTTGCCAACGTAATGCGTCGTAATGAATCCAGCTACAACACAGTAGATGTACTTTTTTCTTGGTTTTTCTGGGGCACCATAATAGCGGTGGCACTTGGATTGCTACAAATTCTTGACAGACCAGACCCTCCCAGTGCCGAGCAGATAATTACAGTTCTCCCGTGGTTACTCCCGGTTGTTATCTTCCTGATTATCCCCGGATTTTACGCCATTACCTGGGGTGTTCCTTTATTGAACCCGGGCACTGTAGGTGTTCTGTTTATGACGGAGATCAGTGTAGGCGCCATAAGTGCAGCACTCCTGACAAATGAGCCCTTTGGGGTTCGGGAAATTCTCGGTGTGATACTCATTACTGCGGCGGGTCTTACCGAAGTTGTTATTCCCATCCTCGGCACACTATTTTCTAGCCGCAGTACACGAGTCGATCGGAACATTTAGCTCCTGTTCAATATCCCCGCTGCTTTTCGGCACCAGCATACAAAATCTCTGACAAACGCGTATTGACTCTATCTCTAAACCCCACATTTGCAAGGTCCACTTCAGCATCAGGCCTTGGGCCCTTGGTAAAATTACCATGCTCATCGCTTCCTCGAACCAGCAACGCATAATCCTGCCCGTGCACTTGACGGGTACTGGGATGGGCAAAAGACTGAAGTGCAATACCTATCCTCCGATCAGATGTTTTATTGGGTCCCGACCCATGAATCGTTCGAGCATGGTGTAGGGACATCTGTCCAGGTTCAAGCTCAATATCCAAAGCGGATTCTTCATCAACATCCTCTATCTGCTGGCCTCTCGTAAGTATGTTGTCCTCACCAAAAGTGTCGATGTGCTGCTGGATATCTAACCGATGACTACCCCGAATCATACGGACACATCCGTTTTCACGAGTGCTTTCGGTTAACGCAATCCAGGCTGTCAGGCTAGTTTGTGGTTCGAGACCCATATAGGTCGCGTCCTGGTGATAGGTCACATGGTGAAGACTGTTGGGTTCTTTAATAAACAAAACCGTGTTCGTCAAAACAATGTCAGGACCGATCAGACACTCAACAGCATCAAGTATCTCTTTCCGATGTACGATTTCATCAAGACAGGCGAGTATGTAGTGGGCATTGTTACGTTTCTCTGGTCCGATTAGCTCGGGAAACGAGTTTTCTGCAGATTCCAGACGGCGTAGAAGGTCATTTGCAACAGATGGTTGCATCACGGTGATCGGAGCTACCACTCCGTCTTTTTGATAACGAGAAATGTCGTCAACGGAAAGTTTCATGACCATCTAACCCTCTACACAAAGTTTTAGAGGCGGGCAATCTGTAAGAGGCGAGCACAAAACCAAAAAATAGCTTATTCAATACCATTAGAGAGTTCAATCAGGTTGCCGTCGGGGTCCCGGATATAGATCGATCGAAGACGCCCAGATGCGCCAGTACGAAAAACTGGACCCTCAATAATCTCGACACCTTTTTGTATCAATTCTGCTTGTAACACCTCAACAGGCTCCGAAACAATAAAGCAAAGATCCCCGGTGCCGGCAACCGATACCCTCGCTTTGGGTTCGTAATCCCATCCGGCAGGATGCAGATTGATTTTCTGATCGCCAAAGTGAAGTGCCACGCGCCCTTCTCCAAAGACTCGTTTCTCCATACCAAGGTAGGTCGTGTAGAACGCGGCAATAGCGTCGACATCCGAAACAGGCAATACCAAATGATCCAGTTTTTCGAGTGTCATTGAATGTACTCTGAGTTTGTCTCGGTCATATGCGCTTAGGCTCAAAAACAGTGAACCCTAAACGGGATCAAGGGGGCATCAATTATATGCCTGACAGTGTCCTACTTTGAGGGTTGGCAAACAATCTATCTGTCTATTTAATGAATTACCTGATCTTCGGACTTCAGCATTCAATCGTATAGGACGACACAACGAACTTCGATGCTCTGACGGTCCGGCGCTTCTGGCGGGATGGTAAGATCTTTGAAAGAAGTATGAAAACTGAAGGTGCAGGGTGCTTGGTCACCGGCAACACTGGAATCGGCGCGACTACCGCCAGATTTCGCTAACTCACCGAACGAGTCCCATTGCTTTATCAATAAGACTTCGTCCCGAGCCATTGCTGGGTAGTACCACCACCTGTGCTGTCCAGCATGCTTTGCGAAATAGTTTTCACCAATTCGATCGTGATAATGGATCTCAAATACCACTAGATCCTCAGGCTTGACAGTTTGTCCGTCGCATAAAGCAAGCGGATGGTTCGCAACCGGTTCAAGGGCGATATTCCGCCAAACATTGATGATTGCGAATCGATGGTTATCAACAAGCGTATGCTCCACCATGTCGTGCTGTAAAAGCGATGCGCCCTCACCAAGTATGGAGCGCAGTGTATCGTTTCTGCTGGGTGGCTTTGCCAGGTCTCGCAATCGCTGCGGTCCACTGGTGAGTGTATAGTCACCGTGTACAGTACGCGCGGGCCCCTGCACTTGTTGACCGCCCCTTATACGTTTCCGGTTCTTCTTGCCAGTTGCGGATCGAATGTTATGGTCGAAGGCAAATACCTGGCTTGCGCCAGTCTCTTCCCGAACGAGTTCAGCACACTCAGCATAGTAGTTTTGAACAACCTGTTGATGGTCGTAAAAATCTAGATCAGGGTTTTCGGGTCGCCGCTTAAGCAATTCAAATCCATGGACTTGAATCGTACGACGTTCATTTTGCCCAAGTAGACGAGCATTTCGAATCGTAACTTCGCGTTCCTCTCTTGGTGGACCTTTGTAGTGATCGTCGCTACCGTCTTGATCTCGACGAATCAACACTTCACCATTACGGTAAAGCGAAGATTTGGCAGAGGCTGCTTGGTAGCTGACCGTTGCGATCGTCGATGTAGCTTCAGTGGAGGATACGTTCACAGACCTACCCGTTTGCCAGTGGGGATTTGGATGGGATTGATTGTACCGGCCCCGCCATTCATTTTCGACAGGCCTAGTAGTGCAAAAGCCGGAATCCCCAACTGTTTCTGTTGGAGATTCCGGCTAATGTTTATATGCCTGGCGGTGTCCTACTTTCGCACGGGGAAACCCCGCACTATCATCGGCGCTAAGCGTTTTCACTTCTGAGTTCGAAATGGATTCAGGTGGTTCCCACTCGCTATGGCCGCCAGGCAAACTGGCTGGTGGGTCATTTTCATGTCCCACCAAAATTTGTAGTAGTGATATAACGAAACCGCATATACCGCTTATCAATCTTCTTGGGTGTTATATGATCAAGCCTCACGGGCAATTAGTACGGGTTAGCTTAATACATTACTGCACTTCCACACCCCGCCTATCAACGTCGTAGTCTACGACGACCCTTAAGGGACCTTATAGGTCCAGAGAAACCTCATCTTGAGGGGGGCTTCCCGCTTAGATGCTTTCAGCGGTTATCCCGTCCGTACATAGCTACCCAGCAATGCCATTGGCATGACAACTGGAACACCAGAGGTACGTCCATTCCGGTCCTCTCGTACTAGGAACAGCTCCTCTCAAGTTTCTAACGCCCACACCAGACAGGGACCAAACTGTCTCACGACGTTCTAAACCCAGCTCGCGTACCACTTTAAATGGCGAACAGCCATACCCTTGGGACCGGCTACAGCCCCAGGATGTGATGAGCCGACATCGAGGTGCCAAACACCCCCGTCGATGTGAACTCTTGGGGGGTATCAGCCTGTTATCCCCGGCGTACCTTTTA
>LUSG01000005.1 GCA_001629395.1 Gammaproteobacteria bacterium REDSEA-S15_B12 | reverse complement strand
AGATGTTTTCGTCGGGTAGTCATTCTCCGGACCGTCGTGGAATAAGAGTGGGTGTTATTGATGACGCCAGCTGGTTTAAACCAGACGCTTATGTATATGCCAGCAAGAAATTACCGCATACACCCATTGATTCCGAGATAACTGCTTATGAAAAAATGAGAACAGCCTAATCGGTCAACCTACTATTTCACCGTCAGCAAGGGCAATGGCCTCTATCTCGAATTCCAGCTCCGGTAAGCCGAGCGCACTAACCTCAACGAGGGTATCGGCGGGATATGGTGACGTGAAATAGCGTTCGCGTAGCTCTAGAACCTTCGGGAAATTACTCATCTCGGTGACATAGATAACGACTTTTACGATCTTGGATAGATCCGAGCCGCCAAGCTTCAGAAGCCTCGATAAGTTGTTAATACTTTGTTCTACTTGAGCATCAAAGTCGCCGACCCCTACTATGTTTCCCTGGTCATCAACAGCTGCTTGGCCAGACACGAAGATTAAATCACCGACACGGTATGCTTGGGCAATCTTGAAAGGCTCATAAAAGTCGGGATCGGTTTTTATACGAATTGCATTTGTTGGCATATGTTTCTCCTTAAATTAGTCATTAGATTCGGATCTATGCGAACATTTGTTCCACACGACATTAATATGCTCAAGGCCAGCTGCCAAGACGTACTAACCCGATGCAGGAGACGAACATGATAGACCAGAACATTAAAAACTGGGGTCGATGGGGAGAGAACGACCAGCGCGGCATGCTCAATCTTCAAACACCCCGTTCATGACAACTCATGCCGATCCCTGTGGATTTCAGGTGGCGGATGATGTTTTGACCATGGTGACTCATTCAGGCACACATATGGATGCACTTGGGCACTGTTGGACTGACGGTCAATTATGGAATGGTCGTAGCACCGAAAACGTTACCAGCTATGGTATCGAATGGGCTGGGATTGAAAATGTTTCGGAATTTATTACTCGAGGTGTGATGTTAGATATTGCGGGTTACAAGAAAGTAGATCACCTGGAGTTAGGTGAAGTAATTACCACCGATGATATGCAGGGATGTGCTGATGCTCAAGGCGTCGAAGTTCAGCCAGGCGATGTCCTATTGCTACGTACTGGTTGGTTTACCGTGTTTAACAACAACTACGAACTGTGGAAACAGGGTGAACCAGGACCCGATGCTACCTGTGCCTCCTGGCTCAAAGAGAAAGATGTGATGATGCTAGGCGCAGACAATGCGGGGGTAGAGGCTTATAAGCTTGGTGGAGGGCCTTACCTGGATGCGCGTTTGCACCTCGCTACCTTGCGTGATCTTGGGGTGTATCTAATCGAGCATTTGGATCTCGAAGAGCTTGCTAAGGACGAGGTGTACGAGTTCCTTTTTATCGCGGCTCCATTACGTTTACCTAAGGCGACTGGGTCGCCGCTCACGCCGCTAGCGATAATTTAGTGAGAATATGTTTCTGCGCAATCTACTCACCACGCTATAAACACCTCATTACACCATTCTGTAACACATCTTGATGATCTAATTAGGACAATGAATAGGCCGAACAACACTGATAGAACACTCCCACAGCCAACATCCGATGAGCAGGTTATGAGGGCGGATCTGGATTTCTTTGGCTACTGCTTAGTCGAAAACGCGATTAAATCTGATGAGTTGAATTACTTACAAGATAGGTTGATCGAGCAAGCGGAGATGGAGCGCAAAGTCCACAACCATAAGAACCCGGCTAATATGGACCCGGTAAATCAGTGGGTTGGTATGTTGCTGAATAAGGGCGAAGAATTTGTACAACTCATGCGGCATCCAACTTGTATGAGCTTGTTAACGTACTTATTAGGTGACCAATTCATCATCTCTTGTGTTGATGCTCAAATTCAACATCCTGGAGCGACTGATATGCCACTGCATACCGATCAATGGTGGATGTCACCACCGGTTAGTGCCGACCAAATTCGAAAACGACCATCTGAATTTGCACGTGGTCAAAATGGGTCACTCGACTCAGCGACATCATCAACAACGATTTCGAACATTGCAGAAGCAAATGTAATGTGGATGGTCACCGATTTTACAGAGGAAAACGGTGGTACCCGTGTCGTTCCGAGGTCTCATTTGAGTGGCAGACAACCTGACCCATCGATTCCTCATCCTGTTGCTACTGTCGCGATTACTGGTCCTGCGGGTTCAGCAATTGTTTTCGATGGACGACTGTGGCACGGCGCTGCTGCTAATAAAACATCACAATCTCGGTTTGGGATAACGATGGCAGGTTGTGGCCCTCAGTTTCGCCCGATCGAAAACTATACCCGTGGGCTCCGGCCCGAGGTGTTTGAAAAACTTGATTCAGCGTTGTTAGAAAAGCTTGGTTTTCGATCTTGGTCTGGATATGGCCACACAGGTAATCCGAACGAAGAAGTCATCTCCCCCGGCGAGAATTCTCTAGGTCCGCTGTACCGGAATAAAAACACTACTAGTTGATTTCTTGGAGGGCTGCGTAGGGAACAAATTCCGCACAGCAGATTCCCGATACCTAGAAATTTCGTCGTTTCTCCGAGAACAAACCCGAATTATTGACATTCTGCCGCGACGTAAGCCACGGTTAGAATTCATACATGACAGAACGTCACGGTATCGGCTTCATCGGTCTCGGCAGCATTGGACAGCGCATGCTTACTCAGGCATGGAATCATCCGCGGGTCAAACCTACCGTCGCCTGGGACCTAGCCACAGAAAGATTAGCTCAAACAGTGGCCAACTCAGCTGGGCTACGGGCTGCAGAGGATGTGAATAGCCTGATCAACGATGATTCGGTAGATGTGGTTTATATCGCATCGCCGCCCCTGACCCATGCGGTATATGCTAACGCTGCCCTCGAGTGTGGCAAACCGGTACTTTGCGAAAAACCCCTTGGCATCGATGTCGCGACCAGCGAGGCATTGGTAGCGCGTGCAAGTGCCAGTGGAATTGCACACGGCGTTAACTTTATTTTCGCCTCTGCACATCCCGCCACGCAGATCGAGCAGGCGCTGGCACGGGCAGAGCTAGGTGAAATCAAAGGTGCGGAAGCCCACCTGCATCTACCGAACTGGGCGAGGCGGCGGTATGCCGAGGCCCCTTGGCTGATGGAGTCTGATCAGGGGGGCTTTGTCCGCGAAGTACTTTCCCATTTCATTTATCTCACCGAGCGTCTGTTCGGACCGGCCGTCATCAGCAATTCGCGGTGCCGTCAAGGCGTTCGACCTGGTAGCGCAGTCACTGGTGTCGTTGCAGAGCTCACCTGCGGTGATATCCCGATCAACGTCTATGGCAGCACGCTGGGCTGCGGCCCGGATGTCTGCAACTACACTGTATGGGGCGAACAGTGTTCGTATCGTGTATACAATTTGTACGGATTGCAGGTCACTACCGGCGAGCGTTGGCTCGATTCAAATAATGCGGACACCGATCCCGCAAGTGACTGGCACCAGCGACAATATGATCAGCTTGCCGCAATGCTTGACGGCCAACCTCATACGTTGCCTGATTTTGCGTCAGGTCTTTCCGTACAAAGACTGATCGAAGGGATATTGGCAGGCTGATTTCAACAAAGACAACCCTTCTGCCCGCCCAAGTACTAGGGTTAGTCAGGGTGTAGTAGAGTTCGAGATGTTTTGATCGGAGGAATAGAACGGATTGAGGGAAGATCTCTTTCGTTTAACGGCTTGTGAAGCAGTCCAGCGTTTGAAGTCAGGGGAATTATCCCCGTTGGATCTAATTGACGCGGCTGAGGCTCGGATTGCCGAAGTGGAGCCATCCATCAATGCCCTACCGACGCTATGCCTGGATCGCGCCCGGGCAGATGCGGATCGTCTGATGAGGGGAATTGGTGGTGAGGCACAGCGTAAAGCTGGCTGGCTAGCCGGTCTCCCGATTGCAATCAAGGATCTTATGGATGTTGCAGGTGTACGCACAACCTATGGTTCTCCAATTTTCGCAAACCATGTCCCTGAAAGATCACATCCTTTGGTGGAACGGATCGAGCATATGGGCGGAATTGTATTAGCCAAATCGAACACCCCAGAATTTGGCGCGGGCGGCTCTACCTTCAACGAGGTGTTCGGAAAGACTCGCAACCCGTGGAATACTTCTCTGACACCCGCAGGCTCCACCGGTGGAGGGGCAGCCGCGTTGGCAACCGGTGAAGTGTGGTTGGCGCATGGAAGCGATCATGGTGGCAGCCTCAGGCGACCAGCCACCTATTGTTCCGTCGTTGGTCTGCGCCCATCGCCGGGACGGGTTACCAGGGGTACGGTAGATACACTATTTTCACCTTTGTCAGTCCAGGGGCCTATGGCGCGTAGTGTTCCCGATGTCGCACTATTTCTGGACACCATGGCAGGCTATTGCCACTTGGATCCCATGACCTTCGATGCGCCACGTTTATCTTTCAGTCATGCTGCGGCAGCACCACAGCGACCTCACCGGGTAGCCTTCGCAGCAACCATCGGAGGCTCGCCTGTAGATCAAGAGACTGAAAACATATGTCGTGACAGCATGCGAATTTTTAGAAACATAGGTTCGACGGTAGAGGAAATTACTATTGATTTGGAAGACCTGGAAGATACGTTTTTAGCCTTGCGTTCGCAAGAATTCGTCATTGACAGAGAGTTACAACTGCAACGCTATCGTGATCAAATAAAGCCGGATATTGTTTGGAATACCGAACTGGGTTTAAAGCAGTCTATCTCTACTCTGGCGAAAGCGGAGCGAGCGCGTGCTGCGCTATATATGCAATTTAACGACTTGTTTTCACAGTACGATCTAATCGTAACTCCTGGTGCAAACACACCGGCTTTTGATGTCGACCTACGTTATCCCGAGGCGATAGACGGTATCAAACTGGAGCATTATATGGCAGCCTCCACTTTGACCGCCGCGGTAACGATCAGCGCATCACCTGCTCTTTCACTGCCGTGTGGCTTTGACCAGTATGGTCGTCCAATCGGTCTGCAACTCATCGGCCGGCCACGAGGCGAGGCTGCCTTATTAGCTGCCGGTGCTCTATTCGAAGCAGAGAGTGGCCTAGCCGAACAGGTACCAATCGATCCACGTCATGGAAAGGTCCCGCCTATGGGGAAACTCACATAAGGTGCTCAATCGAATTTATGACCTGTCAAGAGTGTTTACCGACACTCGGTACGTAGAGCTTGGACGTGAAGTGTTCGATGTCGCCAGAAGCGAATTTCAGCTCGGCTAGCTTGACTGCATCGTTGTCTACCTTCTTAAGCGGTACGTAATAACAGTCGTCCTGGATAAGAAAGGAGATACTGAATTATGGAATTGCGTAAAATTTCTATTTTCGTTGAAGATATTCTTACCGAAGGCGGCCGCAAACTCGTGTCGCCCACTAGGCGGGTTGCCGCGTGTGGGGTTATCCGAAACCCCTTTGCTGGCAAACCGCCCATCGACGATTTTTCAGAGTTGGTTGATATCTCCGTGGATGCCGGGGAGGTGCTTACACAGCGAGCCTTGGAGGCTCTGGGAGAAATTGAACCCCGCGCCTACGGCAAAGGTGCGATTGTCGGCGTCGCGGGGGACCTGGAGCACGGTGCTGCGATGATCCATGTCCGAGTTGGTCTGCCGATACGCCGCCAAGCCGGCGGTGGATCTGCGTTGATTCCAGGAAACGCTAAGGTCGGTCCAATGGGGGGAACTATCGACATAATTTTCGGTGGTATGGAGGATAGCTGGGATTATGACGCCATGGATACCATGACGATTTCAGTTCCGGACGCGCCCAAACCGGATGAAATCTTGCTTGTCATTGCGTTTCTCGGCGGCACACGTCCAAACGCTCGTATTAAGGGAATTTCGCCTGAACAAGTGGCCGTACTTGCTGAGAAGCTTCGCGAGTCGGGAAGCAAGTAACCATTGCACCTGTCTCGCACACATGGGAGTGACCGTTGAAAGAACCTGCTAACTGACAAAATCAATAAACTTTATCGGGAGAACATCATGCGAATGGGAGGCAAGATCGGATTAGTTACGGCGGCGGGATCGGGCATAGGCCGTGCCGGCGCCATACGCTTCGCCAAGGAAGGCGCGTCGGTCGGCGTTGTAGATATTGATGCCGACGCGGTCGCAGCAGTAGTTGCAGAAATCGAAGCCGGCGGTGGCAAGGCGCTGGGGATCACCGCGGATCTTTCAAAGGACGAAGACTCACGCCGGATCGTTCGCAATACTGTCAGCCATTTCAACGGACTGGATTTCGTCTGGAACCATGTCGGTCATCCTGGACCGGCGGTGGTCGAGGACCTTGACATGCAGGACTGGGACCAGGCAGTTGATCTCAATCTACGTACCGTGTTCATCACCACAGAGTCAGCCTTGCCGGAGTTGCGGGCACGCGGCGGAGGTAGCCTTTTGTTCACCGCCTCATCCTCGGGTCTTGCCGGGTCGATTTTCAGCCCGGTCTATTCGATGGCCAAGTTCGGCGTCGTTGGTTTGGTAAAGGCTATGGCCAAACGATATGCCAAGGAAAACATTCGGATCAACGCGGTCTGTCCGGGTCCGATTGACACGCCAATGCTCCGGGTCTTCGTCGCACGCCCGGATCAACAGAGCACTCAGGGCATGGATAAGGAAGAGCTCGTACGCACCCGGGGCGGTATGACTCCGATGGGACGACCCGGCAGGCCCGAGGAAATCGCCAACGCAGCCTTGTTCCTGCTGTCGGACGAGGCGTCCTTCGTCACTGGCGCTGCGTTTCCCGTGGATGGCGGAATTACAGCGTAATTCGGGAAAGTAATAGGAGGTACGAGAATGCACAATAAATATATCGCGTTGGTTCTGAGTATTGCTCTGGTTGCGCCTGGCTTTGCTTCCGACCTTGGCAAAGAACAACGCTGGCGAGAGCAAGTTGTCGACTCGATCATGGATGGCGAGGAAGTCGATGTCATGGTTGACGGCCGTGGTGTGTTCGGTATTTACACCGAGGCTACCAATGATTCCAAGAAAGGGATGATCGTTGTACACGGAACCGGTATTCACCCCGACTGGGAGCAGGTCGTACAGCCGATCCGTGTAGCAATGACAGAGCATGGTTGGCATACGCTGTCGATCCAGATGCCGATATTGCGTAACGGTGCCGAGTTCGAAGAATACGTGCTGTTGTACCCTGAGGTTCCGCCTCGCCTAAAGGCGGCGGAGCAGTTCCTTAAACAAAAAGGTGCCGAGACTCTGGTCATCGTTGCCCACAGCCAGGGCGCAACGATGTCGAGCTATTACCTTTCGCGTAATAGCAACGACGTCCAGGGTTTTGTCGCCATCGGCATGGGTGCGACGCAGAAAGACAGCGACGTTAACAGCGCGATTTCACTGAAAACCATAAACATTCCGGTGCTCGATCTTTACGGTTCAGACGACCTCCCCGGTGTACTCGAAACGGCAGAACTCCGAAAACAGGCTGCGACACATAATGCGCGGTACAGTCAACAGGTAATCCAGGGAGCGAACCACTTCTTTGACGAGATGGATGACGAGCTGATCCAGGCAGTGGCAGACTGGAGTCAGCAGTTTTAGTCAGACTTGTGCAAAAATATTCACCTGCTGAAGAATTGTAGGAAACCCGCTCCGCCGGGATTCTCTTACCCTCCTCTGGGTAGGTGGAATATTGGTAAACATCGAACATCTTGACATTGGGTACTCCCTGCCGTGTGACCACAATGTGACTGACAGGAGCCCACTCCAGTCTAGCTGAGTCACTTTCAGTCACATGCACGCGGGATCGGTGTGCGTATGTGGTTGATATTACTTAACCCCTCGAGGAGGTTACTGCCTTCACACGGCAGGGGTCGCTGGTTCAAATCCAGCCGCGCCCACCATATTTTCCTATGTTTATAGGACTTTCGGACCGAAATATCTTTACAGTGTCTTGAGCTACAACTATAACGTTGGGAGATAATTCAACAGATTAGAACACCTGTTTAGTAGTTGATATCAGGTGACGCAAACATAACCACGACGAAAGGCCGCATGATACGCGGTGTGTTGTCGGTTTAGTCGGCTCTAGTACTACGCTACCATTACAAACGCTGTGAACGTAGATAATCAGTCACCGTATCGCATTCTTGTCACCAAGATTGGTCTTGATGGTCATGATCGTGGAAGCCGTATTGTTGCCGCTTATCTGCGCGATGCCGGCATGGAAGTCATCTATACACCGCCTTGGCAGGCCCTGGACGATGTAGTAAGACTGGCCGGTGATGAAGATGTTGACGTAATCGGAATAAGTTCATTGTCGACTGATCACCTCATTATTCCAGACCTTATGTCCCGCTTAGTCGCTGCGGGCTTGCTCAATATAAGAGTCGTCGTAGGCGGCATCGTCCCTAATGAAGAGCTCTCGATGCTACTCGAATCCGGCGTCAGCACCATACTGGGACCCGGTACTGACCGAGCCACAATTGTTAAACAAGTTAGACACTACGCTGCAGCTGCCCGCCACGATAGGGAAACTGAATTTACATAGGAGCAACAATCATGGGTCAGCGTACAAATCCTGAATCAACCGATCTGTATGACCAATCCCGTACTCAATGGGAGGAGGAATACGACCGAGATATACAAAGCGGCGATACGGTACAAAACCGCTCCGGTATTCCCATTCAACCTCTGTATGGACCAGCGCGAGAGACGGCTGGCAGTTATCTCGACACCCTGGGTTTTCCTGGCCAGGAACCTTATACCCGGGGCATTTACCCGACAATGCATCGAGGAAAAAGCTGGAGTCAACGTCAGTTAATCGGACAGGGAACGCCCGATGAGTACAACGAGCGCGTGCTGAATCTGATTGATGCTGGTACAACCGCAATTAGCCTTATTCCCTGCAATTCTGTCTACCGAGGGAACGACTGTGATGACGTACCACAACCCCTCTTAGGGACCTGCGGCACTGTCATCAACACAGCAGGACACATGGATTCAGCCTTGGATGGCGTGGACATTGGTTCAATTTCAACCGCTATGAACGACCCCTCACCCTTTACCTTGCTGTCATTCGTGCTCAACACTGCTGATCGACGCGGTGTTTCCTGGCAGCGAATTTCTGGCACCTCGAACCAAAGCGATTATCTTTCCCACTACGTTGCGAATCACATGTTTTTCAGATTGTCCCTTGAGGGCGCCAGGCGAATTTTGGTCGACCATATAGCTTTTTGCCTTGAACAAGTACCCCATTGGAATCCATTATCTGTCGTAGGGCAGCACATGCAACAAGCCGGTGCCACACCGGCAGAAGCGATGGGATTCACTCTCTCATCCGCTCTACAGTATGGTAGAGACTGTCTCAATCGAGGTATGGATCCCGACGATTTTCTACCTCGATTCACATTTTTCTTTGACATTTCATTGAGCTTATTTGAAGAAGTGGCAAAAGAACGAGTTGGGTGCGACCACGAGCCGTGCACGCCGCTTCAAATTTCATGGCCAGACCTCAGGCGCCGACCTGACACTTCAGCAACCACTCAACAATATTGCTCGCGTCTCCACCCAAGCCATTGCAGGAATCCTAGGTGGATTGCAGTCATTGCACACTGATTCCTATGATGAAGTAATCAACGTCCCCAACGAACACCCCGCACGGATTGCGGTTGCAACACAGAACATTCTCCGTGAAGAAGCCGGTTTGTGCGACGTAATCGACCCACTTGGTGGTTCATGGTACGTCGAAGAACTTACCGATCAGATGGAAACAAAGATTCTGGACGTCATGGACGTAGTAGAGAACGAGGGGGGTATGTTTCGTGCCGTTGAATCAGGATTGGTACAACGTATGATCGGAGAATCAGCCCTTAACTGGCAAAGTCGCGTAGACAGTGGCAAACAGAAAATAGTCGGCGTTAACTGCTACCGTGCACCGAAGACTGAAGGCGAAGAGGCGATGCCCCCTACCGTACGACCAGTTACCGAAAAGATGCATGCTCATGTAGAACAGCTGCGTCGTTTCAAACGCGAGCGTAACCAAACCGAAGTCAACCACAGTCTTGACAAACTGAGGCGCGCTGCAAACTCGAAAGATGATAACGTGTTCAGCAGAGTAGTCGAGGCGACCGCCAGCGGCGTTACCCACGGAGAAGTTGTTAGCTGTCTGAGGGAGGAGCTCGGATTTGGTCACCCACTCATAGTTGAGTAATTTTGGACGTCCTAGAACCAAAGCAAAGGTCGCTGCTCAAAGCGTTGGAAGCTGGAGACAGGCGTGCAATTGGCCGAGCGATCACCCTCGCCGAAACAAACTCTACTCGGGCAGGTAGCCTGTTCCGAGAGATACATCCCAATACTGGCCGCGGACACATTATCGGCATTACCGGGCCGCCAGGATCGGGGAAGTCAACGCTCATCGATGGGCTGATTTCCGCGTTGAGAAATCTTTCACACACCGTCGCCGTCATAGCTGTGGACCCATCCAGCCCGATCAGTGGTGGCGCAATCCTCGGTGATCGATTAAGAATGGCCAGTCACAATGCCGACGAGGGCGTATTTATTCGATCGCTTTCCACCCGGGGCCACCTTGGTGGCCTAATACCCTCTGTTCACAACGTCGCCAACATACTCGAATTCGCAGGCTTCAACCACATCATCCTGGAAACTGTAGGGACCGGACAATCTGAAATCGAAATCGCTGACATAGCGCAGACTACGGTTGTTCTGTGTACGCCAGGAGCAGGCGACGATGTCCAGGCCCTCAAAGCTGGAGTGCTTGAAATAGCGGATATCCTCGTTGTCAACAAAGAAGACTTACATGGTGCGGATATAACCGTTCAGTTGCTAAAAGCCATGCTGACACTTCGAGCACCAGGACACAAAAAAGCACAGGTAATCAAAACATGTGCGACTACCGGTAGAGGGATTGATGAACTGGTTACCCTTATCACGCATCACTACACAACAATTTCCCGTAACACAGACAAAGTGCTTCGAGAAAAAAGTCGCCGATTGCTAGCAACAAAAGCGGCTGCTCTATTCATGCAAGAATTGTTGGACGCCAGCAATACTGAACTGGATACTATTTGTGCCGCATTTGAACGTGGCGAACGCACGCTTGCCCAATGCGTTCGAGAAGCGCTAAAACTCAAATCGCACTAATAGGGCCGATACTGTGTTTAGTTATATCTAGCAAACAGCCTCTAGATGTTTGTCAATGAGGAAGTTAATGGCACTGTGGCCAGAATGTGACCGCAATCTGTCCACTCCAGTCTAATTGAGTCACATGCACGCGGGATCGGTGTGCGTATGTGGTTGATTTAACGTTATACCCCGTAGAAAGCACTGCCTTCACACGCCAGGGGTCGCTGGTTCAAATCCAGCCGCGCCACCATTTTTCGCTTGTTTTAGCCCATCAATATAATTGTTTGCTTGATTAGGGGGACAAAATTAAGGGGGTAGAATTGCATACCTTTCGCCTTGCCCGGGACTAACTCAATCTCCCCACCAAATTCTTGTCTTGTGTTGTCCAATATTGTCTAGACCCACCACCACACAATCGGTATTGCTTGAGACACTACCGGAGACTTTGCCGCCCAGGGCTTCGATCTGTACTTTGGCTTGAGCTCTTGAGTAGCCTTAGCCAAATAAGTCGATTTACCTATAATTTTTCAAATCTAAGTTAGAACGACTTCTCTGTCGATGTTACCCTGTTCAAATCACCACAGGAGCAGGGTTCGATGCAGCAATTGACTGCACATCGCGATACGATCCGCAATCTTACCAACGCAGATGAAACACGCGTGATCGAACAGCTACGGGAGAAGTTTGAGCCAGGCGCGGCGTTACGCTCCCGGTCGAACGCCCAAGCACGAAAGCTGGTTGAGAAGATCCGAAGCGAAGGCCAGCCTGGACTTATGGAAGTCTTTCTCGCCGAATATGGCCTTTCGACGCATGAAGGTGTGGCTCTGATGTGCTTGGCTGAGGCTCTTCTGCGCGTGCCGGACACCCCTACGATCGATGAACTAATCGAAGACAAAGTCTCTCCATCGTCTTGGGGAGAACATTTAGGGGGATCCAGCTCACCTCTGGTAAACGCTTCGACTTGGGCGCTCATGCTATCGGGCAAAGTACTCAAAGAGCCCAATGCTTCTGGCGTAGTTGATTTGCTTCGCGGCGCTGTCAAACGATTGGGCGAACCGGTCATAAGACTAGCCATTCAACGCGCTATAAAAGAGATGGGCCATCAATTCGTTCTTGGCCAGACAATCGATGAAGCAGTTCGCCGAGGTAAAGCTTTTGAGAAACAAGGTTACACCTACTCTTATGACATGCTGGGGGAAGCGGCGCTGACATCAAAAGACGCAACAGGTTTTTTTCACGCCTACTGCGACGCAATCCGATCACTTTCCCAAAATGCAAATTCAGACAGCATTGCCGGAAATCCAGGCATTTCGATCAAGCTCTCAGCTCTCCATCCGCGCTATGAACTGGGTCAGAAAACACGCGTGATGGATGAGCTAGTTCCACGTGTTCGAGAACTCGCCATTCTCGCAAAATCGGCTCAAATGGGGCTCAACATCGATGCTGAAGAAGCTGACCGTCTTGATCTGTCACTTGATGTCATCGAAGCCGTGTTTCGCTCAAAGGACCTTGCGGGCTGGGATGGTTTCGGCGTCGTTGTGCAGGCCTATGGAAAGCGGGCATCGGCTGTCATTGACTGGCTTTACGCAATTTCAAGCGAGCTTGATCGCAAAATTATGGTCCGCCTGGTGAAGGGCGCATATTGGGACACAGAGATAAAGCTTGCCCAAATCAAAGGGGTCGATGATTTCCCGGTTTTCACCAACAAGGCTACTACCGATGTGTCCTATATTTGTTGTGCAAGCCAACTGCTGAGTATGACAGATCGGATTTATCCGCAATTCGCAACGCACAATGCGCACACAGTGTCCTCCATTCTGGATATGGCAAAGAGCCAAACAGCGTTTGAGTTGCAGAAGCTCCACGGCATGGGTGACACGCTTCATGACCTTGTTGCACTGCGTTCAGAAAATGTAAAAAGCAGGATCTATGCACCCGTTGGCGCACATCGCGATCTTCTTGCTTACCTTGTTCGTCGATTGCTTGAAAATGGCGCGAACAGCTCTTTTGTAAATCAGATTGTGAACAAAGACGTACCGGTTGAAGTGGTTGCAGCGGATCCATTCGTACTCGTTGATCAGGAGCAAAACTCAAACTCGGCAAATGTAATCAAGCCAGTAGCGTTGTTTCAACCAGAGCGTCCCAACTCTGCGGGTTGGGATCTCAGTAACGTTGATGACCTGGCTAAGTATGAGAAAGTGCGAAACGCTTTCCAAACGACCGTTTGGACTGTCGACCCCGTGATTGCGGGAAAGATAAAATCGACGGATCCGATTGAGGTGGTCAACCCGGCTGATTTTAACGATATTGTTGGCAGGGTCTCCCAAGCAACAGCTGAAGATGTGGAAACCGCCCTGGCGAACGCGACTGCTTGGTCACATGCAACTGCCGACGAACGCGCTGTTGTCCTGAACAAGGCCGCTGACCTTTATGAGGTGAATTCCGGCGAGATATTTGCCGCTCTTTGTCGTGAGGCAGGTAAGACACCTCTCGATGCCGTTGCGGAGGTCCGGGAGGCCGTTGACTTCCTACGCTACTATGCGGCCCAGGGCGTATACCTTGGCGACAAGGTTGCACGAGGCATTATCAGTTGCATTTCGCCGTGGAACTTCCCGCTCGCCATTTTTACTGGTCAAATTTCAGCAGCTTTAGCTGCTGGCAATGGCGTGCTTGCCAAACCAGCAGACCCCACTGTGATCATTGCATCCATTGGGGTTCGTTTGATGCACAAGGCGGGCGTTCCCGAAAACGTATTGCAGCTGTTGCCTGGTCCGGGCTGCGTTGTGGGGACCAAGATCACATCTGACCCGCGGATCAATGGAGTTTGCTTCACAGGATCAACCGCTGTCGCACAGACCATCAACCGGGCCATGTCCGGAACGATTGAACCTGACGCAACCTTCATCGCGGAAACAGGTGGCCTGAATGCCATGATCGTTGATTCAACCGCGCTGCCGGAACAAGCCATTAAAGACATTGTGGTTTCTGCGTTCCAATCAGCAGGCCAACGATGCTCGGCATTGCGGGTACTCTATCTCCAAAAAGACATCGCCGAAGAGTTTCTTGAGATGCTCTACGGCGCGCTGGATCAACTGACTATCGGCCAGCCTTGGGAATTCTCAACGGATGTGGGGCCGGCCATTAATCAGTCGGCTCATCGGGAACTCACGGACTATATTAAAGCTGCTGAACAGCGTGGAGATATGTTGAAGTGTCTATCGGTGCCTGAAGGCGGATTTTTTGTTGCGCCTTCGGTCATTCAAGTCAGTGGTATTCGGGATCTTGAGAAAGAGATCTTCGGTCCGGTTCTGCATGTCGCTACCTTTGGGGCCAATGAGATCGACCAAATTGTGTCTGACATCAACGCCAGTGGCTTTGGGCTGACATTTGGCTTGCATACCAGAATGGACGATCGCGTAGAACAGGTAACCAGCCAACTCAATGTTGGCAACATCTACGTCAATCGCAATCAGATCGGGGCGATTGTCGGATCACAACCCTTTGGTGGGGAAGGCATGTCCGGTACTGGTCCCAAAGCTGGTGGACCACATTATGTACCGCGCTTCACCCGCAAAGCACTTGCCGGGCACACAATTATTTCCGGAACTCATGTTGATCCAGTCAAAGTTCAGGCACGATTGAGTTCCTTGTCGGAGCAGCAACTTGGCAAACTATCAACGATAGACTTGCCGGGACCAACTGGTGAATCAAACCGGCTTTCTGTTTTTCCGAGGGGTACTATTTTGTGCCTGGGGCCGAGCGTCAAGGACGCCAAAGATCAATATGATATTGCAATCAGCAGTGGCTGCAAGGCCCTCATGGTCGTGCCCGGCGCCAGCGGAGACAACGCCGTTGATGGTTTTCTGCCACGAGAACATATTCGCACGCTGAATAACATCGACGGCGTTGCGATTTGGTCCGCAACCGATGATCTCAAAGCTTGCCGCAAAGCGCTAGCCAGCCGAGAAGGAGCGATCATCCCGCTGCTCGCATACCCTGTTATGGCGGATCAATGTGTACTAGAGCGACACATCTGCATCGACACAACAGCCGCCGGTGGTAATGCAAAATTGTTGGCAGGCGAATAGATTGGTTGTGAGGCGAATATTGGTCCCTGCCGATCATAGCCGAACCGCGAGTGTGTCTCACAACCTTTGCCGCAAAGTGAGTTGTATTCTGAGCATCTGAAATTATGTATCCTAATCGAGTATCTCAGCCACAATTCGGTTTCGTCCAATACCGTCCAACCAAATCCAGCACTTCCGACGGTAGCTTTGACGGTAACTATTTGGGTGTAACAGAAATCACATTAACAATTCAATAGGTTACAGATCAGTTCGATCCCACCCATAGCCACCATCTTGTCAATGGCTTACGACGCTTCTCTTTTCAACTATTTCACACCGTACAAATTTGAAACTCATAAGGTCCTGGCGCGCTGCGACGGGCTACACAACAGTCAGCCAGTCCGCGTACTGAGGAAGTCGCCCGCGGGTCGCTGCGCCGTAGATCTCAAATATCGCCGTAGTCTTCGAGCCGACCTCGCCGTCACCATTCCGGTAGGCACGAATGCGGCGATAGATAGGAATGCCGTACCATACCACAGCGGCAGTAGTCACCATGCCAAACACTAGGGAAAAAGAGGTTTTCTATCCCTCAAAGCACGAATCCATGTTTACGAATACGGTTTGATGTCTTTACATATCAACAACCCTGTCATAACCTGTGGCGGTCTTGGAATACGCCCTTAGTTGAATAGAAGGCAGTCGTATCTGGGATGTTGTGAGTAGCTATTTAATCAAGGATAAAGGAGAAATGAAGATGATTAAGCACAATGTTTTGCTGCCCCTAGCGGCATTCGCTGTCGCTATCGGAATGTTTTTTTCAGGTGTTGCTGTGGCAGGTTGGGAGCCCAAGAAGCCGGTTGATTTTGTCATCATGGCAGGTAAAGGAGGGGGTGCTGACAAGATGGCACGCTTGATGCAGAGCGTCATCGAGAAGCACGGGCTATCGACTAAACCGTTTGTGCCGATCAATAAACCGGGTGGTTCAGGAGCGGAGGCACTGTTGCACCTTAAAGGTAAAAGCGGCGATAACCACACCGTTATGGTGACGTTGAACAGTTTCTATACGACGGATACGTTTTTGTTGTGGGTGAACGTCGACTCTGGAATTGAGAATGTCGATCAGTTCGTTGCTGCGGCCAAAGCAGCGGGCAGCGACTGGCTCATGGCCGGGACAGGTAAGGGTCAGGAAGATCAACTGCTGACAACTTTTCTCAACAAGGCTTATGGTCTCCAAATTAAGTACGTGCCGTTTAAAGGCGGTGGCCGCGTAGCCAAGGAGCTTGCGGGTAACCACTGTAACTCTACGGTGAACAACCCTTCCGAGCAGTTGGGATTTTATGAAGCTGGTAAAACACGAGCAATTGCGTCCTTTACGCCCACCCGCCTTCCCCTGTTTCCTGATGCGCCGACCTTCAAAGAGTTAGGCAAGGACTACGTCTATTTTATGCAGCGTAGCGTGGTGGGCGCGCCGGGTATGAGTGATGAGGCAGCTGCCTACTATCGTGACGTGTTTGCGCGTGTGTATGCAACGGACGAGTGGCAGGCTTATATGCAAAAGAAGAGCTTGATGGGCGGTTTCTTGACTGGAGCTAAGCTCAAGTCCTACTGGGCTCGTGAAAAAGCAATCCACGAGGTTATATTGAAGGATATCGGCGAGATTTGATCGTGCTGTTGTCCGTTTTAGGCTGGTAACTGCCATGCGTAGAGCGGAGCTTGTAATGGCCCTGGTTTTGGGGGTCTTATCGGCTTACTTAATGGTGAAGAGTGCGGAACTCCCCATCGGCTGGATTCCTGATGAAGGACCAGGCGGTGGGGCTTTCCCTTTTTGGTTATCGGCTGGCATGCTGGCTTGCTGTGTTTGTATCACATTACGTTGGTTGCTACGGCAAAGTTCTGCGTCGCGGTCTGCTGAGCCGTATGTAATTCCCGCAGCACGGGCCACAATCATGGCGGTGATTGTGGCGCTAACGTTAATGATTGGCTCGATTCACATTATTGGTATTTATTTTGCGATACCGCTTTTCCTTCTTTACTACGTGCGGATTGTCGGTCGCCATAGCTGGTTACTTAGTCTAGGTGTGTCGGTCAGCGCGCCAGTGATCAGTTTCTTTTTCTTCGAGATAGCGTTGCTTATTACTTTGCCCAAGGGGTACAGCGAGCCGCTTTTCTACCCGTTGTACGATATTTTCTTGTAAGACATCGTGGAAATTCTTGGTCTATTAATGCAGGGTTTTAGCATTGCGCTGGAGCCACTAAATCTCGCCCTTGTGGTATTTGGTTGTGCGCTGGGCCTATTTATCGGTGCTATGCCCGGGTTAGGGTCGGTTAACGGTGTGGCAATTTTGCTGCCCATGACCTTTTTGGTGCCGCCTACAGGTGCCATTATTTTCCTTGCAGCTATTTATTAC
>LUSG01000049.1 GCA_001629395.1 Gammaproteobacteria bacterium REDSEA-S15_B12 | reverse complement strand
ATCCCACCCATAGCCACCATCTTGTCAATGGCTTAGGTTGAATGCCGACCCAAATTATTGTGAGTGTAGAACGAATACGTAGGTCAGAATCGGAGAAAAGAGATCCGATAATTTTGTGCAGTTTCTAATTCTAGAAGGATCTGATCTTACCCACACTGCTGTTTTTCTGTTCCATGCTCTGTGGTAGGCTAACATTAGTTGTATAGATGATTAGGTGATAATTAGTTAACACAACTTTCCACCCGTTGTTTTTTAAGGAGACTGTCACAATGCCCACACTTGAAAAGAAATCTTTTGATAACCCCGATGAAACTAAGGCTCCAGATAAGACGCTCGCTCAAACGGTTAACTTCGGGACTGTTGCTGCAACGAGAATTACGGTACAGCCCGGTTGGAGTTGGTCCAGCTGCATCAAGCCACACGTCGGTGGCGACAGTTGTCAGGCAGGACATGTAGGAATGGTTCTAAAAGGCTCGCTACGATGTCGACATGATGACGGAACTGAAATTGTGGTGAATGCTGGCGACGCTTACTCGTTCGCGCCGGGCCACGATGGCTGGGTCGAAGGGGATGAAGAAGCTGTACTTTATGAATTTAACAACACCGGCAAGACTTACGCGGTTTGGGAGCAAGCCTAAAGATAATGTTGCTATTTACCACCCGCTGACCCTGACCTGGCACACACAATGGGAAGGGTTATAGCGATGGTTAAATTGGTCGCCACGATCGTGGATAAAGACGAAGCTGTTCCCGAGCTTCCTAACGATCTCCGCTTAGTTAAATAGTCCCCGCTCCGGCGGGGCCTTTTTTGGCACAGCAGATTCCGTTCGGCGATTAAGGGAGAAGTATGGAGACATGAAACGCCTTGTTGTCATTAAAAACCAAACAGACCAGCCGTCGTAAAGGTCGGGGCCGTGAGGCACGACGAAAAGACCGAGCGAATTCCTCCAATTCAAATGCCATCTGGCCGGGTATTGAAGGTGGGCTTTATCAGCCACTGACTGAAACGGATGTGGGGAAAGTGCATCAAGCCGCACTCACAATCGTTGAGCAGACTGGCATCGCAGATGCGACCGAAGAACTTCTTGATCTCGTGCTTCCTAGAGGGGCCTTTCAGAACGAGTATGGACGTCTTTGTTTTCCCCGCGCCCTAGTCGAGGATGTTCTTGCCGGTGCCGCCAGTGAATACCAGGTATATGCCCGTGGTAGCCGGGCGGGGAAAGATGATATCCACTGCAAGGATAACAGTGTTTATTTTTCTAATTCGGGAACCGCGGTAACGACTTTTGATGCCGAGTCAAAAACTTATCGGCCATCTACGCTTCAGGACATTTATGATTTTACGCGACTCGTCGATAAGCTCGACAATATTCATATGTTGGGTGATACCGTCTTGGCGACCGATGTTCCAAACGACTACGAACATGATGTCAATATGGTCTACGCCATTCTTGCGGCAAGTGAGAAGCCGGCGTGTGTCACCTTCAGAAATCGCAACAACATCCCGCCTGCGATTCGTCTATTTGACCTGGCTTCGGGTGGAGAAGGGGCATTCCTCAAGAAACCTTCGGTTATTTTTGGTGGTTGTCCCATTGTGTCACCGCTCAGATTTGGACGGGAAAACCTTGAAATTCTGATCGATGCCAGCAAGATGGGGTTAACCAGCGACATTGCTGTGGCACCGCAATCTGGGGCCACCGCACCGGCACTGCTTGCAGGACTCCTGGCGCAAGTCGTTGCAGAAACATTGGCCTGCCTTGCTATTGTCAACCTCATTAAACCAGGATGCCCGATGACTTTTGCGGCCTGGCCATTCATCACGGACTTGCGAACCGGTTCTTTTAGTGGCGGTGGTGGCGAACAGGCGCTTATCGCCGCCGCAGCAATTCAGATGGGTAACTTCTACAACCTTCCGACCAGTGTCGGGTGCGGGATGACAGATGCAAAAATCCCCGATGCGCAATACGGCTATGAAAAAGCGCTGAGCTACACCCTGGCCGCACACGCCGGCGCGAACCGACTCTGTGAGTTTGGGGGAATGATGGGCAGCCTCATGGGCTGCAGTTTTGAATCCATGGTCATCGACAATGAGGCCATCGGCATGATAGCAAGATCACTGCGCGGCATTGAAGTCTCAGACGATACTCTCTCCGTTGAGGTAATTCACTCAAGCGCGATCGATCCCGGACACTTCTTGGGCAATAGCCAGACGCTGGCCCATATGGAAAGTGAGTATGTATACCCTACGTTGATGGATCGTACGCCAACGGATCAATGGGAAAAAGAAGGATCCCAAGATCTTTTTTCAAGGAGCCAAGAGAGGGTTGATGAAATTCTCAGCTCCCACTACCCAAATTTTTTCGGCGATTCAGTCGACGTAAGGATCAGACAAGAATTCCCAATTCACCTGCCCAAATCCCAAATGGGAAGCTGACAGAGAGATGCTTTCATCATTCTGACTTCGTTTTAAGCGCTTTAAGTACAGTCTCGGGTGTCATTGGCACATCAACCCAGACGCCTATCGCATTGTGCACGGCCTGACAGATCGCCGGTCCTGCAGCAGCGGCTGGAGATTCACCAGCACCGCGAGCACCAAACGGTCCAACGGGATCTTCAGATTCCACAAAGAATACTTCTACGTCAGATGGAAAATCACCACTTCTGAGTACCTTGTAGTCAAGCAGGCTGTCGTTCAGTATCCGTCCGTCGTTCTGATCAAACTCAATTCCTTCATAGAGTACGAACCCGGCCCCACAGATCGCTCCACCTATCACTTGGTTTTTCAGAACGTTTGGATTCATCACGGTTCCACTGTCCTGTCCAGCCAGGTAATCGATGATCTTTATTTCGCCGGTTTCGATGTCCACCTCAACCTCTGCAAACTGAGCTGCCCATTGACGCGCAAATGCGATCGTCGGCGGCATCACACCATTTGGTCGCCCAGTGATCACACTGGTCTGGGATAGGGAATCTGAACACAAAACGTTCATCATCTCCTCCAGTGGGACCCTCGGGTGTTCGTTGGCATAGTTTCTCACCTGCACAATCCCATCATCGATTTCCAACTGGTCATCTGGCATACCATTGAAGAACTCCTGCGACGCAACGCTCAACAACTGTTTCTTTGCATCACGACAGGCTTCGCGGGTAGCCCACCCAGTTCTAAACATGGTTGTACTTGCAGATGAACCAGATGCGAACGGTACGGAATCGGTATCTCCAGTAACGATGCTAACCTTATCTAATGAGACACCCATCTCTTCGGCTGCCACCTGAGCGAGCGTCGTTTCGCTACCTTGGCCTTGCCGCCCACAGGCGCTGAACACGTTGACGCTCCCATCAAGGTTTACACGGACGACCGACGAGGTATTGCCACCGAATTCGACACCGCAACAGTGGGCACCAGTGCCCACACCCACGCCACGATATTTCGAGCCATTGACTGAAGTCGGTACGCGCCAACCCTTCCACCGATCACGCCACCGGAATTTCTCAGCACCCCGAATTAGTAATTCGTGAGTCGATCCACTGGACAGACGAAACATCTCGGGCCAGCCTTGTTTCTGTTCATCTGATAACCCATCTATATATTCGGCCAGCGTTCCCTTCATATGACCACGAGGTTCTTGCATGCGCAGCTGTTGGCCTGATTTAAGCTGGTTCTTTATCCGAAATTCTACTGGATCCATGTCAACCGTAGCTGCACACATATCAGCCAACCGCTCAACTGCCAAACCCATCGTAATGTCCCCAACAGCCCGCATGCACCCAGAAGTCACAAGGTTTGTATTGACCCCACGAACTCGATAATCACCATTGAGCGCGCCTCCCCAAAGATCGACGCAAAAGAAGTAGACATCTGTTTTAAACCCATAGGCTCCGTTATCCATGAGATGTGAGAAATCTGCTAGCGTTAACGTGCCGTCATTCTTTACACCCATTCGACCGCGCGTGATCTCTATGTGCCGGCGTTTGACAGCCGCCATGCACTCTTGACTCGTGAGTTCTATCTTTACTGGTTTGCGGATCTTCTTGGCAAGCAAAGCTGTAACCATCATAAAGTTATTGCTCCACCAGAGTCCGAAAGAACAACCCGATGGCAATGCAATGACACGAACGTTACTCATGGGCATACCAAAGGCTTGATGAATACCTGACTGTAGTTCAGAGGGAGTTTGCGAAGATGTCCACATCGTCACTTTGTCACCATCCCATTCACAGATACACGCATTTCTCCCAATGCCAGCATAGTTCTGGGATTTGTACCGCATTTCGATGTCGATAATGTGATCTGCTTCGGCAACACCCCGCTCTAGGTCACCCCACAAAACAAGATACTCGTCGCGTACGTTCCCTTCTTCTCTGACCTGGGGTGCATCATCGAGCAATGCTTTTTCAACATCCAGTACTGCCGGTAAGGGTTCATACTCAACCTCAATCAATTCAAGCGCTTGCTCGGCAATCTCAACTGTGGTGGCTGCCACAGCAGCGATTTCGTCCCCTACGAAACGCGCGATACCGTCAAGCACTTTGCCGCGGTAGTTATCCCATACCCCCATCCAGTTCAGATCAGGTGCATCTTCGTGGGTCACAACACCCAAAACGCCGGGCAACGATTCCGCCTTACGAACGTCGATGCGTTTGACCCGACCGTGCGGGACTGTGCTTCGCAAAATCTTGCCATGCACCATTCCCAGCACTGCAAAGTCAACACCATATTTAAGGGATCCGGTGACTTTTTCTCGAGCATCTAAGACAGGAACACTCTTGCCAACAACTTTTCTATCCTTTGTCACTTGCTGAATGTTCATAATATTCATGATAGATATCCCTTTAGTATCGTGCGTTACTTAAGTTCAACACCTGTGACGGCAAAGTCTTCTAGCGCTGTTGATTTCTAATATCCTCCGCGGCCTTGAGGACAGACTTGACGATATACGGGTAGGCGCCGCATCGACAGATGTTTCCGCTCATGGCTATGGAGACTTCCGCTTCAGTCGGGTTGGGGTTTTTATTTAAAAAGGCCTTCGCGGTCATAATGAATCCCGGCGTACAAAAACCACATTGAAATCCCTGCTCATCAATAAATGCTTGCTGGATCGGATGGAGATTTTCAAAGTCTCCTATGCCTTCCACAGTGATGAGTTCGTGGCCTTCTCCTTGGCGACCTAACATCAGGCAGGCCGTACACGGAATCCCATCGACCAAAATGGTGCACGAACCACATTCACCTTCTCCGCAGGACACTTTAACGCCGATCAATCCTAATTTGTCGCGCAACACATCCGCCAGAGTTTCATGGGGTCTGATCTCAACATCGAAGTCCTGACCATTTACATGAAGCGTACTAGTCATCAACAGTCTCCCAGTATTTCAGCACATCGACGAATTGACCTTTCTGTCAACACCGAAGTCATATCGGTACGGAACTCCTGACTTGCGCGTATATCAGAGATTGCCCTAGCCGCCAAAGAAGCCTGCGCGCCTGCTTTTTGGGCTGTTCCATTAGCGAGTTCTTCCAGACTAACCCCAATCAGTACATTCTCGGCGTTGGGTGCACGTATCGCTGTAGGTCCCACCGCGCCTAAGACTACTCCGGCATCCCGGATTGTTCTTGTATCATCCATTCGAAGGCACACGGCAGAACTCACCAGCGCAATATCCACAACGGTGCGAGCAATGCGGTTGTACGATGCTGCTAGCTGTTCACTTACATGAGGCACTATAAACTCTATGACTATTTCGTTATCGGCCAGTGCGGTCTCATTAACGCCGATATGAAAATCACCAAGTGGTATAACACGTTCTCCCTCTGGACCTTGAAGCTTCACCTGTGTACCCATCGCGATCAGAGGTGGTGTTAAATCTGCCGACGGGGACGCGTGACAAAGATTACCCCCAACCGTTGCAATCGTTCGCGTCTGCTTTGTGTTCATGAGCCTCGCCGTTTCACCCAGAGCTGCGAGTGCTGAATTTAGATTCGACTTAAGATCAAGATCATCGAGGGTAGCCATCGCACCAATCCGAAGGGTAGATCCCTCCATCTCGATATATCGGAGAGAGGGTACATAGGTGAGATCGATACAATAGTCAAAATCAACAACGCGGCGCTGCCAGAGCAGCATCATGTCCGTACCACCGGCCCAGAATCTCGCTTGTGGGCCATAGTCAACCTTCATGTCTATGGCCGCATCGATAGTCTCCGGGCGGAGATACTCAAAGTGCCTTGTCATCTTTTATTCCTCCCAACTACACCCTATCAAAAGCGCAGCGCCTATTCCCACAGATAAACCAACAGCCATCATACGTTTCAGACGCCTATATTACGCCTATCAAACTGCTGTGTTAATTCGGGCGTGGATCCGATAGCAGGAGTGGGGCCAGTGGATCGTTCCACTGAAATCTGGGATTGGTCCTTGGGACTAGTGGTTCCTTTTCGATCACATACACGCGGTACTCGATGCGATCCAGATACGGGTCTACCCGCACAGCAGTGTTCCTAGTTAGATAAAGTTACCCAATGAGAGAGCAGCCTACGAGATCCAGATTAGATTGTACTTTCAACAATCCATCACAAATAGGGAATCTCATCAAGAATAGCACCAACAACACGCCGAACGATCACCTCTGTTCAGAGAGAATCATGTCTGCGGCTTTTTCACCGATCATAATGCAGGCGGCATTCGTGTTGCCGGAGACAAGGGTCGGCATGATAGAGCCGTCGGCGACACGTAAACCTTCGATACCGTGTACCTGTAATTGGTCGTTGACTACTGCGTTCTCATCGTCGCCCATGCGGCAGGTGCCGATCGGATGATAGGCCGTTTCTGCGGTTTTACCGATCCACTCGATAATCTCGTCATCACTTCGTACGTCAGGCCCAGGCTTGAACTCGATACCGCGAAACTGATCCATTGCCGGCGCCTGCATCAGGCGCCTGGTGAAACGCACGGCATCTACCAGGGTCTGTCGGTCCAGTGGGTTGGATAAGAAATTGAAACGAATAGCCGGCGCCTCATGTGGATCCGCCGACTTGATATGAATTGACCCCAGACTTTCCGGGCGCAACTGGTAAACGGTAATCGTCATACCGGGTTCGTCAAGCAATCGGCGTGTGGTGGGGGAAAACGTATACGGAACGAGATGGAGCTGGGCGTCGGGGCTCACCAGGTCGGCATGGGTTTTAATGAAAGCAACAAGCGGGGCCGACGGCAGACTCAAAAAGCCGTCCCTCTTGATCGCGTATCTGGCAATTTGCCACAGGAGCCCGAGACCGCGTGCCCGATCGTTGAACGACACGCCACGTTTGCTGATTGTCCAACCCATGCGTGGAGCGATGTGATCGCGCAAACTCTCGCCAACGCCAGGCAAGCTATGGCACACCTCAATTCCCTGAGATTTCAGCAGGGCAGGTTGTCCAATCCCAGATAGCTCCAGAAGCTGCGGCGAATTGATTGACCCGCAGCACAGGATCACCTCTACACGCGCCTGGGCATCAATAGTACGGCCGTCTACCGCATAGCTGATGCCTGTGCATCGTTTTCCGTTTAACCTTAGACGGTGTGCCAAGGCCTTGGTCGCGATCGTCAGGTTCGGGCGGGACCTCGCCGGCTCCAGATAAGCCACCGCCGCGCTCATGCGTTTCCCACCGCGAATGGTGGTCTGAGTTTTGCACAGGCCGGTCTGGTCGGCACCATTGTAGTCCGGATTGTTAGGTAACCCGATCTCTTCGCCGGCGGCAATTAAGGCATCGTACAGGGGGTTCTGATCGGCAACTTCGCTGACATGCAGTGGCCCACCTTGCCTACGCCATTCATCTGCCCCTGGTCCGTAGTTCTCCATGCGCTGAAAGATCGGCAGGACATCGTCGAAGCTCCAGCCTCTGTTGCCCAATTTTGCCCAGTTGTTGTAATCCAACGGCTGGCCGCGTACGTATACCAATCCGTTGATGGCACTCGAACCACCAAGCATCCGACCGCGGGGAACTGGTATCGACCGTTGGGCCATGACCGGTTCGGGTTCCGACCCATAGCACCAGTTGACTTTCGGGTTGTCGATCAAGCGGCTGAAGCTGATCGGCACTGGTGTGAGGGGGTGACTCATTTTCCCTGCTTCGACTAACAGTACAGTGAAGCGCCGATCCGCGCTCAAGTGGTTTGCCAGTACACAGCCAGCCGAGCCAGCGCCGACAATGATGAAATCAAAAGTGTTTGTTGCACTCATCGTAGGATCATCTATAGCAGTTTCTCGTTGTTTGGGAGCGGGTGGCCACATACTCGGATGCGGTGAATCGACAAGCCGCTATTTTATGCCGGTAAACAGTCCCCACCGATGATTGCCGAAACGGGCTCGGTTCAGTTTACTGCGCCAACTTTCTGTTAACTCGTCCCGGCTGGCTTCGTCCATCTCTAAGGCAGCTATTTTTGTTATATCCGACTCAAGAATTGCGATGAAGCGAGCGGTAATATCCAACGCAAGGACTTCTTGGAAACCAGCCTGAGATAGCAAATCTGCGTATTGTGAAACGGTACACAAGTGATAACCGCGGCTTTTCACATAACGCGAAAAATCTGGCCGCCAGGGCTGTTCACTGCAACAATAATCGGTGAACAACAATTTACCCTGTCGCTTCAACGTGTTGTACAGGGTTGAAAAAAGATGTGCCTTGTCCTGGATATGCAAAAACACATCTCTGCTGTAAACCGCGTCGTAGTGGTCACGAAGGCTCAGGATCAGGCAGTCTTGGTGGCGGAGAGTGACTCGACTGCCTAATCGGTATGTTGAGAGCCGATCTCGTGCTAGTGCCAACATATTGTTTGAAAGATCTATCCCATCAACAAACAAGTTGAACTTCTGAGCCATAAGAAAAGCACTGCCGCCAAGACCACAGCCCACATCGAGTACCGTGGAATCGAACGGGAGCCCGAGTTTTTCAATCAGTTGACTGGCGTACTGCCGTCCACCCGGACTAACGAAGTCTGTTCCGTATACTGATTCATAGCGCAATATTGAGTCACGGGAATACTGATTCGTATCCAGAAATTCCTGGGTGGCGTTTTGAGCCTTACTCATTGGTGTCCTCGCTGGACCACAGAATCATGTTGTTGTTCGCACAGGTGCTGAAGACCAAACGTTGAAAGAGGTCTAACAAGTCTTCCAGGGTCCTGCATGTGCTCATGGAGTTAGCAGGCGGTTACAATTGCGTCGTGCACCAGTTTCTGAAACCGATGCACGTGGTGTTCGCTCCACTCAGGGCGGTTTCTGTTGATCACAAACCTTCCTTGAGAATAGCCTTGAGAACGAAGTCCGTGTTGGACACTTTCGTACAACGCAGTATCTTCAGGGATGAGTGTATTGATAGTCCAGTCAAGGTATGCCTGCTCGCTTTCGCTTGGTTGTTCGCTCTCAAAATAGAATTCCCAGCGTTGCAGGCTACTCTCAGGTCCGGTTGGGATCATCTGAAATACGCCGAGATTCTTGGGGCCTGGCGCAATGAAAAATGCCGTGTTGGGCCACAACCAGGTATAGATCGCCCGTTTAACGGAATCTTCCGCACCGACTTTGTAGGCTGGATTGTCCGGATTGCTATTGGTCATGGCGTGACATGTGGTAAATCGATCTTCCCAAACTTCAAAAGTTGAGTAGTCGAGCAATCCCATTAACGAGGGATGAGCCACAGCAGAGTGATAGGATTCTAGGTTGTTATCCACCAGTGTTTTCCAGTTCGCCGCCGTTTGTAGTTCGTATTTTCTGGACAGAACCAGATCATCCAGTCCCGGGCAAGATGCACGCATATCTTTCACCATGGATTCTGAAATATCGGTCAGTGCATCGGCGTTGGCGTCTAGATTGACAAAAATCAACCCAATCAGCGTTTCCACTCTGACTGATACCAGGCCGAAATCTGATGGATTGAAGTGTTCTATACCCTTTACACCCCGGACTCCGTGAAAATCACCCGGATAGAAAGCACGCAGTACACTATCCTCGCCGCGAGTGATGAAAATCTCTTGGTCGATTATTGTTGTGATTAAGAACTCACCGGGCTTGGCTAACTGATGGACCGCGCCCACGTACCACCAGTTTTTATAGAAAATCTGTTCCTTTTCCTTCCCGAATATTTTGGAGTTATGGCAGTCCGTCTTGATCAGGGATATGTGTTCCCGCTAGAGATTGCCCGGGTCCTCCCGAATTTGAAATTGAAACTGTTGCACCACGGCCCCATCCATAGCCACCATTCTATCAATCACTTCGTTGCGTTTCCGGCTAAGCTCGCTTATTAAGGCGATCTGTTTCCGGCAATATCCGGAGTCTTGTTTATACTGGATAGAGCCAGCACAAACTCGCGTAATCGCCCGAGGTGGCGTGAAATGAAATCTGACATCTTTCTTGAAAAGGCCCGATTGGGCCCCCGCAATAAAGTGCTTGTCGAACATGATGAAAAACGTCACCTGCCTGGAATCAAACGACGGTTCAAAGCATATACACACGTTGATCTCGCCCATGTTGTGATGCTGGTCGAGCACGACATTTTGGACCCACAGCGCGGCGGTCGTTTGCTTGACGCACTGCTCGAAATCCAGGCGCTCGGTGCTGCGGGTTTCCCGTGGGTCGCCGAGTCGGGTTCATGTCTCGTCCAGTTTGAAAGCTTTCTCTCAGAACACTGTGGGGAGGACATAGCTGGTCGGTTACAGACTGGCAGAAGCCGTAATGATCAAGAAGCAGCCGTGGAGAGGCTCTACTTTCGCGATCTGCTGTTGGAGTTGTTTGCGCTACTCAGTAACCTGGAGCGGCAAATCATTGAGCGTTCAATTCGCCATGCAGATTTAATAATGCCGGGTTATACACACCTCCAACATGCACAGCCATGGACTTTTGGACACTATTTGATGCGTGAAGCTTTCATCTTCGAGCGGGATTTGCAGCGTATGCAGGAATTGTATGCACGGACGAATCTGAGTTCGTTAGGCGGCGCTGCTCAAGTTGGTACTTCTTGGCCATTAGATCGAGAACGCACGGCTGCTTTGTTGGGGCATGAAGGTCTTGTCGTCAATGCCAACGATGCTGGAGAGTTCGCTCGTGATCATATTGAAGAGGCGATAGCGGTACTCAGTATTTTGATGAGCAATCTTGGTCGATTCGCAACTGATCTTTACGTTTGGAGTTCGTGGGAATTTTCTTTATTGGAAATTGACGATGGGTTGGCGGGTACCAGCAGCATCATGCCACAAAAGAAAAACCCGCACGCGCTCGAGCGAATTAAGTCATTGGCCGGACAGTCTGCAGGCTGGTTACCGGCAGTAATGAGTTGTCAACGTGGCGTGCTATCGACCGATCTGGATATGGTGTACGGTGGGGATATCGTTTCGAACGCCACCGATGCGTGCCGGGACGCACTGGAATTGATGACGGAATGTGTGCGTACATTGATTGTGCATGAGTCCACAATGCGAGAGCGTGCCGATGTTTACTGGAGTACAGCAAGTCACGTGGCAGATGAGATTGTACGTCGCTTTGATTTTCCGTTCAGAGTCGCACATCACGTCGTAGGTGCATTCGTTAAAGCGTCAATTGAAGCCGGTGAGCCAGTGTCTGATGCGTCATCAACCCGGCTCGACGAGGCGGCATTGGCAATTGCCGGACACTCGTTAGAGATTGGCGATGCGGAACTGCGTAAAATGTTGAATGCAGAGTCGTTTATTCAGTCCCGTGTGACAATTGGTAGCGCTAACCCAATGGAGGTGGTCCGCCAGGCTGAGCAAGTGACTAGCGATCTCGCGGTTCATCAGCAATGGCTCGCTGAATGTTGTGCTCGGATCGACACAGCGTTAACCGATTTACACAAACAGGCACGACATCTATCGGCTTCCTGAGAACACACCGGCGTGTGCGGCTGTTGATTGAGAAAGTCACGCGTTTTGCCCATGAAAGTGAGTATTTTCAGACACCGCTGGATGCCGATGCGGGATCGGCTTAGCCGCCCGCGCTAAATGGCGCTATTTTCCCTGCGTGATCTCCACCTGTCGGGTCTGAACGAAAGCGCACAACTCGGGGAAGAACGCCCGGAAGTCCTGACGGTAGGCTTCGTAGCATCGACTGAGTTCGGCCGCACCGTGTTCCATGTGTGATTCAAATCGGGCTCGTTGTGCCATCTGTGTCAGGACTTTCCCCGTGCCGATTATGCTGGCGTAGCCCAACAGTACCTGGTTTTGGATCATGTAATCGAAAAACCGGCGAGAGCGCTCGGGGAATTCAGCCAGCCGGGGTCGTAGCATCGCCTCCACCGAGTCCGCGTAGGCCTCAAGAGACTGCGGATGATACGTCTCCCAATCCCGGGCCAGGAAATGATCGAGGAAAACATCTGCCACGACACTTGAGTATCGGCCAAACACATGCCACATCCGCTTTTTGACGCGGCGTACAGTGTCATGGCTATCGGTAAAACGGTCGATTTCCCGATGTAAGCGGACACCGGCCTGAACAGCTGGTTTTAATCGTTTGTACTGGTCCCCACGGACCGCATCGCCAATGAAATTGCCGATCACTATGTCTTCAACATTGCCCGAGAGATAAAGATGAGCCAGATAATTCACCGCGGAATACCTGTTTTGGCTGTTGCCTGTGGCCAGGTATTCTTGAAGTAGTCGTGCAGCGCCTGCGGCTTTTCGAACATAAGATCAGGCGCTTTGCTTTTAAGCCTTGTAGATGATTGCCAGCCCCAGGTTGCAGCTACCGCGTTAACACCGGCATTTTGCGCGGCTTCAATATCGCCTACGGTATCGCCAATCATCCAGGTGGAGGTAGGCTGTGCACGGTTCGCTTCAAGTGCGTTGACAATGTGTTCGACTTTACCGCCGGGCTGTTCGTTTCCATAGATACAATCCATCAGGCTGGTTAATTGAGCAGCATCCAGCCGTTGCCGGACAATCGCCGAATGATTGGCCGTAACGACACAAAGCGTGTAGTGCCGGGCCAGACCCCTTAGCATTTCGGGTATACCTTTAAACAGCGGCACTTTCAGCGGGTCGCGATTCAGGGCCTGGAACAGATGCCGCGCGTAGTCCCTAACATAGGCTTGGCTGATGCCCGCGGCCTCAATAAGACCCGACAGCGTCGCCGATTCCATCGCGTCGACATCTGTTTTGTTCAGTCCTTCTCCCAGACCGTGCTCTCGACAGAAGGCGGTCGTATATTCGCTGAGAATATTCAGAGAATCGGCCAGTACACCGTCGTAGTCGAATAAGAGCAGACCCCGATTGCGGGGTGATGTTGAATTCAACAGGGTATCTCCCCATCGTTCGTTAGCGAGCCAATTTAAACATCCTGGCGGGCATTGTCGCATTACTGCCAATCGATCGGTGCATAATCCGGTGACAGACTTCTGAATAGACCTTTGCAACAGATGACCTCGATCGATCCATCCTGCCTGATTGACACTAAACGGTACCCGCTGGACGAACAATCTTCTGTCGAGGGCCAGCTGTTCATTGCCCGAAGCTGGGCACGTTCTCCACACCGTGTGCCTGATGCCAGCGGAACCCGTTCTCGCTTGGTACCAGTATTGTGTTTCAGTACCCGACCGAGTCGGTGCAACAGCGAAGCCGTGTGGACTTGTTTCTGGAGTCGGGTCGGTTGAGATGAACGACGCGGATCTGATTATCGTTGGTGGTGGATCCGCGGGTGCGGCACTGGCTGGACTGATTGCCCGGGATCAGAGCGTTCGTGTGCTGTTACTTGAGGCGGGCCCGGACTACGGTCACCAGCGTGCGGGTCAATGGCCATCTGATCTGTTGGATGCCCGGGAAATACCTCAGAGTCACCAATGGGGTTATCGGGGACGCAATCATGCAACACATACGGAACTGTCCACCTATGATCGTGCCCGGGTGATAGGCGGATGTTCTGCACACAATGGTTGTGTCGAGCTCTATGGCCACCGGCGTGATTACGATGCTTGGGCAGAACAGGGCAACCCTGGTTGGGACTGGTTGTCGATTGAACCGGCCATAAAGCGAGCCATTGAAATGTTGCGTGTTCGTATACCCGACACTGCCGAGCTGACGCCCTTCCAGGCGGCGTTTCTTGAAGGAGCGCAATCAGCGGGTGTTCCGCGGGTAGCCGATCTTAACGATCCTGATGACGCGCAGGGGGTCGCTCCATCGCCAACAAATATTGTTCAAGGAACACGATGGAATTCTGCTTTTGCCTACCTGGATCCGGTTCGCGAGCAGTCGAACCTTACCGTGTGGGGTCATGCGACGGTCCGGCGCTTGCTGATCCATTCCGGGCGGGTGAGTGGGGTCCATGCGAGTGTCGATGGTATTGGTCAGGATATTCATGCGGAGCGAATAATCCTTGCGGCCGGTGCGTATGGCTCGCCGACAATTCTGCTGCACTCTGGGATTGGCGATCCCATGGAGCTGGAATCTGCTGGCGTTGCCTGCCACCACCCGCTGCCAGGCGTCGGCAAGCACCTAACCGATCACCCCATCATCGACCTCAAGTTGAAGCCGAGCCAAATTCTGATAGAGCAGATGAACGATTTTGTGGCTTCAGGCTGGTTGCCGGACGAGCAGGTGTTGCTCAAAGCACGCAGTACCGGTTGTACCGAGGCTTTTGACCTGCACCTGTTCGCAGTCAGTCGCCGGGATCCGGAAACTGGGGAATGGTCTTTGGTGTTACCCGTCTCGTGCATGGATCCGCACAGTCGTGGCGCGCTCAGACTGTCGGCGTCTGGCCACGCGGATGATGATGTGGTGATCGATCATGGATTTCTTTCAGATTCGTCAGGCCATGATCGGGCCGTGCTGGCGGACGGTGTTGAGTTGGGACGACAAATAGCGAGATCAATGATGCGCCAGGGACTTATCAGTGACATCAGCAGTCCGCCTGATGACTGTACCGGGCAGGCTTTATTGGATCACATCGATCGGGGTGTCTCGATCTATTATCACCCTTCGTCAACCTGTCGAATGGGTCCTGAACAAGATGCGTTGGCGGTCGTAGACGAGGGCGGGGCGGTACGCGGTCTGGATGGATTATTTGTCTGTGATGCATCGATCTTCCCGACCGTTATGCGTTCTAACACCAACCTGCCCACGGTCGCTCTGGCAGAACATATGGCGCCGATGCTGGGGAATTGGAAAAAAGACTAAAGCGCCTCTGGATCCACGCAAAGCAGCACATCGGCCGCAGTACAGCCGTCCGGGTGGACAATCAACGGGTTGATGTCGAGTTCATCGAGTTTGGCACCAAGCTGCTGGGCAAAGGCAACGATGGTACAGATGGTATCTACAAGCCGGTCAACGTCTGCGGCTGGCCGATTCCTGAACCCTCGCAGCAGTTTGGCCACCTGCAGTGAGTGCAATGCTCTAGTGATGTCTTCGCGTGGTGCCGGCAGAAGTACGGCCACACTGTCGGCTACCAGTTCTACCAGTGCACCGCCACTGGCCAGTGTTAGGGTGTGACCGAATTGCCCGTCATTGCGGATACCAACCAGCAGTTCCGCGATTGAATTGGCTACCATCTTTTCAACCAGGAAGCACTCTTGTGATAGGTCTGCTGAATAGGCTTGAACAGCCCGCTGGATTGCCTTTGCTGCATCGCTCACCTGGGTTGCCGACTCAAGGTTTAGTCTCACTGCGCCCGCTTCGGTTTTATGCGGCAGGTCTGCACTGACTAGTTTCAGGGCCACAGGATAGCCCAGTCGGTCAGCCGCAGCCGAAACACCGTCAACTGTGACCAGTTCTCCAGCCGGAATCAGGATGCCGGCGTTTTCCAGCAGTTTTTTGCCCTGCCATTCATCCAGGGTAACGCTGTTGGCAGTTCGACCCGCAATCGCAAATGAAATTGATCGTGCCTGAGTCAGATATTTTTTGCGTTGCCTACCAAACACAGTTGCCGCGGCAATTGCCTGTACCGACTCACCAATACCCTGTAGCGGGGCTGTATCGTGGTCTTTCAGGAATTGCTGGATCTGGGTATCAAGGTTCTCTGGCAGGCTGCTGCATACCGCACCCGGGATGCCTGCCTCACGTGTAGCCTGCATAAATGCGCGTGCGTCGGCCTGGTACAGGTGGCGGTCTTCTTTAAGATGCGGTGAAGGATAATCCTGGACCAGCAACGCCGCATCGTAATCATCCTCGACCAGCGCGCTGAAGACCGGCTTGAGCTTTTCCTCGTGGCCCCACAGCGGAGTGGTGTAATCCAGGGGATTGGATACGGTAGCAATGGCCGGCAGTAGGCTCTTGAGCGTTTGACTGGCTGCAGGTGAAGGTGCTTTGAAGTCGATTCCGCACTCCTCTCCCCGGTCAGCCAACATGGCAACGTCACCGCCGGAGCAGGTAAAAGCGGCCAGTCGCTGACCCGCTGGTGCCCCCGCGATCGTCAACAGGTTGAGCGTTTCTAGCATCAGGCTCGGTGTGGGTACCCGAACTACACCCAGTCGATCGAACAGCGCCTGGTAAAGGGTATCGCTGCCGGCCAGGGACCCGGTGTGAGTCAGTGTAGTGCGGGCAGCAAGATCAGAACGGCCGACCTTGAGCACGACCAGCGGTATGTTTCGGTCCAGTGCGTTCAGGGCGGCTTTCGCAAACTGCGGAATGTCTCGAAGCGATTCGAGATAGATACCGAAGGCGGTGACTTCTGACCGGGTCAGCAATGCTTCAAGATAGTCCTCGACACCCAAGACAGACTGATTGCCTGCACCAATCACGTAGGAAAAATTTACCGATCGCCGGTTGGTGAGCAAATATCCAGAGAGCATTCCAGACTGCGAGATGATTGCCGGGCCCCGGGTTATCCGCTGACCACCGTGGCTGTAAGGCCACAGATGGGCACCTTGAATGTAATTGAGTAGGCCAAACACATTGGGTCCAACGAGGGCTAAGTCGCCGGATACTTCGATCAATTTTTGTTCCAACGCCTCACCATCGACCCCCAGTTCTCCGAAACCCGCGCTGTAACAGACAACACCGCCAGCACCCCGCTGGTGCAGCTGGTTGACTACCGTGGGGACCACGGACCCGGGCACCGCAACAAATGCTGCATCGGGTGCTTCTGGAAGATCATCCACACTGGCGAAACAGGGATGTTCGTCCAGTTTACGCCGCTTCGGATTGACGCCCCAGATCTGACCGCTGAAGCCACCGGCTGCACATTGGCGGGAAGCATACAGCGCCTCGTTCCCCCCGATAAAAGCGATGTGCCTGGGAGCGAGCAGTCGCTGCAGATTTTTTTTCTGGCTGGGAGTCATGCTCCAAGCGGACGCAATAGCGCACGGCTGATGATATGCCGCTGAATTTCAGAGGTGCCCTCCCAGATTCGCTCCAGACGGGAGTCCCGCCACAGCCGTTCAACGGGCAGATCTTCCATCAGGCCCATGCCACCATAAATCTGAACGGCGTGGTCGGCCAGTCGGTGCAGCATTTCAGAAGCATATAGCTTGCACATGGCCGCATCTGTAGGTGTCATCCGGCCCTGATCTGCTTTGTGTGCAGCGTGCATGACCAGCAGGTCTGCAGCCTGCAGTTCGGTCGCCATATCAGCCAGTTTGAAAGATGTGCCCTGGAATTTGCCAATACTCTGGCCGAACTGTGTACGATTGGCCGCCCAGTCGATCGACAGTTCCAGCAGACGCTCCGCCCGCCCACAGCAACCGGCACCCACCCAGACCCGCCCCATCTTGATCCACTTATCTGCCAGGATGAGACCTTCGCCTTCTTCTCCCAGTACTTGACCGGGTCCGACACGGCAGTCATTGAAAGACAGTACAAAGTTCAGATAAGCACGCTGGCTGACACAGCGGGGTCCGCGTACGATATCAAAACCCGGCTGGCCGCGGTCAACCAGAAACGCCGTGACCCGTTTGCGCGGACCGCGATCGGTTTGATCGGTGCCAGTCACTGCAAAAACAATGGCGAAATCCGGCAGGATGTGACTGCTGACGAAATGTTTTGAACCATTGATGATCCAGTCGTTCCCGACCTTTTCTGCCCGGGTTGCCATGGACAAGATGTCGGACCCGGCACCGGGTTCGGTGATGGCAAAACATTCGGTTTTTTCTGCTCGAACGCAGGGGTCCAGATAACGCTCTATCTGGTTGCCCTCGCAGGCCATCAGCAGTTCCGTGGGCCGCCACGCAAAGCCGTTGAGAGCGTGCGAGACTTTGCCGAATTCCCGTTCAATGACCGCCAGAGAGGTGTAGTCGAGGCCGCCGCCTCCAACCGATTCGGGCAGGTTGGCAGCATAGAAGCCTAATTCGATTGCTTTACGAGTGATCTGCTGCCCAAGATCTGGGGGTACTTCACCTTGTTTTTCGACTTCGTTTTCGTGGGGCAGAAGTTCCTCAGAGACAAAAGCTCGTGCGGAATCAGCCAGCATGCGCTGTTCTTCAGTCAGTTCAAGATCCATTTGCTTCGCACCTTGATTGTATGGCGCTGTTGACAACCGCCTCGGAATCAGCGGACAACGGCGCTTGAGAGTTGTGTTCAGTACACCATCTTATTGTGGGATAGCGTCAATTTCCATCGGAGTACAGACGATCTTATGTCGATGCCCTAGAATCACGTGCCTCTTAGATCAGACCCAGGCGCTATTATCGCGCTAGCTTTAAACTACAGATACCAGGCTGAGCGACCCCTGAAAGCTGGCCGCAGTGAGGAAAAAAATGACGGACCGAAGTGAAGAACTGATGGTAGAGCGACGTGGTGCGGTTCTGGAGATCACGTTGAACAGGCCCAAAGTTAACGCAATAGATTTTACCCTGAGCCGGATGCTCAACGATGCAATCGTGACTCTGCGCGATGATCCAGGTCTGCGGGTCGGCTTGCTGACCGCAGCGGGTGATCGGGTTTTTTCAGCCGGCTGGGACTTAAAAGCAGTAGACAGTGGCGAGCAGCAACTGGATAACTGGTGGGAGGCCGATGTTGATCTGCCCGGCGGTTTTGCGGGCCTCACGGAAATGTGGGATCTCAACAAACCGGTGATCGTGGCTCTGAACGGACTGACCATAGGCGGCGGGTTTGAACTGGCGATGGCCTGCGACCTGATCATTGCTGCTGATCACGTCGAGTTCGCGTTGCCTGAAATGCCGTTGGGCATGGTGCCGGATGCAGGGGCCATACAGCGTCTGCCCCGCCGACTCCCCTACAACATAGCGATGGAGATGCTGCTTCTGGGTCGCCGGATGTCGGCTGAGGAGGCAGCCCGGCGCGGGCTGATCAACGCAGTGGTTCCGGCCGACTCGCTAATGACACGTGCGCGTGAATGGGCGGATCAGATTGCCGATTCGGCACCACTGGCTGTCCAGACCGTAAAAGAAGTGCTGCGCGCGATCGAAGGCGATACGGTGGAGAATGCCTTTCAGACCATGCGTACCGGAGACTTGCCCGTTTATCGCAAAATGCTCAAGTCAGAGGATGCGAAAGAGGGTGTGCGGGCTTTCGTAGAGAAGCGAAAACCGGTTTTTCGGGGTGAATAGGGATTGATGACATATGAAGACTAAAAACATCCAACGCGTAGCGCTGGTCGGGGGCGGGGTAATCGGTAGCGGCTGGGCAACACGATGTCTTGCCCACGGGCTGTCGGTGGTCGTGACAGACCCCTCCCCTGCTGCGGCTGAGATGGTCTTGAAGACTGTCGACAGCGCCTGGCCGATACTCGAAGGGGCGGGCCTCGGCGAAAAAGCCGATCGTAGCAAACTGGAATTTGCCCCTGATATCGAGACGGCTGTTGCGGATGCGGATTTTGTTCAGGAAAACGTACCTGAGCGCGAGGATCTCAAGATTGCTGTACACGAAGAGATCGGCCGACACGCCAAAGACGACATCGTGGTTGCCTCGAGCTCATCGGGTTTGCTGCCCAGCCGTCTCCAGTCCCGCTGCCGGAGACCAGAGCGACTGGTAATCGGTCATCCCTTTGCCCCGGTCTATCTATTGCCGTTGGTTGAAGTCGTGGGTGGTGAGCAGACCAGCCTGGAGTTTGTGCGTGCCGCGGGTGCGTTCTACCGCAACATCGGCATGCGCCCGTTGCATGTCAGAAAGGAGATCGAAGCTTATATTGCCGATAGACTCCAGGAGTCGCTTTACCGGGAAGCTCTTCACCTTATTAATGACGGTATAGCAACGGTGCCCGAGATCGATGCCGCCGTTACCGGGGGTCCGGGTTTGAGGTGGGCGTTCATGGGAACCTTTATGGCGTGGCATCTGGGGGGAGGGCCAGGCGGGATGCGTCACACTATCGAGCAGTTCGGTCCGGCCCTTGAACTGCCGTGGTCACACATGAAGGCACCTGAATTGACTGAGGAACTCAAGAACAGGATTGTGGAGGGCTGCGAGGTCGAATCGGGCGATCGAGATTTCAATGAACTGGAACGACGGCGGGATCAGTGTCTGGCGGAAATCCAGAAAGTACTGGAGAAATACTGGTACCCACCCGGGCAGGATGGTTGGCCTGAGATGAGCCCAGAATAAAGATGCGAAAATAAGTGTTGTTAATGGAGCGGAACTGAAAGCAGTACTAAGGAGAACACCATGGAGATGAACAGAGAAGTGGTCGTCACCTGTGCGGTGACAGGAGCAGGCGATACGGTTGGCAAGCACCCCGACGTGCCGGTCACGCCGGAACAGATTGCTAACTCGGCAATCGAGGCGGCGGATGCCGGGGCCGCGATCGTCCATATCCACGTACGCGACCCAGAAACGGGTATCGGCAGCCGTGACGTCGACCTGTTTAAAGATGCGGTGGAGCGGGTTCGGAACAGTGGTCGTGATGTATTAATCAACCTGACGGCAGGCATGGGGGGTGATCTTGTGGTGGACGATGATGATCCAACCATTGCAGGTGAAGGTTCCGATATGGTTAACGCGGAAACACGAATGGCTCATGTCGAACTCCTGCGACCTGATATTGCTTCGCTTGATTGTGGCACTATTAACTTCAGCGATAGCAATCTGATCTATGTCCAGACCCCCAATATGCTCCGCACAATGGCCGCGCGGTATCAGGAAATTGGTGTTAAAACTGAAATGGAAGTGTTCGATCTAGGGCATCTGAGATTTGCAAATCAATTGGTCATTGAGGGCTTGATCGATTCGCCAGCCATGTATCAGGTATGTCTTGGGATTCCCTGGGGTGCCGGTGCTGATCCAGCGACCATGAGTGCGATGGTCGGACAGCTACCGCCTGGGGTGTTCTGGTCTGGCTTCGGAATTAGTCGTGCCCAGATGCCTATGGTGGCACAGGCGATGTTGCTCGGTGGCAACGTACGGGTTGGGCTGGAAGATAATCTCTATCTGGAAAAAGGTGTCTTCGCGAGTAACGGTGAGCTGGTCGATAAAGCAGTTCGGATCATTCGTGAGCTGGGCGGTCGACCCTGCACCGCAGATGAAACCCGGGCTAAGCTGGGAATCAAGTAGGGGACGGTTGCAAGTTTGGGGGATTCGGGTCCCCCGTGGACAGCTCAGCTGGCCGTCTGTCGTTCGGCAGTAGCGCTCGCACTTTGGTCAAATGCGGGCATAACTTCGTTGATGAACAGTTCCAGCGAACGTTTTTGTGCAGCCTGGCCGAGGCCAAAACTTGCACAATAGGTGAATTGATCGACACCGATTTCCTGGTACTGTTTGAGCTTGGAAATAACCTGATCGGGGGTGCCGAACATCAGGTTGTTCACCAGTTCATCCCGATTGAATTCTTTGCGACTGCTCAGATCAGCAAGGTCGATTTCCTGAGGGAAGCCATTGTTAACGCCCCCTAGGTTTTTGAACAGGTTTTCGAACTGACCCAGCTGCCGGTACACGGACGTGACGGCATCATCGATCTGTTCCGTATTTTCTACCACAGCGGTGTAACGCATTGTCGAGAAGATCGGTCGGGCGGTACCGGGGTTGTCGCGAAGTGCGGTCTCGAAGCGTTCCATATAGGTTTCCACCTCCGAGAACGGGCGGGTGAGAGCCCACGACA
>LUSG01000048.1 GCA_001629395.1 Gammaproteobacteria bacterium REDSEA-S15_B12 | reverse complement strand
GCGCCAGGTTGGGCTCAGCCGACTTCATGTTCAGTGTGAGTACTTCAGACAGGGCAGCCAGGGCAATCACACCGGGTTCTTTTCCAGTTGGGCCGGAACTGCCGATGGGGCTGGTCAGCCGGGCCAGAAACTTCTGCGGAACCTTGTCTTTTCTTAAGCGGCTGCGGAATCGGGCCGCTTTGGATCGGCTGCCGATCAGGCCGACAAAACCGGCACTATTTTGTGTGAGCAGTGCATGACACAAGGTGTAATCCAGTTCATGACTGTGTGTCATAACGAGCGCGGCCGAACCTGACGGCACCCCAGCCGCGGCTTGTTCGGCCGAGTCCATACCCAGGACTTGAATATTGTCCGCGTTCGGGACGAGCGCTCGTTGCTTGGCTCTGCCATCGAAAACAGTCAGGCGAAGTGGCAGCTGTGCCGATATGGCGGCGATGGCTAGACCGACATGACCGGCACCAAAAAGAAACAGACTCATACGGGTGTCAGTGATCGGCTGAAAATGTACGCCGGTTAAACCCGACATAGCCCCATCGTTTGTGATGATCCGCGGTGCGGCAGCAGGCTCATTTGGCTGGAAAAGTACGCTGTATTGGTTGTCACCTATCCGTACCGATTCAGCGGCCTGCGCCAGCCAGTCAGTTGCCGACAGATCCAGGGGCTCGAGCATCAGTGTGACGTGACCACCACAACACTGCCTGAGGTCCGGGCCCAGTGCACAATGCAGTGAACAGCGCTGCCAGTTACCCTGTCCAGCCAGCATGGCACGGGCCGCTTCTTCGGCCAGTCGTTCAAGTTCACCACCACCCAGGGTGCCGGACTGTCCATCGTCTGAGACCAGCATCCAGGTGCCACTGTCCCGGGGTGTCGACCCCTTATTCGCGGTGACCATGATCAGTACTGCACGACGGTGTTCTGTGATCAGTCGCCGCGCCGCGCCGATCCAGTCAACCGGTCCACACGCACTCATCGATGAAAGATTGACGCTATTCATTGGCAGTTACAATGTCCGCAATGACTGAATCGCATCCAGTACGGCTTCGGGTGTTGCCGGCGCACGCAACTGTGGCAATTCACCGTGATCGCTGGTACTGGAGAGTGCATCCGCGATGGCCTGGTGTACGGATAAGGCCAGCATCAGTGGCGGTTCACCAACCGCCTTCGAACGATAAACGGTCGCTTCGATATTTTCACTGCCCGTGTACATGTCCAGCCGAAAGTGCGCAGGGCGGTCGCTGCACGCCGGTATTTTGTAGGTCGACGGCGCGTGCGTCATCAGCCGACCATCACCGTCCCACCACACTTCCTCAGTGGTCAGCCAGCCCATACCCTGAATGAAACCGCCTTCAATCTGTCCGGCATCGACTGCAGGATTCAGTGAACGGCCGACATCGTGGAGGATGTCGACTGCAACAACGCGGTTTTCACCCGTCAGCAGGTCTACCACCACTTCAGAAACAGCCGCGCCGTAGGCGAAATAATAAAACGGCCGCCCGCGGGCTGTTTCGGCATCCCACCAGATTTTCGGTGTGCGGTAGAAACCGGTCGCGGAAAGCTGAACCCGGTGCAGGTAAGCCTCAAGCACAAGTTCAGAAAATGTCATCGAACTGTCAGCAATACGGACCTGCCCGTGATGGAACTCGATCTCATTTTCTGCGACGTCGTAATGGGTAGCCGCAAAAGCAGTGAGCCGTCGACGGATAGTACGCGCGGCATTTTGTGCAGCCATACCGTTGAGATCTGTCCCGGACGATGCGGCTGTGGCAGAGGTGTTGGGCACTTTGCCGGTGTGTGTTGACGAGATCTGGACCTGGTCTATGTCAATCTGCAGTTCAGCGGCAACCACTTGTGCGACCTTGATCAGGAGCCCTTGCCCCATCTCCGTACCGCCATGGTTTAAAAGAACACTGCCGTCTTTGTACACGTGTAACAGTGCACCGGCCTGGTTGAGCGGCGTATTGGTAAAAGAGATGCCGAATTTAACCGGTGTCAGCGCGAGCCCACGCCGCAGATATGGGTTTGTACTGTTGAACGCTTTTATCGATTTACGCCGCTCACGGTAACGGCTTGTCGATTCCAGTTGCTCAACGAGTTCATCAAGTACGAAGGCTTCCACCTGCATGTGGTATGGCGTCAGGTTGCGGTCGTTGTGCTCGTAAAAGTTAAGCCGCCGCACATCCAGGGGATCCAGGCGGCGTTCGTGAGCTATGGCCTGAATGATCTGTTCTGCGATAAGCATTCCCTGCGGACCACCAAAACCACGAAAGGCCGTATTGGATACCGTGTTGGTTTGACATCTGTCGGACCGGATCCGCACGGCCGGGTAAAAATAGGCGTTGTCTGCGTGAAACATTGCCCGATCGTTCACTGGATCGGAGAGGTCGTGCGAACAGCCGCAGCGAGAAGCCATGTGAATGTCAACGCCGGCTATCCGCCCATCCTGGTCGTAGCCGACTTCCCAGTCACTGTGAAAGTCGTGCCGTTTGCCCGTCATGATCATGTCGAGGTCCCGGTCCAGCCGGCATTTCACGGGCTGTCCGGTTTTGCTGGCAGCCAGAGCGGCGAGCACCGCCCATTGGGCAGCCTGCGATTCCTTGCCGCCGAAGCCGCCCCCCATTCGCCGCACCTCTACGGTCACAGTGTGATCCGGCAGGCCCAGTACCTGTGCCGCAACGTGCTGAATTTCTGACGGGTGCTGGGTGGAGGCATAAATGTGCACCCCACCGTCTTCTTGTGGGATCGCCAGAGAAACCTGACCCTCCAGATAGAAGTGGTCCTGACTGCCGCTGACGGTGGTGCCGCGCAGGCGATGGGGCGCCTGTTCGATGGCGCCCTGCCAGTCGTTACGTTGTATTTGCCTGGATTCACTGACGAAACTCTGGGCATTCAGAGCATTTTCGACTGTCAGGATCGGGTCTTGTGAATCAATATCTATCTTGGCCAGGCGTGACGCACGTCGAGCGTCTTGGTACCCTCGAGCAACCACCGCAAAAACCGGTTCACCGAAATACCGAATGCGGTCTTTGGCCAATAAAGGGTCGTCTCCGGCGTGTGTAGGACTGATATCGAGGGTTCCTGGTACATCGTCTGCGCGCAGTACAGCAACAACGTTTGTTGCAGATTCAACAGCAGACAGGTCCACACTGCGCAGCTGCCCACAAACCGCGTTGGCATACCCAGGGACCAGATGCAGCGTGCCGCGGGGTTCTGGTATGTCGTCGATATACAGCGCCTCCCCGGTCGTGTGTTTTATGGCACTGTCGTGGTTGAGGGCTGCGCCCAGTATCGATGCACTATCAGACATGGGTGAAGGCCTGTGGCGAAGAAAACTCATAAACAGATGGCACGTCGGTCACGTTCAGAAACCGAAAATACTTGTCGAGCAGGTTCGCGGCGACCGTCCGGCGGTAGCGGGCACTCGCGCGCAGATCGGCAATAGGATCAAAATCCTGTAGCAGCGCATTTTGTGCATCGGCCAGTGTGTCCTCATCGAGGCGGCGTCCTTCCACAGCGGCTTCGCAACGACGAGCCCGGCGCGGCGTGCTGGCCATTCCACCAAAACAAAAGCGGGCGTTGTGAACTAAACCATCGACCAGTGTCAGGGAAAATGCGCCAAGAACAGCGCTGATATCCTGGTCGAAACGTTTGGCGATCTTCGAGCACCAAAAGTGCGGCTGTGGGCGTGCCGGGAGCACGACCGACGCCACATATTCGTTGTCTGCGAGATCCTGTTGTCCATAGTCGATGAAAAAATCCTCCAGCGGAATCTCTCGTTGACCATTAGCGCATCTGATTCGCAGTGTTGCGCCCAGCGCGATCAGTGCGGGGGGTAGATCACCGATGGGCGATCCGTTCGCAATGTTGCCGCCAATGGTACCCTGGCTGCGGACCTGACGTGCGCCAAACCGGCGCAGCAGGAGCCCAAGATCCGGTGAAAGGCGGGTCAATTCGGGCGCTGCATGCTGTAGTGAAACCGCAGCACCGATCTCAAGCTCGTCTTCTTGCCGATTGACGGTTTTAAGGCTTGATATCTGTCCCAGATAGAGCAGCGTAGTGAGCTGCCGCCCCTGTTTCGTGATCCAAAGACCTATATCAGTGGCACCTGCGAGCAGGGTCGGGGGTGAGTGTTGATCGGAAAGGTATGTGGCGAGTTGTGCTTCTGTGCGGGGTGCTGCAAACAGGCCCGACTCACACTCGACATGCAGTGTTTCATCCTGTTGTTGCCATTGGCCAAGTATGGACTGAACGGCGGTCTGCTGGTGCGGCCAGTAGTCCGGTAACGGCTGGGTACAGGCCTGGCGGGCCGCATCGATAATCGGCCCATAGCCCGTACACCGACACAGGTTACCGGCGAGGTGCTGGTCGATCTGATCCCGACCAGGTGTTTGGATTGAATCCCCGTGATGCCCATCGAGCTGCAATGCGGCGATCGACATCACGAAGCCCGGCGTACAGAAGCCGCACTGCGAGCCGTGATGGTCAATCATGGCTTGTTGGGCCGGGTGAAGGGTGTCTGACGCCAGGTGTTCAACCGTCAGCACTTGTTTCCCATCCACCATGCCCAGTAGCAGGATGCATGCGTTGGCTGCCGTGTACTTGAGGCTGTTGTCGTACAGTTCAGCGATCAGCACGGTACAAGCCCCGCAATCGCCTTCGGCACAGCCTTCCTTGGTGCCGGTTTTTTTTAACTTTATCCAGACTGATTTCAAGCGGCATACTGCCGAGAACAAAGCGGACCTTATCTCTACTGGGTTGCATGTTTCTGGCTGTCCGACCGGGTGAGGGTTCAACTCCCCCGGTAAGTGCTGTACCCATAGGGCGAAATGAGTAGAGGCACGTGATAGTGGCTGTGCGATTCAGCAATGCCAAACCGAATAACCACCTCATCCAGGAAGGCTGGGTCCGGCAGTTCAATGCCGCCGTATCGAAAATACTCCGCGACATAGAACACGAGTTCGTATATGCCTGACACGAAATCTGCACCCGCTAAGATCGGTCCGGCATTCCGCCCGTCTGCATTGGTGCGTCCTGTGGCAAGCACGGTGCGTTCGGTGTCGGCACAATACAGGGCCCAGTTCATATTGTCCGCGGGTTTTCCGCGGGCTGTGTCCAGCACGTGAGTTGTCAGTTGTCCCATTCGGTTGCTCCGGCTACAGTCAGTCCTATCGGTTGCGAAGAAGCGCCGATATGCACGGCAAGGCAACTGGAAACCTGGCTACCAGCCGTGTCTTTTCCGCAACTTTAAACATGTTTGACTTGGAATTCACGAAATCCAGTAGGCAAAACATCCCATCAGAATGCGGTGGGTCTAATACAGACAGGTAAAAGCGATGGCCCCAAAGGATGTCTACCCACGTGACCTGGTTGGCTACGGGCGGTCTGTGCCGGCTGCAAACTGGCCCGATGAAGCCAGGCTGGCACTTCAGTTTGTGGTCAACTATGAAGAAGGTAGTGAAAACAGTATTTTACACGGTGATTCGGCGTCAGAAGCATTTTTGTCAGAGATCGTCGGTGCTGCACCATGGCCTGGCCAGCGGCACATGAGTATGGAATCAATCTATGAATACGGCTCACGCGTCGGGATCTGGCGTCTGTTGAACCTTTTCGAACAAAAACAGATTCCAATCACAGTTTTCGCCGTGGCGATGGCGCTTGCGCGGAACCCGGCGGTAGCCGATGCTGTGGTTGGTGCGGGACACGAGATCTGCTCACACGGCTACCGCTGGATTGACTACCGGGACGTACCGGAGGCGACGGAAAGAGAACATCTTCACAAAGCGATCGAGCTCATTGAGCAACTGACGGGTGAACGCCCACTGGGCTGGTATACGGGCCGGACCAGCGAGAACACCCGTCGCCTGGTGGTTGAGGAGGGCGGTTTCCTTTATGACGCTGATGACTACAACGATGACTTGCCCTTTTGGACAACAGTCGATGGTCATCAGCACCTGGTTGTACCCTATACGCTGGATGCTAATGACATGCGGTTTGCAACGCCACAGGGGTTTAACTTGTACGAGGAAGGTTCGCGCATACCGCGGATGATGTCGATCGGTCTGCATTGCCGTCTGGTCGGCAGACCTGGCCGTATTCGAGCGCTGGAACGGTTTATCGATCACGCCCAGCGCCACGAGGGTGTGTGGTTCTGTCGACGGGTCGATATCGCCCGGCACTGGCGGCAACACCACCCGGTTATACAGGATTAACAGTGACGGATGATCGATTGCACAACCACCGCAAGCCCAGTGAAATGGATCGCGAGGAATTCATCGCAGTGTTCGGCCATATCTATGAGAAATCCCCCTGGATTGTTGAGCAGGCCTGGGATCAAGGTCTCGCGAGTACCGAAGATTCGCCTGAAGGTCTGTGCCGGACCCTGGTCGCAATTGTCGAGGAGGCAGGTCCGGAACTTCAGCTCAGGCTGCTGCGCGCACACCCCGATCTTGCCGGCAAACTGGGCGTGGGTGATGTCCTGACAACCGAGTCCCGATCTGAACAAGCCGGTGCGGGACTGGACCGGTGTACAAAAGCTGAATACGCGGAGTTTCAGTCCCTCAATCAGTCTTACACCAAGCAATTTGGTTTTCCTTTTATTCTTGCGGTACGCGGTCGTAATAGACAGCAGGTGCTGGAGAATTTCCACGAGCGAATCAACAGTGACCGTGACGATGAATTTGCTGAAGCGCTCAGACAGGTGCATCGTATAGCCTGGCTAAGGCTGCAGGAGATCGAATGCTACAACTGACAGCAGATGCTGAGCACAGCAGAGGCCTGTCTAACAGGTCAAGTGGTGACTGCTGGGAGAGTTCGCTTAAAATGTGCAGTACTGCAGCTGGATTTTCAGAGCAGTTCTGAACACAGTTTATGTTCCACCCTGTCCGGGGTTCTGCCATAGCAATGGATCCTGGCCCGGGATCCAACGGCAGTTAACACCGCGATCTGCACAGTAACTTTGAATCAGCGAGGAAGCACAACTATGGTATTGACGCCGGACTTTGGCCCGAGAGACATCTATGCCCAGGTAGAAAAAACCGCGATCAAAGGTCGCCACCTGACTTTTATCGACGACCTGTCTTCAGATGAACTCGACAACGTTTTTCTAACAGCAGAAATGTTCGAGCCTTACTGGCGAAGCGGTCTGGAACTGCTTCGGCACAGGATCTTGTGTACTTTGTTTTTCCAGCCCAGCACCCGAACCCGGTTCAGCCATGAGACGGCCATGTACCGTCTTGGTGGCAACGTACTGACGGAGTCCAACCCGCTGGTCAGTTCGTCTGCAGCAAAGAATGAGTCCCTTTACGATTCGATCCGGGTGATCTCGCAATATGCCGATGTTCTTGTACTCAGGCACCCCGATGATGAAAGAGTGCTGGCAGATATAGAACTTCTGGCGGGTGACACAATTCCGATTATCAGTGGGGGTTACGGCAATGTGACGCATCCCACACAGGGTCTGCTCGACATGTACACCGCGTGGCGGGTGTTGGGCGGTGATTTTTCGACCATGAGTGTGATGATCGCCACGCCCGATCTGTCGCGCGCGCGTTCCGGGCAGTCCTTTGCCCTGGGCCTGGCTCGGATGGGTGCCAGGATTGTGTATTCCGGTACGACCGGCCTGCGTACACCGGATGTCATCCGTGAAAAACTCGACGGGATGAATGCGACGTATGTGGAACACAATGACCTGACGATTCGGCAACAGGAGGATCTGATTGCTGACGAAGGGATAGATCTGTTGTATCTGCCAGGGTGTTCGGTCAAGAAAGGTGATCCAGGGCGGGATGACTTCATGAAAAAGATGGAGGAATACTATTTCACCGTTGACGGGCTGGAAAAAATCCGTGAGCAAAGTGGAAAGACTGTGGGTGTTATGCACTCGCTGCCACGGAATGAAGGAGAATTCGACTTTGGAATCGACCAGACGGCACACGAACTGTATTTCAAGCAGATCGGTTTCTCAGTACCACTGCGTATGTCATTGATCGCCAACATCGTTGGATTAAACTGATCCTAACCTTTGGGCGTTGAGCAAATGCCGTCAGAACCTAAGGTCGTCATTGTCGGTACCGGCGGAACCATCGCCGGCCGCGCCGATTCGGCTACGAACCTCGCTTACAGTGCCGGTCAATTGTCGGTCGCTGATTTGCTGGAGGTTATTCCCGATCTGGCGAACGTCGCACAGATCAGTGGGCAGAACCTGTTTTCTTTGAATTCCAAGGATATGGGTCCTGAGCAGTGGCAGTTGCTCGCCAGGAAGATCAGCGAGGAGGCCAGCAGAAAAGACGTGACCGGTGTAGTGGTTACCCATGGTACCGATACACTTGAAGAAGCAGCGCTGTTTCTGCATCTTACACTCAGCACCGATAAACCAATCGTGTTGACCGGCAGCATGCGCCCCGCAACAGCACTGAGTCCGGATGGACCTGCCAATCTTTTCCATGCGGTGCAGGTGTGTGCGTCGGCAAATGCCAGTGGCCGGGGTGTCATGGTGGTGATGAACGGTGAGATTCTGTCCGCACTGCACGTTGTCAAGCGCCATTCCATCGCCACAAATGCGTTCACTTCATCGCCCGCCAGACCGCTGGGGCGGGTCTATTCCGGCCGCACCTTCTTTTTTTCTGACTCGACTAAAGCAGCGCTGGCTGGCGCGTTTGCTGGTGCGCTGTCCAACGACGTGCTGTTGCCGGCTGTAGATATCCATTATGTTGCCGCTGGCAATTCACACGCGGACCTGTTGTCCCGTGACTGGACAGAGCGCAGAGGCCTGGTGATAGCTGGTTTCGGATGCGGAGAGATCCCCGACGGGCTGGTACCGGAGATTAACCGGCTGGCGGATGACGGCATAACCATTGTTGTATCGTCCCGTGTCGCTGACGTCGTGGTGTTGCCTGAAACCATGACCCTGACAGAGGAACACCACATCGTTGCTTCGCGCCACCTAAACCCGCACAAGTCTGCACTGCTGCTTTCATTGGCATTGTCGGCTGGAAAAGATGTAGTAGCCACGTTTATGAGCACCGATGCAGACGGTTAAACCGCAATGACTTCACCTGCCCACTCACGGGAACTCCCTCCCCGGTTGTTGATCGCAGTGGGGGGAAATGCCATTCATCCTCAGGGCATTAAAGGCACGCCTGAAGAACAGATGGATACAGCCGCCCGTGCAGCCCAGACACTGTTACCCATTTTAGAACTGGAACGTGAACTAATCGTTACGCACGGCAATGGTCCAGGTGTCGGCAAAACAATGATGCGTCAGGCTCTGGCAAGACATCGGGTTACGCCCATGTCGGTTGATATCTGTGTTGCCAATACACAGGGGGTAACTGCTTATCTGCTGATGCAGGCTTTCGAGAACGCGCTGCGTGGCGCGGGTAACCCAAGACACGCTATCGGCTTGGTCACACAGGTTGAGGTTGATCCGGCAGATCCTGCATTCGGGCAGCCGAGCAAGCCCGTGGGATATTTTTTCTCCGAGCAGGAGGCGAAGGAACTTGAATCTGAGCTCGGTTGGGTTATGCACGAAGATGCCGGCCGTGGATGGCGCCAGGTCGTGCCCTCACCTGAACCCAAACACATCTGTGACATCTCGCTGATCGATGGACTGGCCAGTCGGGGTACGATTGTGATTGCCGGCGGTGGCGGTGGTATACCCGTTGTTAGAGATGCCCATGGCATACGCCGGGGGATAGAAGCGGTGATCGATAAAGATCTGACTTCACAGCACATGGCCAATGTACTGGGTATCGAACACATGTTGATCCTGACCGGCGTACCGCGGGTGGCGCTGGATTTCGGCGGGCCGAATGAAAAGGAGATTGCCCAATGTTCGGTCTCACAGATGAGACAGCACCAGGAGGATGGGCACTTTGCTGCGGGTAGCATGGGACCCAAGGTCGAAGCCGCAATACGATTTATTGAGCGGGGCGGCAGACGTGCGATCATTGCGCACCTCGAGCAAGCACTGCCCGCATTGATAGGAGACGCCGGCACCCACGTCGTTGCTGACGACTGACAACCTAAAAGATCTGGAAAACAATCATGAGTGACAGCACACATCCGGGGTCGAGCACCCTGTTTGAAGAACTTGATCCAGAACCAAGACTGCTGATGGGACCCGGTCCCGTCGATGTCTATCCCCGGGTTCTACAGGCAATGTCCAGGGCCATGCTTGGGCAATTCGATCCACAGTTCACCACCTATATGAATCAGGTGATGGCGCTGTACCGACGGGTGTTTCGTACTGAAAATCAGTGGACCCTGCTGGTTAACGGGACAGCCCGTTCAGGGATCGAGGCTTGTCTTACTTCGCTGATCTCGCCCGGGGACAAAGTGCTGGTACCGATTTTTGGCCGCTTTGGACATCTGCTGACCGAGATCGCACGGCGGGCCGGTGGTGATCTGGTCAACATAGAAACTGAGTGGGGTACAGTATTCGACCCCGAGCAGGTCACTGACGCGATTCGTGCGCATCAACCCAAGCTGGTTGCGATGGTCCATGGTGATACGTCAACGACGATGCTGCAACCGCTGGGGGATGTCGGACGCTTCTGTCGTGAGGCTGGCATTCTGGTTTATGCCGACACCACCGCGACACTCGGCGGTAGCCCGGTGGAAACTGACGACTGGTGCCTGGACGCGGTGTCGTCGGGACTGCAGAAATGTATGTCGGGACCACCTGGCACATCACCCGTTACTTTGAGTGAACACGCTGTGGATCGGATCAACGCCCGCAAGCATGTCGAGGCCGGTATACGAAGCGCGGAAAGCGTAGACGCTGAAGGTGCGATTATCCAATCCAACTACCTCGACCTTGCCATGCTGATGGATTACTGGAGTCCTTTGCGCCTGAATCATCACACCGAGTCGACTTCTATGCTGTACGCTGCGCGGGAATGTGCTCGAGTCGTTCTCGGGGAAGGATTGGAAGCCGGTTTCGAGCGCCATAGACTGACTTCGCAAGCGCTGCGAGCGGGGTTGGTTGCGATGGGGCTTGAACTCTTCGGTGATGCCGAGCATCGAATGACCAATGTGACCGGTGTCTACATACCCGAGTCGATCGAGAACGGCGATACCGCTCGTGCCGCGTTACTGGACGATTTTGGTATCGAGATAGGAACATCATTTGGTCCACTGCATGGCAAGATCTGGCGAATCGGCACGATGGGTTACGGCTGTCGTAAAACCAATGTTCTGCGGTGTTTAAGCGCACTGGAAACTGTACTGCGGCGAAACGGCTATGTGGCCACTCCCGGGGCGGCTGTCGATGCGGCTTATGAGGTCTACAGTGGTGTCTGACCAGAACGACTCACCGGCCATCGGTCGGGTATGTGCTGAACTGCTGCAGTCGCGCCCCCGGGTCATCAACCTGGGGCTTGCCGTTTTTGCAACAGACCTGGATGCTCAGGATGTCGACGTTGTTCACGTTGATTGGCGCCCCCCGGCGGGTGGGGACGAAGATCTGGCACGCTTGCTCTCAATGCTGGCAGATTAATGGTGGACACTGCGGCGCTCGCCCCTGCGATTCGGTGGGCCAATTCAAAGGCGCTGGAGATTCTGTTACAGGGTGACCCGGTACTGATCGATGTGCTGCCGGCCAAGGAGCTCATCCCGGAATTGAAAGAGCACACGATTTTGCACGCCGGCCCACCCATCGAGTGGGACAGGATGTGCGGTCCGATGCGCGGTGCTGTCGCAGGGGTGGCGGTATTCGAAGGCTGGGCTCGCGATCTTGATGAAGCCGGCGTTCAGGCGTCAAAAGGGTGCTTCGAGTTTCATCCAAACCATCACTTTTCTGCCGTAGGTCCGATGACCGGACTGACAACCTGCAGCCAACCCTTGCTGGTGGTCGAGAACCGCGCAACGGGCAACCGTGCCTATTGCACCGTCAACGAGGGCTTGGGCAAAGTGATGCGGTTCGGGGGTAATGACGAGGCGGTACGGGACAGACTGGCCTGGATTCGTGATTCGCTGGGCCCGGCTCTGGGCAGCGCGCTGCAGTGCTGTGGGGGTATTCCACTGAGGCCACTGGTTGCCCGCGGGCTGACGATGGGCGATGAAATGCACCAGCGCAATGTGGCCTGTTCAAGCTTGCTCGTGCGCGAACTGGCACCTGCTCTGGCATCGGTAGTGGCAGACCACGGTGATCTGTCTGAAATGCTGGCATTTATGGGCAGCAACGATCAATTTTTCCTCAACATCGCCATGGCCATGGGCAAGTCCATCATGGACCCGGTTCGTAATATTGAACACTCTACTGTGGTCACTGCGATGACGCGAAACGGCACTGATTTCGGAATTTGTATCAGTGGACTGGGCGACGAATGGTTTACGGCGCCGGTCGAGATGCCGGCAGGACTTTACTTCCCAGGATTCAACGCAGCCGATGCCAACCCGGATATGGGGGACTCAACCATTGTTGAGACGATCGGACTGGGTGGGTTTGCAATGGCTGCAGCGCCCGCGGTTGCCGGATTTGTGGGCGCCGGATCTGTTGTCGAGGCGGCCGGCATTACCGCCAGAATGAGAGAGATCACGCTGGGCGAACATCCCGAGTGGACGATCGTGAGTGAGAATTATCAAGGCGTACCCACAGGTATTGATATCCGACTGGTGGTTGAGACCGGGATCGTACCAACGATCAATACCGGGATCGCTCATCGAGAACCCGGCATCGGGCAGGTCGGTGCCGGTGTGGTCAAAGCACCGATGGCGTGCTTTGAAAAAGCGCTTCGAGCGCTTGGAGAAAGGCTGGGGATTTCATGAGTGTCACGGTCAACACAGTACGCGCCGGGGTTTTTCTCGACTCAGTTGTGCTGATGCAGATATCACGGGAATTGACAGCGATTCAGGGTGTAGAAGATGCGGCCCTGATGATGGCGACTCCAGCCAATTGGGACATTCTTTCTGACGCAGGCCTTCTGGAAGAGGACACTAGGGCCGGCCCCGGTGACCTGCTGGTCGCGGTGCGCGCACAGGATCGGGCCATAGCTGATTCGACACTGCGGCGGGCAGCCGAATTGATGGAACGCCCCGCGCAACAGAACAGCACCCCGCGAGAACTCCGTCCGCTTACCTTGCGCTCGGCCTGTCGCCAGCTGCCGGACGCGAATCTCGCTTTGATTTCGGTGCCCGGTGACTTCGCCGGGGCAGAAGCACGTAAAGCGCTCAGGGCCGGTCTCAATGTCATGATCTTCAGTGACAATGTGGCTCTGGCCGAAGAAATCTCTCTCAAACGCGAAGCCCGCGATCTGGGACTTGTTGTGATGGGCCCTGACTGCGGAACGGCGATTATCGACGGGGTGCCGCTGGCTTTTGCCAATGTTGTGCCGCGCGGTGATATTGCAATCGTGGGTGCTTCAGGCACAGGGATGCAGGAGGTATCCTGCCTGATTGCCCACGCCGGTGAAGGTATCTCGCACGCAATAGGTGTTGGAGGACGAGATCTGACCGAAGCGGTTGGCGCTATCAGCACCTTGACCGTGCTTGACTGGCTGGAAAGAGATGTTGCAACCCAACACATTGTGCTCATCTCCAAGCCGCCTGCTCCTAGTGTTGTAGACCAGATCACTGAATTCATTCGCAGGAGTTCCAAAAGCTACACCGTCTGCCTGGTTGGTAGTGACAACCTGGCGTTACCCGACAATGCAAAGCTCGCGACCACTTTAAAAGATGCAGCGGCGACCGCAGTAACAAACAGCAAAGGACTGGAAGCGCTGCCGGCTGTCCAGCGAGCACCGGTGGCAGGCAGCTACGTTAGGGGGCTTTATAGCGGCGGTACGCTCGCTGCAGAAGCACAGGTCGTCTTTCTTTCGCACGGACAGCCTGTTTTATCGAATGCGCCAGTACCCGGGGCAGGCTTGTTCACGTCAGAGCGCGCAAACCACATCATGATTGATTTGGGCGACGACCGGTTTACCCGTGGGCGGCCACACCCGATGATTGACCCGGCTGTCCGTGATGAGCCTGTCTGTGCGGCGCTGTCAGACCCTGATGTAGGCGTGGTGTTGTTGGATGTGGTCATAGGTTTTGGTGCCCATGCCGATCCAGCTGGCCATCTTGCCGGGCTGTTAGATCGCCACGGCTGTTCCGGTTCGGTCGTTATTGCATCTGTCACGGGTACAGACGAAGATCCGCAGGTCCGGGCAAGACAGGTCAGTGTATTGGAGCGGGCGGGTGTTGTGGTTGCGCCCAGCAATGCGGATGCTGCAGAGCTGGCGCTGGCTTGTTTAAATGTCGGCTAAGACTTGGAACAGAAATTGAAACTCAGCGAATCCCAATACTCAGATACAAGGACTGCTTTTCCTTGGTTGACCACAGAACAGCGATCAGTGCTCGGCCCTGTGTTGAGAGCCCAAAGCATCGGCGCTGTTGCTGTCCGTGAAATCAGTCAGTCGGTATCCGGACGGATTGCTGCCGTGTTCGATCGGAGTGTCTACGTTGATCTTGGCAGTCAGTGGATCTGTATCGGTGATGCCACGGTTGGTAACGGGCCGGTCAACCTATCACTTGAGCCCACACCATACTCGGGCGTATTCGCCGATCTCGCAGTCGATCAGCCTGTGCGGGTTTGTGCGGGTGCTGTGCATCTTGGCAATCGACCTCTTATCATAGTGACGCCGGCCAAAATCTGGTCACCACCGCTGGTTCCGTGCTGGACAAACGAGTCGCTGATGCGTGGTCTTGATGCGCTCAATGCAATCAGCAGGGGGCGGGTCCCGAGGCAGGGACTGGGTGTGTTTTTATACGGCCATGGTGCTGAATTATCAGATACCAGAGAAGCGCATGTTTGCGCACTTCCTGTTTTCGAGCTCGAAAGATGGTTGCTTAGTCATCTGGCTGACAAGCGTTGTGTAGAGGGTGTGCCGGAATCGGCCCAACAGTTGATCGGTCTGGGCCCCGGGCTCACGCCCTCCGGCGATGACTTTCTCGGGGGTGTTCTTATTGCCCTTTCGCTAGTCCATCGTCAGGATATTGCCGCGTTACTTTATACGGACTTATCTCCGCACCTGTTGACGAGGACCGGCCCGATCAGTCGCACGCATCTGGTCGCTGCGAGTGCCGGTCAGGGGCTTGAGACATTGCACCTGGCGATCAACTCAGTAATCGAAGGCAACGTAGAGATGATTCCCACTCGAGTGCACCACATTGAACGAATAGGCAGTTCCTCTGGCTGGGATGCCTTGGCGGGGGCCTGCGTCGTGTTGCGCGCCTGTCTTGTTCAGCCTGCCGGGCTGCATAAAAACCCATGGAGGAGCAACTGATGCCCGCCCCATTCCACCCGGACGAATACAACCGTCGGCTGACATCCGTACGGGCCGCCATGGCCGAGCGTCAGCTAGACGTTTTGATCATCGGAGATCCGGCGAATATGAACTGGTTGACCGGATTTGACGCCTGGTCATTTTATGTCCCCCAGGTGATGTGCGTGGTCCCCGATGGTCCACCCGTTTGGATCGGCCGGGAAATGGATGCGGGCGCAGTGGCTTTGACCACGCATCTGGATGTACGCAGCGTTGTCCCTTATCCGGAAGCGCTGGTGCAGCGCGATGATACCCATCCATCTGAATTCATGGCCTCGTGGCTACATGATGTGGGCCTGGGGGATAAGCACATCGGTTACGAAAGCGACAGCTACTTTTTTTCACCACGAGCACTTTCGGGATTGCAGTCAGGATTGCCCGACGCCCGGTGGTCCGATGCTGACCGATTGGTGAACTGGATACGTACGGTTAAAAGCCAGGTGGAGGTCGACATACTGGCACAGGCCGCGGCAATTGCCGGACACGCCATGCAAACAGCTTGGGATCTGGTTAAGCCCGGTGGACGACAATGTGATCTTGCGGCAGAGATTATGGCCGCCCAGATTAGAGGTACCGAGGATTTTGGTGGTGATCAGACGGCGATCTGTCCACTTATTCTGGCTGGAGAAGGCGCAACGACAGCGCATCCGCTATGGACCGACGAATGCTTTGCAAAAGATCAGACTGTTGCATTTGAGATCGGCGGTACACGCAAAAGATACAACGCCGGGCTCGCCAGAACAGTACACCTTGGTAAGCCTCCGCTTAAGTTGACGCAGACGCTGTCAGCTGTGAACGAGGGGCTTGATGCGGTGCTGGGTGTACTGAAGGCGGGTGTAACAGCCGGTACAGTGCACCGGGCCTGGCAGGACGTGCTGGATCTTTACGGGTTGGAAAAACCCAGCCGCATCGGTTATTCGATCGGTGTCGGATATCCTCCAGACTGGGGCGAACGCACAATCAGTTTACGTGCTGATGAGCAGACAACCATCCCGCAAGATGCCGTGCTCCATGTCATGTTGGGGATGTGGCTGGACGGTTGGGGAATGGAGATGAGCGAGACCGTACACATTACGTCGACGGGGTGTAAGTGTCTGACCCATTTCCCCCGCGAGCTGCACATTGTGGATTGAATGATCATGAGCGAATCAAACAGGGCCAATGCCGATATCAAGAGCATGAAGCTCTACCATCACGTTGATCGGGTACTCACTGAACTTCGACAGATGGGCAAAGAAGATGAGGGGCCGCTGTCCGTCGATGAACTGACTCCATTTGATCAGTTGCATTATCACGGTACAGAAGCGGTCGATTATGCCGTTCGGGCTACCGGTGTTAGTGCCTCCAGCTCGGTCCTCGAGATTGGATCGGGGCTGGGCGGTCCGGCCCGTCATATTGCCGCAACGGTTGGTGCACAGGTCACGGCGCTGGAACTCCAGAGCGACCAGAACCAACTTGCCTCAAACCTCACTGCTCGCTGTGGATTGACAGAGAAAGTGACCCATACCTGTGGTGATTTTTTGACCTACAACTGGGTCGGGCAGCACTTCGATGTTATTGTCAGCTGGCTTGCCCTCTACCACATACCCGAGCGAGATGTGCTGCTGAAACGTTGTTATGGCCTCCTGGATCAAGGTGGCTATCTCCATGCTGAGGATCTCTACGCCCGTGTGCAATTTACGGACAGTGAACGGTCTGAACTGGCCACGGAACTTTTCGCTAATTACCTGCCTGATTATGAAAGTTACTGCCGGGATCTCGAAAGGGCTGGATTTGAATTGGTCAGCTGTCAGGAGATGTCAGATGAATGGACCGCGTTTACCCGTGAGCGGATGGCCGCTTTCCGCGAACAAAAATCAAGGCACATCGATGTGCACGGTGAAGCCGTGTTTGCCAGTATGGACGACTTCTACGATCTGGTGGTGCGCTATTTCACTGCGGGCAAGCTTGGTGGAATTCGTTTTGTCGCCCGGAAAGTGTAGGGTGACTTCATCATGGCTGTGTTGAAGACCACATGTAGTTCATGATTGGCTATGCTGATGGAGTGACCTATCCTCGGCAGTGTGAAAAACGACAAAAAACAAAGTACCGACGCAAAGTCTCAAACGCAGTTTGACTATGTGATTATCGGTGCGGGGTCGTCCGGTTGTGTGTTAGCGGACAGGTTGTCTGCGTCAGGACGCTATACGGTGTGCCTGCTCGAGGCCGGACCTCGCGGACACTACCCCTGGCTGCATATACCGATTGGCTATGCAAAGACAATGTTCCATCCCCGATACAACTGGAAGTTCTACACTGAACCTGAGCCCGGTTTGCATAACCGCCAGATCTACTGGCCGCGCGGTAAGGTACTGGGCGGTTCAAGTGCCATAAATGGCCTGATTTATATCCGTGGCCAACATCAGGACTACGACCAGTGGGCTGAACTGGGGAACGTCGGCTGGTCATGGGCCGATGTAAGACCCTACTTCATTCACTCGGAACGCAATCAGCGCGGTGCCAGCGACTATCATGGTGATTCAGGACCGATGGGTGTTTGCGACATTAAACAACCCAACCGTCTGGCAGAAGCCTTCGTGGAGGCCTGCACGCAGGCCGGATATCCTCGAAACCCAGATTTCAATGGTCAGACCCAGGAGGGCACCGGCTTTTATCAGCTGACTACATGGAATGGGTTGCGCAGCAGCAGTGCGAGCGCGTATCTGAAACCGGCCCGCCACAGATCAGGCCTTCATATCGTCACTGATGCGCAGGTAGAACAGATTGAGTTCCAGGACAGTCAGGCACGGGCAGTGGTTTATCGACGTGGGCACACCGAGTACAGCGTTCTGGCCCAGCGGGAGATCATACTCAGTGCGGGTGCTGTCCAGTCTCCCCAACTGCTCCAATTGTCCGGTATCGGCGAAGCCCGCTGCTTACAGCAGTTTGGTATTCCAGTGGTTCAGGATCTGCCAGAGGTGGGTCGGAACCTTCAGGACCACCTTCAGGTCCGGCTGATTCATCGTACCACCCACCCGGGAACAACCAACAGCCAGATGCGAAATCCATGGTCTTGGTTGTGTATGGGAATGGACTATGTGTTGTCGAGAAGCGGTCCCATGGCGGTGGGGATCAATCAGGCGGGTGCATTTATTCGAAGTTCAGCTGCGGTCAACCGACCGGATATTCAATTTCATTTTGCAGCCCTGTCGGCCGACCTGCCAGGTGCCCCGCTCCACAGTTTTCCAGGCTTTACGTCGTCTGTCTGCCAGTTGCGTCCAACCAGTCGGGGCAGTGTCACGCTCAAATCGCGGCATGCTCAGGCAGCGCCCGCGATCTGTCCAAATTATCTTGCGACCGAGCACGATCGGCTTACCATCGTCGCTGGCCTGAAAACTGCACGGCAGATTACGGCACAACCCGCGCTCAACACGCATATTTCGGCAGAGTACAGTCCAGGAACCTCGGTTCAGACCGACGACGAGCTGCTGGCATTTGCGCGGGAGACTGGTGTGACGATTTTCCATCCAGTGGGGACGTGTCGCATGGGTAGCGACGATCGCGCAGTCGTCGATGTGCGTCTGAAGGTCCGTGGAGTAACGGGTCTGCGTGTGGTTGACTGCTCAGTGATGCCCTCCCTGGTGTCAGGTAATACACACGCAGCAGCCGTCATGGTCGGCGAAAAAGGCGCCGACATGATCCTGCAGGATGCGAAGAGCAGCTGAGCGGATGGTCCTATCGGTTCTCGCTAAATGTTCGGGTACTCTTTACTGCACGTTGCCACCGACGCAGCAGGGTTTGCCGCTCTACGTCGTTCATGGCCGGCTCAAATCGTGCGTCCTCCTGCCAGCGATCAGCAAGTTCATCGAGTGACCCGATAATACCGACTTGCAGCGCTGCCAAGCTGGCAGCACCCAGCGCAGTGGTTTCTGTTGTTGTCGGTCGCTGAACCGGTATATTCAGAATGTCTGCAAGAAACTGCATCTGCCAGCTGTTTTTTGCCATCCCGCCGTCTATCCTGAGCGTGGAAATTTCCGGAACATGGTCGTTGGTCATGGCCTTGAGCAGGTCAACGGTCTGGTAGCAGACGGATTCGAGGGCGCTGCGAACAAGATCGTTGATCCCCGTGTCGCGAGTGAGTCCAAACAGGGCCCCCCGCGCCTGGGGGTCCCAGTAGGGTGCGCCCAAACCGGTGAAGGCGGGCACCATGTAGACCCCTCGGTTTGAGGTCAGGGCGCCAGCCAGTTCTTCCGATTCGTGGGCGGACTGAATGATTCCCAGGCCATCTCGAAGCCACTGTATTGCCGCGCCAGCGACGAATATTGAGCCTTCAAGTGCATAAGTGGTTTGTCCAGACACACGGTATGCAACCGTCGTCAGCAGCCGGTTCTGTGATGAGAGTACAGCCGGGCCCGTGTTGACGATAGCAAAACAACCGGTGCCGTAGGTACTCTTGACCATGCCGGGTTGAATGCAGGCCTGACCAAGCAGTGCGGCCTGCTGGTCTCCTGCAATACCACAGATCGGAATGGCACTGCCCAGTAGGTCCGTGTCGGTGTAGCCATAATCGTCGGCGCAATCGCGAATGTCAGGTAATAATGATTCGGGTATGTCAAACAGTGACAGCAACTCCGGGTCCCACTGCTGCGAATGAATGTTGAAAAGCAGGGTGCGCGACGCATTGGTTGCATCTGTAGCGTGAACTTTTCCGCCGGTCAGGCGCCAGAGCAGGAAGGAATCTATGGTACCGACAGCCAGTTCACCAGCTTGTGCCCGGATTCGCGCCCCTTCAACGTTATCAAGCAGCCAGCTGATCTTGGTTGCCGAGAAGTAAGGATCCAACAACAGTCCTGTTTTCTGCTTTATGAAGGGTTCGTGTCCATTGTTTCGCAATCCTTCACACCGTTTGGCCGTTCTGCGGTCCTGCCAAACGATCGCATTGTGCAGAGTCCGGCCGGTGGCTCTTTCCCAAAGAACGATCGTCTCACGCTGGTTTGTGATCCCGATTGCGACCGGACTCTGTTCGATGGCCGAAAGGCTTTCGCGGCACACAGCAAGCGTGGTTTGCCAGATCTCTTCGGGGTCGTGTTCCACCCAGCCATCAGCTGGATAAATCTGAGAGAGTTCCTTCTGGCTTGTAATGCAGTTTTTACCCAGGCGGTCAAAAACGATTGCGCGGGAACTGGTGGTTCCCTGGTCGATGGCGAGTAGGTAAGGCGATAAAGTCATGTGCTTGATAAATCGGGTTCTTCTGAGTCAATGCGTTGGCTGAACTGCTGTTGCATCGGTCTGGTTCTTGTTCGCAGCCACACGGGAGACAGGACGTGACTTTATACTCACAAGGCGCGTTCCAAACAATACCCTATGAGTCTGAGACCTGAAGTTAGACGTTGCTTGACCGGTACTGATCTGGATGCGCCGGGTGGTATCAACGGCGCCTTGGTTACGTCTGAGTTGACCCAATGCGCGATACTCATGCGGCCACCGTCGGACCCGACTTGGGAATCTGCTATCCTTTTGCCTACTAAAAGGCTGACAAGGCCTCTCCAATTCGATTAAGCCGGGGGTAGTGATGGATGTTTCTTTTCGCAGTGTTGCACTCAATAAGCGTTATCCGCTGCGGATCAGCCGAGGTGAATTCTCAGGATCTGTCAATCTGTTTGTTTCTGTCCGATCCGGCAACCTGGAAGGCCTGGGTGAAGCCGCTCCTGGTAGCCTGATCGGCACGGACACGGCCGAGTCGTTCCAGACAGAACTGACATCTTTCCTCGAAGACTATCCCGAGGCGCTGGATAATCCCCATGAAGGATGGCAACTCGCGCGCAGTGCAGAGGTTACCTCCTGTGCCTGGGCAGCGGTCGACATTGCATTATGGGACCTACTTGCAAAACGCGCCCAGCTGCCGCTTTATCGGCTGCTGGGTCTTCCCCGACGTTCGGTGCCGACATCGGTAACAGTGGGGATCTTGCCTCCTGAGGTGGTACGCGAGCGGGTTCCTGAGATTCTGGACCGAACCGGCGCCTGTTATCTCAAGGTCAAGCTGGGAAGTCCTGAAGGCCTGGACGCCGATCAGTCTATGTACGCCGCGGTCGTCGAAGCTGCCCGTAACCGTGATGTGGTTGTTCGGGTGGATGCCAATGGGGGCTGGGACCTAGCCGGTGCAAGCGCCATGATGAGATGGCTGAAGGAGCGTGGGTGTGATTACGTCGAACAACCACTGCATTCTGATGCTGACGATCAACTGCCCCAGCTGTATTCTGGTCGCGCATTGCCCATTTTTGTGGATGAGTCTTGCCGCTATGCGACGGATGTTTCCCGTCTGGCGAACTGTGTGGATGGGGTCAATCTGAAACTGATGAAATGCGGTGGAATTACCGAAGCACTGCGGATTGTTGCTGCTGCCCGGGCCAGTGGTCTGGGCACCATGATCGGCTGTATGGGTGAATCATCCGTCGCGATCGCCGCGGGTGCTTCGATGGCGGCACTGTTCGACCACATCGATCTGGATTCTCATCTCAATCTCCTTCCTGACCCTGCTGCTGGGTTGAGCATGGAATCCGGTGTGGTCACTGTATCTGAAGCTGCACATGGCCATGGAGTTGCGCTGACATGCTGAGAAAAGAACAAAAACTGGTTATTCATTTCTATGAGCAGATTGACAAGCTGAATGGAAAAATGGGTCACGGTATTCTGCGTTATTCCGAGAATCCGATAGCCTGTGTCATCGACTTTAACCAGGGCGGTAAAACAACTCGTGATCTGTTTGAATTCGGTCCCGATGTGCCGGTGGTCTCAAACGTTGAGCAGGCGCTGGGTTATGGCGGCGAGGTCCTGGTACTTGGCATGGCGCCCTCAGGTGGCCGCCTGCCAGAGTCGATGGTCGCGGAAGTCGAACAGGCGCTGGCTGCTGGCATGTGTGTGGTCAATGGACTGCATGAGCGTATCTCAGACCGGTATGCCAACCTGAGGGCAGGACAGTGGATCTGGGATATTCGTAAGGAGCCCCAAGGTCTGGGTATCGCCTGGGCCCGGGCCTCGGAATTGACGAACCGTCGTTTGCTGCTGGTGGGCAGCGATATGGCGGTGGGCAAAATGACGGCCGGGCTAGAAATCTGGAAGTCCGCCCGAGCGCAGGGCATACAGGCTGAGTTTCTGGCGACTGGTCAGATCGGCATCGCAATCAGCGGTAGAGGTATACCCCTTGATGCTATACGCGTAGATTATGCAGGCGGTGCGGTGGAAAAGATGGTTCTGGATGCCGCCGACGCGGCGCTTGCGATCGTTGAAGGTCAAGGCTCTTTGCTTCATCCCGGCAGTACCTCCACACTGCCACTGCTGCGCGGCGCCTGTCCAACCCATCTGATACTGTGTCATCGTGCTGGCATGACTGAACTCGATACGGTCGGTATTACCGTCAAGGTGCCACCGTTAAATGAAGTTATCGCGCTCTACGAAGATGTGGCTTCAGCCTGTGGTATTTACCCCCGGCCGGTGACCGTCGGCATTGCTTTGAACACGGCACACTTAAATGATGATCAGGCGCAACGCGCTGTATCGGAAACTGCCGATGCTACAGGACGTCTGGTCCTTGATCCGGTCCGCCAGGGGTGCGACCGATGGGTCGATGCCTTGATGGCTTGACTGCGCGGCGCTTCTCAAAACAATCATTCAACTGGGGTCGCCGGCTGGAAATCCAGCGAGCACTAGGCCATCGATGAAAGGTTGTATGTGCGCGGGATTTTCGTACGGTTGATGCAGACGGCTATCCGCTGCTGTGTATCCCGGAGTTTCAGCCATCACAATTTCACGCTGTGTCCGTGCACTGTCTAAGTCGCCGAGTCGAGCGTAACTGGCAGACAGCCCCCGCCGGTGGAATCTGTTTAAAACCGGGATTGCCTGCAGGGTTTGAACTGCTTCGTGATAGCGCGCACTGTTGTACTGTGCGATGGCAAGCGCCCAGCGGTACCACGATGGTGGAAATGGATTGCGCTCGAATGCAAGACCGATCTGTCGAATGCTGGCGACTGGGTCACCGGTGAATATCAAGGCCAGTCCCATACCCGCGAACGCATCTGCGTGGTTTGGATTCAGCGCCAGAGCCTGTTCCAGGTGGGACACTGCTTCGATGTGCTGCCCTCGCCATAATCCGGTAATTCCGTACACGGCGTGAGCTAGACTGTCCGTGTAATCGAGCTCAAGTGACCGTTGGGCATACTGTGTAGCTCTGGGTACACAAGTGTCGGGTTCGGGAGACCATGACATCAGCAGGTCGGTCAGATGAGTGAGTGCCAGGCCGGACAGTGCCGGCGCGAACTGCGGGTCGATTCCGATGACTTTGTGGAACAGAGTGCGGGCCATTTGAGTGTCCCGTGGCTCTTGCATCCGGTAAACCAGTTGTCGGGCGCGTATCACGTCAGTGTAGTCAGCATCAGTATGTCTGAAATCAGTCCTACGGACAGCGCTGTATTCGAGATTGCTGACCAGAGTCGATGCTACTCGTTGGGTTATTTCATCCTGGATGGACAGTAGTTCTTGGTTGCCTCCGTCATAACTCTCCGACCACAGGTAGCCACCGGACACTGTATCGATCAGCTGAACGGCTACCCGAAATCCCTTCCCAGCGGCACGGATACTTCCATCAACGAGGTAACGGGTGCCCAACTGATGGCCGAGTGCGATTGTGCCTGCGCTGTCCCGCTTCTGGGCCAGTGAGGTATGTTGGGCAATTACAAAAAGCTGTCGAAACCGCGACAACGCGCTAATAAGATCAACGGTAAGCCCTAAACCCAGACCAGCCAGGTCCGTATTTCCTGTTTGGCTGGTAAAAGGTAATACAGCGATCGAGAGCCGAGGGTCATCAGGTTCGTGTGTCGATGTTCTGGGTTGGTCACTATCTATGATGACCAGGTGGGCACTGATTTTTGAGGCGATATTGCGTAATTGCTGTTCACCGACGGCCCGGAAACTGACAGACAGCGCATTTCCAATCACAACGCGAGCAGAGTCGGAAACACAGATGCCACCCGGCGGTGCGATTTCCTGCAAGCGGGCCGCAACATTGATGCCATCGCCAAAGACTCTCTGGCCATCATCAATGATGTCGCCCAGGTTAATGCCGATACGAGCGTGAATCTGGCGGTCAGCCGGCAGAGCCGCATTTCTTGCAGTCAGTCGTTCCTGGATGTTGACAGCGGCCATGACCGAATTGGCGGCAACTGGAAATACCGCCAGCAGATTGTCGCCAGATCTATCCACAGTTCGCCCACCACGGTTTTCAATCACAGCATCTATATCACGAAGATAGTTTTGCAATGTCCGATAGGTGGCGTCTTCGTTGTCATGTGTCAAACGACTGAACTCGACTACGTCCAGATAGAGGATAGCTGCAAGCCGGCGTGGTAGCGTATCAGCAACCAAGGTAATTACCGAACTGCTTGTAATTGGTGATGATGTAACTCATGGATACGCCCCGTGGGTGTGACAGCAGCTGAACTTGATGCGCTGTGGTCGACCTTGTCAGGCCAATTCAATACTAATGTTAGGTTGACAGAGCCTGCGTTGCACGCGCCCCGCCCAGTTGGTGAGAAACCAGTCGGGCGTAAAGGTGTTGGTTATTCAGCAAGTCCGTGTGTGTTCCGGTTTCAACAACTTGGCCGTCTTGAAGAACAACGATCATGTCCGCATCCCGTATGGTCGAAAGACGGTGGGCAATAATGATGGTGGTTCTGTCGGCTTTTAACTGATCCAGCGCCTTGCGTACGCCCTGCTCGCTGATGGCATCTAGGTGTGACGTTGCCTCATCAAGGATCAGTACCGGCGCATCCTTTAGAAACGCACGGGCGATAGCAACCCGTTGTCGTTGTCCGCCGGACAGACTGGTGCCTCTTTCTCCTACTGGAGTATTCAGTCCCTGCGGAAGTGACTTCACCAGGTCTGACAGTGCCGCCAGCTCGACCGCCTGTGCCAGTTCTGTTTCACTGGCATCGGGCTTCGCGATGAGAATATTTTCTCTGAGCGAGTTGTTGAACAGGTAAGTGTCCTGGGCAACCAGAGCGATTCGGGCGCGCAGATCATCTAGGTGGTAATCCCGTAGATCAGTGCCGCCAAGCGTAATGATGCCCTGGGTAGGATCCCAAAACCGCATCAACAGTTGTGCCAAGGTCGTCTTGCCGGCACCTGATGGCCCGACCAGGGCGACTGTTTTACCGGCCGGGATCGTGAACCCCACGTCAGCAAGAACTTGCCGTGGTCGGCCGGGGTAACTGAAGCAGGCTGAAGACAGTGTGATCGCCGCAGAATTCTCAGATTCCGGAGCACCCCGACCGTCTATTACCGGTACCGGTTCGTTTTCGAGCGCATAAACACGACGCGTGGCGCCCAGTGTGTCGGCGAGTTGTCGGCCTACCTGCGCAATTTCGGAGACCGGTAGAAACGCAGCCATCGCAAGAATCGTAAGTAATGGTAGAACACCCGAATCGATGGCTTGAGTGCCAGCCAGAAATGCGCCTGTCGTCACAACAGCTAGGCCCCCCAACCCAGTAAATATCTCAAGTAGAGTGTGCTGCAGGGTCAGCTGACCGAAAAACGGCAGGCGAAGAGAAATATGACGTTCGCCGAGCCCATCAAACTGATTCCCGCGACTATCTTCTTGCTGGTAAGAGACGATTTCACCCAGCCCCTGCACGCTGTCGATCGCATGTGCGGCCAACTCACCCGCCGCTTCGCGTGAGCGAGAGCCCAAACGATCTACACTGCTGCGCATCAGAAACGGACTCAGGCCGACGGCAAGTAAAAATGGAACCAGAGCGGCCGCCATCCACCCGTTGGCTGTTGCCAGGATAAACACAACCACGACGGGCCCGAGAACCGCGACGAAGGCAGGCGCGACTGTGTGCGCAAAAAAATACTCGACCAACTCGACATCCTGTGTCGCGATACCCATCAGGTCACCTGTTCGCCGTCGTACCAGGTAAGCCGGGGCAAGCTGGTCCAGTTTGCGAAATACGCTGATACGCATTTCTGCCAATAACCTAAAAGCCATATCGTGTGCTATCCACGATTCGAGCCAGTGCAGGATACCTGACAGTGGTGCAACAATAGCGAGACCGATCAGGTAATGGGTGTAAGGCGCGTGGTTCTTGAGCGCCAGGACGATCAGTGCACTCAGTGCGCCGACGCCGATGAACGTAACCACACGCAGAACACCAAAGATAAAGGTTAAAGTCAGTCGGCCTTTCCAGGGCATGATATGCCCCATAAGGATATTGACCACCTGTCGCCAGTTGAGTCCTTCAGCTTTGATTATTCCCTCAGTCGGTACACTGTTTATGTCTTCTGCCACATCCTGCGGCGGCAATGATGATGCTGCGATTTCTGACGATGCCTTTTCTTCAGTTTGTTCCCGATCTGCTTCACCTGCCTGTTCAGACATGAGCTCGGAGTAGATGCCATTGCTCGCCATCAATTGATTGTGGTTGCCGGATTCAGCGACCCTGCCCTGGTCCAGGACGAGGATTCGGTCGCAGTTGATGATGCTGGAAAGTCGGTGGGCCAGGACAAGCGTGGTGCGGCCCTCCATCAATCTGTCCAAGGCCTGTTGGATGAAAGCCTCATTTTCGGCATCGACTGCAGACAGCGCTTCGTCAAGAATCAAAATCGGTGAGTCTCGTAGCAGCGCCCGTGCAATCGCCACCCGCTGTCGCTGGCCGCCCGAGAGTTTGATGCCCTTTTCTCCAATCAGGCTGTCATATGCCTGCGGTAGGCCTGATACGAACTCATGGATGTTCGCGCTTTTTGCGGCGTTGGTGACCTCTGCATCGGTTGCGTCGGGTCTGCCTAGCCGGATGTTCTCACCGATGCTGCCATGAAACAGAAAAGTGTCCTGATTTACCACTGATATTTGTTGCCTGAGCGCAGCGAGTGAAAGATCTTTTATATCGTGCCCACCGAGCTTGACGGTTCCCTGGTCTGGATCATAAAAACGCAGCAGCAGTCGGACGATTGTCGATTTGCCACATCCACTGGCGCCGACGACACCGACGCGCTCACCGGGAACTATTGAAAGGTCGAGTTGATCGTGAACACAGTGTTGCTGTTCGGGATAGCTGAAGCGCACCGATTCGAAAGATATCGTGGGTTGGGGATCGACAGGTTCGATAGCGTCACTTTTTTCAACGATGGGCGGATGTGTATCCAGAATCCGATAAATACCCTGTGCGGCCGAAAGACCGACCATGCCCTGGTGAAGTACCGTACGCAGGTCGCGCATCGGCCGAAAGATTTCAACGCCCATCATCAGAATAATCAGCAGTGCAGTGAGTTCCATCTGTTCCGACGCTACCCGGTGAGCGCCCAGACCCAGCGCGACCGCGGCACCTACCGCGATCGCGGTATCAGTGATGCCACGGGCCAGCGAATTAGTAGCTAACACCCACATGGTGGTTCGAAAAACATCCCGTGCTTTGTCAGCCAGCAGGTCGGCCCGCGGGCGGCTCTGCCCAAAGGCCTTGAGAGTAGCCAGTCCCTGTACGGCATCCAGAAATTCCGATGCAAAAACAGCATAAGCATCCTGGCGTTCCTGGGATTTCTTGGTGTCAAACTGATGCCACAGTGCCGGTGCGGCCAGTGCTATCACTGCAGCGATTAACAGTGTCAGCGCTACCGGCAAGTCAAGGAAGGCGACAAAGGCAAAGATCAGCACCGGGGTGATCCCAGAGACCAGTAGCTGAGGCAGATACTGCCCGAAATAGGTTTCCAGCTGCTCCACCCCGTCGACCAGTGACAGGACGAGCTCACCAGACCGCTGTCTTCCCGCATACCCTGGTCCCAGCGTGACGATCTGGTCATACAGTCGGCGACGCAGCATTTTCTGAACGATTGATGCTGTCTTATGTGCGACCAGAGTACGCCAGTGTTCGAAGATTCCCCTTAGGATCATGACACAAGCGGTCACCAACAAAGGGAAGACTAGGGTGGTGACGCTATGGCCTTCGAAAACCAAGCCGATAAGCCAACCGAGGAGCGCAAGGCGTGCCACACCTAGGGTAGTGGCCAGGACGCCTATCAGTACCGCAAAAAAAATCCGGCCTCTGACCCCGCGGGTAAAGCCCCAGAGGCGATAATCAAAATGCATAGTGTGCGGATCCGATGTAACTTATATGTAGCGACCATCCACTCCCGCATGAGGTTTCACCCGACGGCGAGTGTATTTGCCTATCCGTAAAGTTCGGAGAAGCAGTCCCACAAAGAACCCTATCTTAAGCAGGGTCAATCTATGGGGCAAAAATTCTGGCTCGATTTTTGTTCAATAGACACAACTTTTTCGTCGTGCTTTCGCGTGTAATTGGCGATATATCAACTATAGATGCATTTGTGCTCATGAAACACCCACAGTCTGTGTAGAATATGCGCCCTTTTGCCGGATTGTGAAGCGTTGATATGACTGAGCCCCGACAGGTCCTGCTGATGGATACGACCCTGCGCGATGGCGAGCAGACACAGGGGGTGTCGTTCTCTCCTGAAGAGAAGGTCAGTATCGCACGAGGGTTACTACAGAGCCTAAAGGTCGATCGGATAGAGGTCGCGTCCGCAGGGGTGTCTCATGGCGAAAAACAGGCGGTGACTCAGATTCACGAATGGGCGGCTGACAATGACTGCCTCGAGCGGGTTGAAGTGCTTGGATTTACAGATCACCAGCGAAGTGTGGATTGGCTGGTTGGCGCTGGCGGTCGTGTGCTCAACCTGCTTACCAAGGGAAGCGAAAAACATTGCACGGAGCAGCTCAGGAAGTCTCTTGATGAGCACATCGCTGATATCCATCGGACAATCGATTATGCCAAGGCGCAGCAACTTCTGGTCAATGTCTATCTGGAAGATTGGTCAAACGGGTATCGGGACAGCCGTGATTATGTCTACAGAATTACCGAAGCACTCGCAGAATCCGAGGTAGTGCACGTGATGCTGCCTGATACACTGGGTGTAATGAGTCCCCAGGAAGTATTCGAAAGCGTCGGCGATATGTGTAGCCGCTATCCCGGACTCGCATTCGATTTTCATCCCCACAACGATTATGGCCTGGCCACCGCCAATGCGATGATGGCTGTCCAGGCGGGTGCGCGCTCGATACACGTGACCGTAAATTGCCTCGGTGAGCGAGCCGGAAATGTTTCGCTAGCAGAAGTGGCGGTGGTCTTGCGGGACAAACTCGGGATGAGCCTGCGGCTGGACGAATCCAAGATCCATGCACTCAGTCAGATGGTCGAGAACTTTTCAGGAAAACGGATGGCGGCGAATTCACCCGTGGTGGGCAACGATGTGTTTACTCAAACCAGCGGGATACACGCTGATGGCGACAATAAGGGTGGGCTCTACCAAACCGAGCTGAGTCCCGCTCGATTCGGACGAAAACACAGTTACGCCCTTGGCAAGATGAGCGGCCGGGCTTCTTTACTCAAGAACCTGGAGGACCTCGGCCTTGAGCTCTCCCCGGAAAATCAACAGAAGGTGCTGGAGAGAATTGTCGAAATTGCAGACACCAAGGCGACCATTACCCCTGAGGATTTACCTTTTATCATCGCCGATATTCTGGAAAGCAGGGATTTTCAGCACATCGAGTTATTGAATTGTTCAATAACCAGCGGACTTGAAATCGAATCAACGGCCAGTATTCGGGTTCGAGTGGGCAATGAAATTCACAAGGCGTCCGGATCAGGCAATGGTGGGTTCGATGCGTTTGCAACCGCAATCAAAAGCGTGTTGGATCCTATCGGGTTTTCCCCTCCGAAATTGGCAGATTTTGAAGTCCGTATACCCAAGGGGGGCAGTTCAAACGCCCTGACCGAGTGTTTTATCACTTGGGACGACGGTCACGACAGCTTTAAGACGCGCGGGGTACACGCCAATCAAGTCTTTGCTGGTATTAACGCAACCCTTCGAATGCTGAACCTAGTGATGCATCGGCAGACCGAAGGCAAAGAGCACTCGGCCCCACTGGCAAGACCCGAGTAAGTGCGTTTCTCAGGCACTGGTATCAGTTGTTAACGGGTTGTTTCTCGAGTTCAAGTACCACCCGGTCACCAAACTCCGCGGTACTGATCTTTTCCTCGGATTTACCTCGCCGTGCCAAATCGGGTGTTGTATAACCTGCAGCAAAGACGCTTTGCATAGCCCGCCAGAGATTGCGCGCCTCGCCCTCCATACCAAAGCTCATTTCCAGCATCATGGCGACAGAACCAATCATTGAATAGGGGTTGGCAATACCCTGGCCGGCGATATCGGGTGCCGATCCGTGGGAGGGTTCGTAGTAGGACTTTTCAGGTCCCACACAGGCCGATGGCATCAGCCCCAGCGACCCGAGAATACCGCCGCCCTGATCACTGAGAATATCGCCAAACATGTTTTCCATCACCATTACATCGAAACTGGCCGGATCGAGACACAGGTAGGTGGCGGCCGCATCGACCAGAACGTGTTTCACCTCAATATCAGGATAGCTCGGACGGACTTCCTCCACAATCTCATTCCACAAGACGCTGGATTTGAGCACGTTGCTCTTGTGGATATTGTGGAGTACTTTCTTGCGTTTGCTGGCGAGCTGAAACGCCACCTCGAGGACACGGCGGATCTGGTCTTCGTTGTATTCCAGCATTTCGTGAACATAGCGTTTTCCCTGGTCATCGACTCCGCTCTCTTTGCTGCCAAAATAAAGTCCACCGACCAGTTCACGAATAATGATCAAATCTATGCCATCACCGATCACTTCCGGCTTGAGTGGGGAAAAATGGGCCAGGCTGCGCGGTAGGTATACCGGTCGAAAATTGGCGTAAGTATCATAGCGTCGGCGCATGGGTAACAATGCGCCGCGTTCAGGTTGTTCATCCACCGGGATTGTTTTTGAATCTTCGTGGTTCAGTCCGATGGTCCCTTTAAGGATGGCATCAGCCTGATCACAGATGGCTACTGATTCTTCCGGAAAAGATTTGCCGGTCTCAAAGTAGGCCGATGCACCAAACAAAGCCGGTTTCAGATCAAAAGTGACTGTATTTCGGGATTCAACAAGGCGCAGGATCTTGACGGCTTCGTCCATGATTTCAGGTCCGATACCGTCACCGGCCAGCAGTGCAATAGTGTAAGTAGACATGTGTGCCTCATTCAGATTGTTGTAGAAACACCGGAAATGGCGTACTAGCGCGCATTGTAACGTTGCAGCATGACCGGTTCACAACGATGGCCGGTGTAGTTCAGATGAAAATCGCCGGCAAAGGCGTTCTAAAGACGATCCGAAAATGCAACTTCCATTTCCCGGCGTGCCTGAACGGCGGTGTCGTTGTCATCGAATTCTACGTCTGCCCAGCGCAGGGTTGAACCTGCAGCAACATTACAACGCATCTTGATATCTGCTGCCAGCCCAAGCGGCAGAGCGCCCCGTTCGATTGAGTCTGCAGCGGGCATTTGTTGACCCCATACGCAATGCCCCCCCTCACCATCGAGAATTTGACCCGCACTTAAGGCGTGTTTGGCTGTTGCGACTACGTCTGAATGGAAACCTTTGGGGCAGCCGGTGGGTTCACCCCGGAGCACCACCGAGGCGACAGAGACGCCAAGTTCCATCCCGATCATGTGGGTGGGTCGATACAGGGCGGCGTAGCGCCCAGTCGAGTCCTGGAGCATGTGGTATTCACGAAAACACTGCTGCGCATAGTCTCCAGCACCTTCGACCACCACGTAGGTGCCCATGGCAAGATGATGTGCTACCGGATCACCGCTACGTGTGAGGGATGACACCACCTCGGTGGTGCCGCGCCGACTGAGCATGCCACCATCTTCTGAAGGCTTGCAGACGTTTGCCAGATCGAATCGGGAACTGGGCGGGAAGCCCAGGCCGTTATGCTGTGGGGTCAGTCCGGTGGTGTTGCAAACAGCGCTCATCTCGATGCCTGACTTACTGCCATCGAGAAACGAATTGAACATTTTCATATTGATGCTGGAGGGGTCATCAATTTCCAGGTACTGCTGTAGTACCTCCCACACGCTATCAGGGGTGAGTTCATGGTAGGACGGATGATAACGAGTACCCTTGCCCGCACAAACAACTTCAAAGCCGCAGGTCCGTGCCCAGTCGACATGTTCACAGATCAGAGCCGGTTGATCACCCCACGCCAGGCTGTAGACCACGCCCGCAGCTTGGGCTTCCCGGGCCAGTAGGGGGCCGGCAACTACATCAGCTTCTACATTGACCATAACAATATGATGCCCTGCACTGATCGCCCGCCGGCAGTGGTGAATGCCCGCTGTGGGGATGCCTGTCGCCTCAACGACAACATCGATCCCGTTGAAGTCAATTAGCTGGTCAGCATCTTCCGTGAGCCAGGTTGAGCCCTTTGCCATAGCGTCAGTCGGGTTGCGGGCTGCGTATTGCTCGGCTGTCCAGCCAGCCGTCTTGAGCTGTTTCATTGCTCTTGCCGGGTCGAGGTCAGCAATACCAACAATATGGATTCCCGCTGTTTGGCGGGCCTGCGTGAGATACATGGTGGCGAATTTGCCGCACCCTATGAGAGCAACGCGGATGGGATGATCCGTGCGGGCTCGCTCACTCAACAGAAACGACAGATTCATGGAATCTCCTCGGTCTCAAATTGTCAGTGACTGGGACATCAGTAGGACTTGGGGCTCAGGCTGCTTTTTTACGATGATCTCGTACTTGTTCCCAGGCGCTTCGGATCTCCTGTGTTTTTTCTGTCGCCAGCTTGACCATCTCTTCGGGAACACCCTTGGCGACCAGTTTATCGGGGTGATGTTGGTTCATCAGACGGCGATAGGATTTTTTGATCTCGGCATCGGATTCGTTCTTTGAGGCTCCCAGTATCTTGTAAGCCTGATCTATTGAGCGAGCGGGCGTACGGCCGGCGTGACTCGCGGTGCCGCTAATTAGATTGATCAGATTTTCAACTTCCGACTGATCAAAGCCCAGCGCGTCCGCGGCATGAAGGAGAATCGAATTTTCTTGGGGATCGAGCCGACCGTCAGCCATGGCGGCCTGAACCTGAATCTCAATAAACATCCTCAGCACGGTGGTGCGACGTTGACATTCGTGGCGGAACTGAAGGAGTACATCGTTCAGGGGAAAGTCGGAGCGTTTACCTTGATCGAACAGATCAATTGCAGCTTTTCGCTGTTGTTTGTCCAAACGCATCTGGTCCATCAGGCTTTTCGCCATCTGGATCTCTTGTTGGGAGACCTGGCCGTCGGCCTTGGCGATATGTCCCATAACTGAGAAAGTGGCCGTGAAAAAAGCGAGTTGGATTCGTTCCTGGTCACCGGGGAGGGCGCGCATACCAGCGCCACGCCTGTTCGCATCAAACTGGTGTCCCAGAGTCGTCCCGAGTAGCGCGCCGAGTGGCCCACCCATCATGAAGCCCAGCGTTCCGCCGATCAGTTTGCCCCACCATGCCATCGTAGTTTCTCCTGTTACTTCTTGTTCAAACAACAGTGTACTGAACAGGGTTTGAAATGGAATTTCTCAGTAGCATTATTACCCACATTCAACGCAGCGTGACCAGTTCTTCAGCCGCAGTAGGATGGATCGCGACAGTGTTGTCAAAATCGGTTTTTGTTGCGCCCATTTTCAGGGCTACCGCAAACCCCTGAATGATTTCATCTGCGGCCTGTCCAATCATGTGGCAGCCAACCACCCTTTCTTCAGGGCCGACGACAATCAGTTTCACCACTGTCGCCGGTTTCTGCTGGCTAACTGCGTACTGCATGTTAGTGAATCGGCTCTGGTAGATCTTGACGTTGTCTTCACCATGTTGGGCTCTGGCCTGTTCTTCGGTCAGTCCGACGGTGCCTATAGGAGGATGTGAAAAGATCACTGTTGGGATATCTGTGTAGTCAAGGTACGCATTAGCGTGACCGCCAAATAAACGATCTGCCAGTCGGCGACCGGCAGCTATCGCGACCGGGGTTAGGGCTTGTCTGCCGGTGACATCACCCACAGCGTAGACCCCGTCTACATTGGTACACTGATACTTATCCGTTGGAATGAAGCCCTCAGCGTCAACCCGTACACCAGCGTGATCGAGATTTAGATCAGCCGTTAATGGTTCTCGTCCTATTGCCCACAAGACTGAATCGAACCCAGTGGTGGTTTGATCAGCATCGTGAAATATGCTGAGTGTGCCGTCCGGCTCAGTACGAATTTCCTGCAGACGAACCCCGGTCAGTATTTTAATACCCGCGGCCTCCATTTCGCTCATGAGGGTATCGCCAAGGGTTGCGTCGAACTCTTTCAGGAGGGTCGTCTTGCGCAGCAGCATGGTCACCTCAGTTCCCAGGCTGTTCAGTACGCCGGCCAACTCGGTAGCGATGTAGCCGGCACCGACGACCAGCGTGGACTGTGGCTGATGCCCGAGTTCAAAAAACCCGTCACTGGTGATACCCAGCTCGGCACCCGGTATATCCGGGATGGTCGGACGTCCACCTGTTGCGATGAGTATGTGATCGGCCTGCAGGTCATGGTTATCGACTCCTACGGTATGTGGTTCCTGAAACGACGCCCAGCCGGTGTACAGGGAGACCCTCGAAGCATCGAGGTTTTTCTTATAGATTTCATTGAGGCGCTGAACGTATCCATCCCGAGCTTTTGTTATGGTCGGCCAGTCGAAGTTATTGCTCGTAACCGAAAACCCGTAGTCCGGTGCTTGGCGGATGACTTCGGCGACATGCGCGGTGTTCCACATCACCTTTTTGGGCACACAGCCGACATTGACACAAGTGCCCCCGAGACGGTGAGCTTCGACCAGTGCTGTCCGCGCGCCATGTCCCGCAGCCCTGCGGGCCGCAGCAATTCCCCCGCTGCCACCACCGATGACTAGAAAGTCATATCGTTCAGTCATGTTGTGTCCTGTGTGCTACCCAAGATGATCGAAAACCAACAGCCGGGTGCCGAATGATAGAGTAAAGTCAGTTTACATGAGGGCGTGTATAAACACTCGCTGGAGGCATGACTGTGTAATGGTGTGTTTGGCCTGAGACTGTGTGATGAACAATAACAATCCGCTGTTAGATACCGAAGGGTTGCCTCGTTTTGGAGCAATTCGTCCGCAACATGTCGGGCCGGCACTTGATGAATTGCTTGTTTTGAATCAAGCGGTTATCGATCAGCTGGAAAACACAGTGACCGACGATGCAGATTGGGAGAGTTTTGCACAACCCCTCGAAGAGCTGGAAGACCGGTTAGGGAAAATGTGGGCCCCCGTTTCGCATCTCAATGCCGTCGCCGATACCGAAGATCTCAGAGAAGCCTACCAGAACAGTCTCGAAAAACTGACGACCTACCGGGCGGAGCTGGGACAGAACAAAACGATTTTTCAGGGTTATCGCAACATCCAAGAGCACGCTGACTTTTCCAGTCTGGATGCGGCAAAACGGAAGGTCATACTTAATGCGGTTCGTGATTTTCGACTTTCCGGTGTGGAGCTTGAAGGCAAGGAGCGGGCACGGTTCAAGGACATCATCACCGATCTTGCTAGTTTGTCGAACAAGTTTGAACACAATGTCATGGATGCCACAGACGGCTGGACGCTTGTGCTTGATGTGCCAGCTGATCTTGCGGGACTGCCTGAAACAGTGATCAGGCTTGCCCGAAAGACGGCAGAGTCAGCTGGGTCCGGTGGCTGGCAATTTACGTTGCAGGCGCCATCGTATATACCGTTTATGCGCTATTCCGAACGCTCGGATCTGAGGCGACAGATGTATGAGGCTTTTATAACCCGGGCGAGTGATCGCGGCCCCCAGGCCGATCGCTGGGACAATACCGCAGTCATGACGCAGATAATTGGATTGCGCCAGGAGATGGCGGCGCTTCTTGGTTATTCAAATTATGCCGAGTATGCGCTGGTCGATCGTATGGCGTCTTCGGTTGCTGAGGTCGAGGGTTTTCTCATCGATCTGATATCACGGGCCCAGCCTCACGCACAGCGTGAACTGCAAGCATTGAAAGACTTTGCCGGCCGGTCAGCGGTCGACAATGTTGTAGCACCGTGGGATATCGCATATCACTCAGAAAAGTTGCGGCAGGCCACCTACCATTTCGATCAGGAAGAACTGCGTCCGTACTTTCCGCTACCCAAAGTATTGAGTGGTCTGTTTGAGATCGTGAATAGATTGTTCGGGATTAAGGTGACCGAAGCTGTTACAGATGTTTGGCATCCGGATGTGAAGTTCTATGAGATTCAAGATGAAGGTGGTGTGATCCGGGGCCACTTTTACCTGACTCAGCTTGGTGGAGGAACCGTCAGTGACTGGAATCAGTGGAGTACCGTGGGACGCTGTGGAACTGCCTAGTCAGTTTCTGGAAAACTGGTGTTGGGAAAGAGGTGCTCTGGATCTCGTGTCGAGCCATGTGGACACGGGAGAGTCATTGCCTGACACGCTGCTGCAGAAATTACGCGGGGCGAGAAATTTTCAGTCAGGTATGCAAATGGTTCGTCAACTGGAGTTCGCTCTGTTTGATTTTCGACTTCATGCGAGTACTGCACCAATTTCGGCTGACGCCATTCAGCGTCTCCTGGATGATGTCCGTCAGCAGGTCGCGGTTGTTATTCCGCCCCCTTTCGACAGATTCCCCCATGCGTTTTCCCATATTTTTGCTGGAGGCTATGCGGCCGGTTACTACAGTTATTTGTGGTCGGAAGTGCTGTCTGCTGACGCCTACAATCGATTCGAACAAGAGGGGATTTTCAATGCCACCACGGGCCGGGCGTTTCTGCAGCATATCTTGGAGACGGGGGGTGTTGAAGAACCATTGGAAGTTTTCAGGGCTTTCAGGGGTCGCGAGCCTTCTATTGATGCGTTTCTCCGGCACTGGGGACTCTATCCCTGACGCTGTGTTCAGTATCCTACTATCTATTACAAGTACCAGCTAAGTCGATTGAGTTGTCACCCGAGCCCCGTCATTTAGACTGAATTTGTTATACTCCGGCGTCGTTCGGGGCATGATTCGTACGCCGCCAGTGGCGCAGCGAGTGTGGTGCTCTGTCATTTCAGTCGCTCTGTCGATTTTCCGTGTGAGGAACCTATGACCCAAGAAGTTGATAACAGTCGGCGGCGTATGCTGACGACAGTAACCTCAGGCGTCGGTTTGGTCGGCGCCGGCGCTATGGCTGTGCCATTCGTTGCAAGCATGGCGCCCAGTGCTCGCGCGAAGGCAGCCGGTGCACCTGTCGAAGTGGATATCAGTACGCTGAAAGAAGGACGTATGCTGGCTGTGGAATGGCGTGGTAAACCCGTGTGGATAATTCGTCGGACCCAGAAAATGCTCGATGATCTGGCGCAAATTCGTGATCGTTTGGCTGATCCTGATTCCATGGTATTAGACCAGCAGCCAACCTATGCACATAACAAATACCGCTCAATCAGGCCTGAAATCCTGGTTGTACTAGGCGTTTGCACACACCTTGGATGTGCGCCGACCGAGAAATTCGAAACCGGCGCCGCGTCGGGCATCAGTGATGACTGGGTCGGTGGGTTTTTCTGTCCCTGCCATGGTTCGGCCTTTGATTTTGCAGGACGTGTCTATCGAAACGTTCCAGCACCGACAAATCTGGTCGTACCACCCCATAGCTTTCTGTCCGAGAATCGGATACTTGTCGGAGTTGATCAGGAGGAGACAGCCTGATGGCGAGATTTATGGAGTGGATCGACGAGCGTTTTCCAGCCACTAAGGTCTGGGAGGAGCACGTCGCCAAGTACTACACTCCGAAAAATTTCAATTTCTGGTACTACTTTGGCTCACTGCTGTTGCTGGTCATGGTGCTGCAGATCGTCACCGGCATCGTTCTGACAATGCATTACAAGCCGGACTCCAGCCTGGCATTTGCATCGGTCGAGTACATCATGCGCGATGTACCCGGGGGCTGGTTCATTCGCTACCTTCATTCGGTTGGTGCCTCGATGTTATTTCTGGCCGTATACCTGCACATGTTCCGGGCAATGCTGTACGGTTCCTACAAAGGTCCGCGCGAGTTGATTTGGATCCTGGGCATGATCATTTATGTCGCGTTGATGGCAGAAGCGTTTTTTGGTTATTTGTTGCCATGGGGGAATATGTCCTACTGGGGAGCGCAGGTCATCATCTCGCTTTTTGGTGCTATCCCTGTGGTCGGTGAAGGCCTTGCCGAGTGGATACGTGGTGATTTCGTGGTCTCGGATGCCACCCTAAACAGGTTTTTTGCCTTTCATGTCATCCTTCTGCCATTGCTCTTGGCTTTGCTGGTTTACCTGCACATCGTTGCGCTCCATAAAACCGGTTCCAATAATCCAGACGGTGTAGAGATCAAGAAACAAAAGGATGATCACGGTGTCCCCTTAGACGGAATTCCATTCCATCCTTACTACACGGTGAAAGACATTTTTGGTGCTGCAGTTTTTATGGCCGTATTTCTCGCTATTGTATTTTTCGCGCCAGAGCTAAGTGGCTGGTTTCTTGAAAAAGATAATTTTGAACCCGCGAACATTCTTCAGACACCTCCGGATATCGTGCCGTTGTGGTACCTGACTCCCTACTACTCCATTCTGCGTGCGGTGACCTTCGAATGGCTACCCGGTGGCGCGAAACTCTGGGGTGTTATGGCGATGGGTGTCGCCATCGTACTTTTCTTCTTTCTTCCCTGGCTCGACCGATCAAAGGTAAAGTCGATTCGCTACCGTGGCTGGATGTATAAGACCATGTTGGGGTTGTTTGCGGTAACTTTTGTGATACTGGGGTATCTCGGGACAAAAAATCCGGGTCATGTTGATCTGATCTGGTTCAAGAATGTAGTCTGGGCACAGATTGGCCTGGTTATCTATTTTGCATTTTTTCTTCTTATGCCGATCTACACTCGACTTGATCGTACAAAACCAGAACCAGACAGGCTGACAGGGTGATGAAGAATCTCATCAAAATAGCAGTTCTGTCTTTGTTGCCGGTGTGGGCTATGGCTTCGGGCGGGGGCGACGAAGGGCTGGATCCAGTGGACATAAATTTAGCGGACAAAGCGTCACTACAAAGAGGAGCGAAGACCTTTGTCAATTACTGTCTGTCGTGTCATAGCGCTGCCTACATGCGTTACGAGCGCATGGGGTCCGATCTCGGAATAAACGAAAAGTTGTTACGGGAAAACTTGATGCTTGCAACTGAAAAGCCGGGTGACACCATGACTATAACCATGTCAGAAGATGGTGCAAAAAAATGGTTTGGTGTGGTTCCACCGGACCTCAGTCTGACTGCGCGATCGAAAGGCCCTAACTGGATCTATACCTACCTGCGCAGTTTTTACTGGGATCAGTCTAGCCCTACCGGTTGGAACAATACTTTGTTCCCGAATGTGGCGATGCCGCACGTGCTATATCGTTTGCAGGGATATCGTGAGGCCAAGTTTGAAGGAGCCGCCGATGGTGTTCAACACTTCGCCGGTTACGTTGAGAAAGCACCGGGCCAGATGAGTAACGAAGAATATGATGCGGCAATGCGAGATCTGACTAATTTCATGGTTTATCTGGCTGAACCAGCCAAGCTCGTGCGCTATAAGATCGGGGTTTGGGTGATGATCTTTATGGGCGTATTGGTATTTCTGACCTATGCCACGAAGAAGGAATACTGGCGGGACGTACATTGACTGATTCTACCGCTGGAGCTGTGGCCTTTCGTCGCTTGGTATATGGATTTTCAGGTACGGTACGTGGCTCCATAAACAGGACAACTTAATTTAGCGATGAAAATTTACTCTGGCCCACTTTGTATATATGGACATGCCTGCCGCATCGTGCTGCACGAGAAAACCATTGAACACGAAACCGTGTACGTCAAGCCAGGTGAGATGGTAGAGCGCATGGCTGAGCTAAACCCTTATGGTGAAACGCCGATACTGCAGGATCGGGATCTCGTCCTATATGGCCCGACACTGATCAACGAGTACCTTGATGAAAGACTTCCTCATCCGCCACTGATGCCAATAGATCCTGTGGGTCGGGGTAAGGCACGTCTGGTGATAGCCGATATCCACAGGGACTGGCTCAGCAATGTTCAGCGCAGTATCGATTTGGGTACCAAGCTCGACAAAAAAACGACTGATTTGATCCGTGATGGCCTAACAGCGATGGCTGTACAGCTGGAAGGGAAAAAGTTTGTACTTGGAGAAGAATTTACCCTGGTTGACTGTTGTGTGGGTCCTTTGCTTTGGCGGTTGCCGATGTTTAACTTGAAACTGCCAAAACAGGCAAAGCGACTGGAAGACTACGGTAACCGAATTTTTGCACGGCCGTCGTTTGCCAAGAGCTTAAGTGAACCGGAGAAGGAGATCCGTGGCGTTTAACTGTTTCGATGGGCGTCAACGGGCCAGGCGATGTTTGGATTTCGGCTATGGAAAAGGATAACGTCAGTTTAACATCCAACGTACCCTATCTGATTCGCGCAATCCGTGATTGGGTTGTGGACAACGGATTGACGCCACAACTCCTGGTGAATGCCAAAGTAGAGGGTGTACAGGTACCCATCAGGTTCGTTAAAGATGGACGAATCGTGCTGAACATAGACACCAACGCCGTCGTAGATCTTTATCTGGGCGACGACCAGATCAGTTTCAAGACTCGTTTCCAAGGTCAATCGATGGAAGTACTGCTGCCTGTCTCCAGCGTTATGGCAATTTTTCCAAAGGAAAAACCTGATGAGCCATTTGTTTTACCGGATGGCACCACACGGAACACCCAAGAAGATAGATCCGACTACAAACAGGCACACGCTGCTGGCAAGGAACGGGGGCGCCCTAACCTCAAGTTGGTTGAATAACGGTAATGCTGTGACCATAAAGAATCAGATGCACGGCACCACTATATTGTCGGTACGCCGAGGTGAAAACGTCGTCATCGGCGGCGATGGGCAGGTTACTCTGGGTGAGACGATCATGAAGGGTAATGCCCGAAAGGTACGCCGCTTGTACGAAGACAAGGTGATCGCAGGCTTTGCAGGAGGTACCGCTGATGCGTTCACTCTATTTGAGCGCTTCGAAGGTAAGTTACAAAAACATCAGGGTCATCTTTTGCGTTCGGCAGTGGAACTGGCAAAGGACTGGCGGACCGACAGGATGCTCCGTCGATTGGAAGCGTTGCTGGCGGTTGCCGATGAATCTGTATCTCTGGTTATCTCCGGAACAGGTGATGTTATTGAACCCGAGGGAGGCGTTATGTCAATCGGCTCCGGTGGTCCGTATGCAAAGGCGGCAGCGGTTGCACTGCTGGAGAACACCGATATGGATGCACGGGCTATCGTAGAGCGGTCGCTCACGATTGCCGCTGACATCTGTATTTACACCAATCACGAAGTCACTATCGAGGAGCTGGGCGGTTGATGAGCGGTTTTTTCGCTGCGTTGGGTCTGGCTCAATCAGCAGCAGGCGGGAATCATACTGTTCAGCGGGTCAAGCGTGGGACTACCGGTGCTGATCTTAAAGGGAGCTCAAGCTGATGTCTCAGATGACCCCACGCGAGATCGTAGAAGAACTCGATAAGCACATCATCGGCCAGTCCGATGCCAAACGGGCGGTTGCGATCGCCCTGCGAAATCGATGGCGACGCGCCCAGGTTACGGATGAATTTCTGCGTAGCGAAATCACGCCCAAGAACATCCTGATGATCGGCCCCACGGGTGTGGGAAAGACCGAAATCGCAAGGCGGCTCGCCCGACTGGCAAAAGCGCCGTTTATCAAGGTCGAAGCGACCAAATTTACTGAAGTCGGATACGTCGGCCGTGAAGTCGACTCCATAATCCGTGACCTGGCGGACATGGCTGTCAAAATGACCCGAGAAGAAGCGTTTGAAAAGGTTCGGCCGCGTGCTGAGGACGCTGCAGAGGATCGGATACTCGACATATTGTTGCCACCCGCACGTGATGCTGGCAGTGAAGCATCCGCTACGGATGACCCGGCGGACACAGACGGCGCCGGTCGTCAGCGCTTCCGCAAGCTGTTCCGTGAAGGGAAACTGGACGACAAAGAGATAGAAATTGAGATAAGCGGCCCATCGGTCGGCGTGGAAATTATGGGCCCGCCCGGAATGGAAGAGATGACCAGTCAGTTGCAGGGGATGTTTCAGAACATGGGTGGTCAGCAGACGCGCACCCGCAAGGTCAAAATATCCGAGGCTAAGAAACTGCTCACCGAGGAGGAAGCCGCCAAGCTGGTAAACGACGATGACCTGAAGCATGAAGCAGTCGAGCGGGTCGAACAGGATGGCATTGTTTTTCTAGACGAAATGGACAAGATCGTGGGCCGTACGGACTACCACGGGGGGGATGTGTCCAGAGAGGGCGTTCAGCGTGACTTACTGCCGTTGGTTGAGGGCTGTACCGTCAGCACTCGCTATGGCATGGTGCGCACGGATCATGTGTTGTTTATTGCCTCCGGTGCTTTTCAGATGAGCAAACCGTCTGATCTTATGCCTGAGTTGCAGGGACGTTTACCGATACGGGTAGAACTTGATGCACTGACCACAGAAGATTTTGTACGTGTGTTGACAGAGCCGGATGCCTCATTAACTGAACAGTACACCGCGTTGATGGAAACAGAGGGCGTTTGCCTGGAGTTTGTTGCAGACGGTGTACAGCGGGTTGCCGAAGTCGCGTGGAAGGTGAATGAATCGACTGAAAACATTGGTGCACGTCGGCTGCATACGGTTATGGAGCGTTTACTCGAAACAGTCTCGTTCGAATCGGCAGATCGTTCGGGTGACCAAGTGACGATAGATCGGGAATACGTGGACAAACACCTCGACAAATTGGCTGGTGACGAGGATTTGTCACGCTACATCCTTTAGCCTATTCCCGGGAGCAGCCTCTGCCGGGTATGTGGTCCAGTTAAACCGTTCCTACAGCCCAAGACACGGTCGGTACCTGAAGCGTATACTGGGCTGTCCACCCATAGCGGGAGGACAGCAGAATGCGTGTGCTGCTGATCGATGGACTGAATCTGATTCGACGAGTCTACGCCGGTGTGCCGGTGGCAGACGATCCAGGGTCCCGACACGAAACCATTGTCAAATCGTGTGTGTTATCCCTGCAAAGAGCCTTGCGGCTTCAGCCGGCGACACATGTTGTTTGTGCAATGGACAGCCGTAGTCCGAGTTGGCGTCTGAAAGCTTATCCCGATTACAAGAAGAACCGCTCACCGATGCCTGATGAGTTGCGTGACTGTCTTCCTGCAATCCTTGATGCATTCCGTGATATCGGGGTGAAGGCATCGGAGGTCGAGGGCCTGGAAGCAGATGATGTAATTGCGACTATCGCCCGCCGTGTTGTTCAGGCAGGTGGTGCGGTGACGGTTGTTTCTACGGACAAGAGTTTTTGTCAATTACTTGAGTTCGGAGTTCAGGTTTACGATCATTTTGCTGACGTCGAACACGATCACAACTGGGTGTCTGAAAGATTTGGGGTAGACCCAGGACAGCTGGTGGACCTGTTTGCCCTGGCTGGCGACAGCTCTCTGGGTATTCCGGGTGTGCGGTCAGTTGGAATTCACACTGCAGTGAAGCTGCTACACGATTATGGTGATTTAGAGGGGGTGCTGTCCGCTGCTGCCAGGATCCCCGGACGTCTTGGTAACAAACTTAACGAAGGGCGTGATGATGCGCGTATGGCCAGGCGACTGGTCGCACTGCACAGTGACGCGGAGCTTGGTATTAACCTGAAAGATTTTCGAATTGAAGCCTGACTGTCCGGTTATGGTCGACTAGTCCTTCTCATCGAGGATTTCTATGCGGTCATCGGCTCCCAGTGTCACCGCCACATCATCCAGGGTGGTAAATTGCCGACCATCGAGAGATTTCTTATAGGCCTGATAGGTCACGGATTGCCCCTGGCTGTCAGTAACCTGGATATTCATGATTCGATGTTGCTCGTTCCAATGTAGAACAAACACCAGGGCCGACGTTGTAATTACCAGGGCGAGTAGTGTGTAGGCGACGAACCGAGCAGAGACACCACCTGAGTCTTTATCGTTATCTATAGGGTGGCGGAGTCGCGCTGGCTGTGTTTTGGTCCGGAATATCAGCGCCACAATGATGATCACTGCCAGTGTGAAAATTATTTTGGTCAGCATGTCAGGTACAGTTGGTTTTTATGGCGCTGTCATCAAAGAGGTGATTCGGATTCGGCTGGTGGTAGCTGTAGGTAGAACCCTTTGTCGTGTAATTGCTGCCGGACAGTATCAGGGTCTGCTCTAGCCAGTGTCTGGTCCGGCGATAACTCGAGGTTCATGACCTTTTCAAGTGTGCCAAAGGCTTTCAATAGATCAGAAGGCACCCGGGAAATGTCAAAGTCGCGCTTTACAAACAGATAAGCGTCCGACTTTCGGGCACCCTTATAAACAACACACTTCATCGGTGTGAGCAGTACGCCTTACAGGCTAGTCGCTATTTCTGTTACCGCCCCAGAGCCACGCCCAGCCGCCCTTTTTCTCGGTGTGTTCCCTTTGAGCTACTGCTGTGAAGTCGCGCGGTTCGTTGCCAACATAAAGCTGTCGTGGCCGCCCGATCTTGCTCTCCGAAGATTCGAGCATTTCCTTCCAGTGAGCGATCCAGCCGACGGTACGCCCGATGGAGAACAGTACAGTAAACATGTTGGTGGGAAATCCAAGTGCCCGCAGGATTATTCCGGAATAGAAGTCCACATTGGGATAGAGTTTCTTTTCGACAAAGTAATCATCCTCCAGGGCAATTCGCTCCAGTTCCATTGCCAATTCCAGGGTAGGGTCCTGCACGCCGAGTTCGTCGAGTACTTCATGGCATGTTATCCGCATCACTTTGGCTCTGGGGTCATGGTTCTTGTAGACCCGATGGCCGAATCCCATCAGGCGGAAATTGTCCTGGGGATCTTGTGCTTTACCGAGATATTTTGATATCCGATCACGAGTTCCAATTTCGTCCAGCATATTCAGCACAGCCTCATTTGCCCCCCCATGCGCAGGCCCCCACAGCGACGCGATACCGGCTGCAACACATGCAAAAGGATTTGCTTGCGACGAGCCTGCGAGCCGTACTGTAGACGTAGAAGCGTTTTGCTCGTGGTCAGCGTGCAGAATCAATATTCTGTCGAGCGCCCTGGCTACAATAGGGTTGATTTCATAATCTTCGGAGGGTACAGCAAACATTAGGCGCAGCAGGTTTTCCGAATAGCTTAGCCGATTCTCCGGGTAAAGGAATGGCTGCCCCAGGGAGTACTTGAAGGCATAAGCACCAATTGTGGGCATTTTTGCAATCAGTCGATGGGCTGCGACCATACGCTGCATGGGGTCCTTAATATTGGTGCTGTCATGGTAGAACGCAGACAGTGCACCGACGACTCCAACCATGATAGCCATGGGATGGGCGCTGCGAACAAAACCGCTGTAGAAGCGAACCAGCTGTTCATGCAGCATCGTGTGTTGACTGATGTTCGTATCAAAATCAGTCTTTTCTTCAGGTGACGGCAGTTCACCGTGCAGCAGCAGATAGCAGACATCCATGAAATCTGTATTTTCGGCGAGCTGATCGATCGGATAACCCCGGTGCAGGAGGATGCCCTTGTCACCATCGATGTAGGTGATCTCCGATGAGCATGAGGCAGTGGAAGTGAAGCCGGGATCGTAGGTGAATACACCACTTTGCCCATACAGTTTTCGGATGTCGATGACCTTCGGGCCGATCGAACCGTGAATTGTGGGTAACTCCCAGCTATCGCCGGTCTCATTGTCTGTAAGGGTAAACGAATGTCTGACCGCCTGTACCGGTTCAATCCGTTTACGCTGTGTCGCTTCTGTCATGATATCCCCCAGTCCTGCCAAATTCTTAAAATGAACAATTGAGTTCAGTGCCCCTGGGTCATCCGCCCCAGACCTTATTTATACGCTTGTGGGGGCAAAAGAAAACCTTGACAGGCGGATACGACCTCGCTCGGTCATAAACGGGTTCTGCGAATCGCGCCTGTTTGCTTATTTTACTCGAAGTTACAATTATTTATGGGAAAGATCGTGAAATTGCATCAATATAACTGGAATTATCGGCTCTTATGAGAGACTGGTGATGTCTGGTAACGCGGTTCGAATCGACCAGGCAGGGGTGTTCAGCGTCGCGTCTAGTGCTGTGAATACAGCCAGTCAATTACGCCTTCGTGAACAGAATAATCTGGGGTGAGTTGGGTAGAGCTGTGATTTTGCAGTATGACGACTATCCAAGTCTTATTGTCGGGTGTCTCCGCGAAACCCGCTATCGCACGAACTTGTTTTAACTGGCCAGTCTTTAGTTGCAGTCTACCCTTAGGTGCTAAACCACGAAAGTGCCGCTGAGCCGTTCCATCGAACCCAGCGAGCGGGAGCGAGGCTTTTAATTCGGAAGCGAAGGTACTGTAGTGAGCGTGTTCCAGCAGGTCAGCAAGACCGCGAGCGGTCAGTCGGGCCTGACGGCTAAGCCCGGCGCCGTTGACCATGTTAAGCGCCTCCAGCTTCAAGCCCTGTGTAGCCAGCCATCTGTGTACGACGTCGACACCTTGTTCCGGTTTGGCGGAGGCGCCATTGTGTTCTGCCGCGAGGGTCAGCAACAGGTTGCGACTCATCACATTATTACTGAATTTGTTGATGTAGGTCACGATCTGTCCTAGTGGTACTGATGGGAAACTCAAGAATTCGGTGTCGCCAGGCGCTGCTGTACCTTTTCGAAAAGTCCCCGTCAGGCTGCCACCCATTTCCTCCCACAAGTAACGGAAGAGTCCATAAATATATTGGTTATGTGGTAATACCGACCGTTTCAGTATGACTTCTCCACAAGATGGTGGATATTGCCCCCCCACGGTGACTTCAGTCCTATGGCTGTGTGCGGTGATGGCAAGCGTAATACCCCCATTTCGTCCGTTACAGGCACCTGGCAGTACACGCACCTTGTTCTTGATCTGCAACGTGCTAATAGGGGGCTCGGTGAGGACTGTAAGTCCATTATGTGCAGATCGGACAATAATTTTTGTGTAGGAGTAATTGATTAGTGCTGCACTGGGCGACGTGTTGTAAGCACGGTATGGTTTGCCATCCAAAGTATGTGTGTCGATTGCGGATTGATCGAATAGATGATCGTCGATGACGAGATCGCCATCGATGTGTTTAAGACCCCGTGCCTGCAGGTTTTTCAGTAAGGTCCAGAAGCGTTCAATCACAAACCAGGGATCTCCGCTGCCCTTAAGGACCAGATCCCCCTTAAGCGTTCCTGCTTTCAACGTACCGTTTAAATAAATTTTTGTTTCCCACCGATAGCCCGGGCCTAGCAGGTCCAGCGCAGCGATGGTCGTGAGGAGTTTCATGGTAGACGCGGGGTTTCGCGGTGTGTCAGCTAGGTGCGATACCAGGGGTATCGATGCCCCTGCTTCTTTGATCAAAATGCTGATCGATGAAGGGGATATATCCTCCTCATTCAATAATTTGGCAAGTGGATCGGGCAGTCTGGCCTGTGCTGCGGTGCTGGTTGCAAGTACACTGACTAGGCAGACCAAGCGCGCAGCAGTTTGGAGGATCATTGGGTATTTTTTTATCATGACCCGGGTGTTGCTTTTTTCACGCAAACCCCCATGTGATGGTTGAAGTGCGATCGGGACAGCCTGTTATAATTTGAACCGGCGCACCGTTATTGTCTGTAATACTGATCCGACATCGCAACATGGCACAAAAGAGCATATTCAGAGTTGTTTTCCATAGCCAAGGCAATGTTTACGAGCTTTATGCCCGTGAAGTCTCCCAGGGCGCTATGTACGCTTTCGTTGAAGTTGGCGATATTATCTTTGGAGAACGTTCGAAGCTGGTGGTAGATCCTTCGGAGGAAAAACTCAAATCAGAGTTCAGCGAGGTCAAACGGACCTATATTCCTTTGCATGCGGTTATCCGCATCGACGAGGTTGAAAAAGAGGGTAAAGCCAAGATTACGCCGACTGACGGTGAGAAGATCGGCAACATATCGCCCTTCCCGATGCCACTCAAACCCCCCGCAGCCGATTGATCGACAGCAAATAGGGACTTAACCGGCAGACCAGACACAATTCACACCGGTGCCACCCAGACCGCAGTACCCAGCCGGGTTTTTTGCTAGGTACTGTTGGTGATAGTCCTCAGCATAGTAAAACTCGGTAGCTGGAAGAATTTCGGTTGTAATGGGATCGAAGCCATGCTCTCCGAGAGTTTTCTCATAAGATCTTCTCGAACTTTCAGCTTCTCCCGCCTGTTCCTGATTAAAGGTGTAGATGCCTGACCGGTACTGCGTACCGATGTCGTTTCCCTGCCGCATACCCTCGGTCGGATCATGCGCTTCCCAGAATATTTTCAGCAATGCCGCATAGTCGGTGTGTGTCGTCTCATAAACTACTAGAACGACTTCATTGTGGCCAGTCAGACCTGAGCAGACTTCTTCGTAGGTAGGGTTTGGTGTGAGGCCGGCTGCATACCCCACTGCCGTTGTATAGATGCCATCGTGCTGCCAGAAAAAACGTTCTGCACCCCAAAAACAACCCAAACCGAAGATGGCTTTTCTGCAGTTGTCGGGGAACGGTTCTTTAATGGGGCGACCGCTGACAAAGTGCTGGTTAGTGACACTCAGGGCATGCTCTCGACCCGGCAACGCTTGCTTTCTGGACGGGAGATTCAATGTTTTCTCAGCAAATCCGAACATGGTCGTTATTCCCATTTCTCACGTCGACCCCAGGTGACACGTGGTTTTCCTGCAAGGTCTGGGCTGGAAACTATAGTCTCGAATCCACCTTGCGACAATAACTCGTGCACAGCGTATTCTTGGTCACAGGCATGTTCAAGTACCAGCGCACCCTGGCTGTCCAGATAACCTTTGGCCGCGGCGCAGATTATGCGCAGTGCATCCAGGCCATCGTAGCCTGATATCAATGCATCGACAGGTTCGTACAATGTTCCAACTTCCAGCCTCGGGTCTCCCACTCGTACATAAGGTGGGTTACTTACGATGAGCCGATAGTGCTGATCTGCCAAAGGCGTAAACCAGTCGCCCTGGCGGAAGGTGACATTCTGGATTCCCAATCTGGTTGCATTTTTCATTGCGACCTCCAAGGCAGATTGGGAACTGTCGGTTGCCGTGACTTGAACATCCGGTCGTTCAGTAGCAATAGCCAGTGCGATTGCACCACTGCCCGTACCGAGGTCAGCAACGTTGCAGGGTTGGTCTGGTAAGTGTTCCAGTGCCCGCTCGACCAGTAGCTCAGTTTCGGGTCGTGGAATCAGCACTTCTGGACTGACCAGCAGGTCCTGAGACCAGAACTCTTTTCGTTGCAAAAGATAGGCGATCGGTTCACCGGCCGCACGTCGGTTGATCAGCGTCGAAAAGAAGTCTCTTTGCCGATTCGTCAGTACCGGTGACTGATTGCGGGTCACCGCGCTCCGGTCGATTCCGCAAACCGAACAAAACAGCAACTCTGCGTCCAGGGCTGGTGTGTCGCTGATTTTGTTGAGCCGACTTGTGGCCTGATACAAAAGTGTCGCAGTATCTGGCAGATTCATTCCGATGCCATTTCGGCAAGGAGATCAGCTTGATGTTCTGTGCCCAAAGGTTCTACAACTTGCAAAAGATCCCCGGATAGAATCTCATCGAGCTTATAAAGCGTTAGATTGATACGGTGATCGGTAACCCGGCCCTGAGGAAAATTGTAGGTTCGAATGCGTTCAGATCGGTCCCCGCTACCGACAAGATTGCGGCGGTTTTCAGCTTCGGCCTCGTGTTGTTTTCGTTGTTCAGCTTCCAGTAACCTGGATCGTAGAATCGACATGGCGCGAGCCTTGTTTTTGTGTTGAGAGCGCTCATCCTGGCACTCCACCACTATCCCGGATGGGAGATGCGTGAGGCGCACCGCGGAATCGGTTCGGTTGACGTGTTGGCCACCGGCCCCAGAGGCACGGAAAGTGTCGACCCGCAGATCTGCAGTGTCGATCGCCACATCGTTGATTTCGTCGGCTTCGGGCATGATGGCCACCGTGCACGCCGAAGTATGAACCCGGCCTTGAGCTTCTGTTTCTGGCACACGCTGTACCCTGTGGGCACCGGACTCAAACTTCAGCCACGAGTAAGCCCCTCGACCGACAATCCTACTGATAATCTCCTTAAAGCCGCCATGCTCGCCCGCGCTCTGACTCATGATTTCGATTTTCCATCGTTGTTTTTCGACAAAGCTGCTGTACATACGGAAAAGGTCTCCGGCAAACAGAGCAGCTTCGTCACCGCCTGTTCCGGCCCTGATTTCAAGAAAAATGTTCCGCTCGTCGTTGGGGTCTTTGGGGATCAAAAGCTTTTGTAATTGAACCTGAAGTGTATCAAGCTGCATCTGCAGTCCGGGCAGTTCCTCCCGGGCCATTTCCCGGATCGAGAGGTCATCGTCGTTGGCCATAATCTCGGTCTGGCCGAGTTCCTGGACCAGCTTTTGGTATTCCTGAAACTGGGTTACCACAGGGGAGATATCCGCAAGTTCAATGGACAGGTCGCGGAACGAATCCTGTTGAGCGATCACGCTAGGATCGGACAGGAGTGCATTGATTTCTTCTTGGCGCTCGGCCAGTTGTTCGAGCTTTTCCTGAATCGAAGGATTCATGGATCAGTCCGGTAGCTTGAATAGTTTTCGAGCAGCGTCTATGAGAGCGCCGTTGCCATCTTCATCGGCATGTTTTAGGGCCTGGCTGGGTGCATGAGCGAATTTTCTTGAAAGCGTACGGGCAAATGCTTCAAGGACTTCGCCGGGGTCCTCTCCATTTTCTATACGGCGCTGAGCCTGGCGAAGTTCACTGTCTTGCAGGGCATCGATCTGTCCTCGGATAGCGCGGATTGTAGGTATAGACTCAAGCGATCGAAACCAGCGCATGAAACGGATTACCTGCAGATCGATGATCTTTACTGCATCATCAGCAGCCTCTCTGCGTGAGCCAATGTTCTTTTCTACGATTTCCTCAAGATCATCTACCGTGTAAAGGAAAACGTCTCTGAGAGATCCAACTTCGGGTTCAATGTCACGCGGTACCGCAAGATCAATCATCAAAACTGGTTTGTGGCGGCGTATCTTTAGAGCCCGTTCAACTGTGCCCTTGCCGACAATGGGCAGTGTGCTGGCCGTAGAAGCGACAACGATATCAGCTTCATGAAGTCGGTCTGCGATGCCTGCCAGTGAGATGGCCTCACTGTTATGTCCGTCTGCCAGTGTTTGTGCACGTTCGATCGAACGGTTTGCAACAATAATGTGGTTCACGCCACTGTCACGACAGTATCG
>LUSG01000047.1 GCA_001629395.1 Gammaproteobacteria bacterium REDSEA-S15_B12 | reverse complement strand
GATCCCACCAACAATCAATCTAGAGACACCGGATCCGGAATGCGATCTGGATTACGTTCCGGGGGCCGCTCGGGAAGTTGGCATCAATACCGCATTGAGTAACTCATTTGGATTTGGTGGCACCAATGGCACTCTTGTGTTCAAGCGCCACATGGACTGAATCATGGCCACTGACCTGGACGATCTGATTCTGGCTTACCGCTAGAATCATGGTGCAGCGAAAAGAAGGTCCAGAAATCTCTCAGGGTGACACAACGTGTCAAAACACCTTCTTATCGGCATAGCTGGTGTTGTTTCCGTTCTGGTAATTTGCGTAACGTACCTTCAGCGTTGGGTACTTGAGCCTCGGGTTTTGCACAGCAACGTACTTCTTCTTGACAGCGGCAGTAGTTTGCGCGACTTCGCTGGAACGATAACATTGATTAGTGATCTTGAATCTCCTATGCCTGTCATGGCGTGGGTAATGATGACTGGGCGATCGTCGAGTCTGAAAGCCGGGGAATATAAGGTGAGCACTGGGGACAGTATCGAAGAAATTGTTGCTCAGGTGGTCGCAGGCAAAGTGATCGAACATTCAATCACCTTCCCAGAAGGCTTCGAGTTTCGCGACATAATAGACCGGCTGAATTCAGCCGAACCTCTTTTCAGAGAAGAAGGTGACCTCTCATCAAATCTGATCAAACAGGCGATCGGTACCGACCATGAACTGCTCGAGGGATTATTCTTTCCAGATACATATCATTACATTCGGTCCGACACGCCCATCAGTATATTGCGGCGAGCAAACAAAGTTCTGAAGGTGAAACTTCAAGACGCCTGGTCCGGTAAAGATAATGACCTTTTACTTAAAAGCCCCTATGAACTGTTGATTCTTGCATCGATTATAGAAAAAGAGGCAGTTGTCGCCCATGAGAAACCAAGAATTAGTGGCGTATTTATTAATCGACTGCGGGAAAACATGCGTTTGCAGACCGACCCAAGTGTGATTTATGGCCTAGGCGATGAATTTACTGGAGACCTCACGAAAGAACATCTGGCCAAAGACACCCCTTACAATACCTATAGAAGAAATGGACTCCCACCATCTCCAATCAGTTGCCCAGGCTGGGACTCACTTTTTGCAGCCGCGCATCCTGAACAACATGGTCTCTTCTATTTCGTGGCCAAGGGTGATGGCACGCATCACTTTTCAAAAACCTTTGAGGAACATCGACAAGCCGTAAAAACCTACCAACGACAGAATGAATCGAAAACACCGTAACAAGACAGGCCGCTTTATCACTTTAGAAGGTGCAGATGGCTCTGGCAAATCGACTCAGATTGCGCTGTTATCTGACTTTCTGGCTACAAGAGGCATTGATGTCCACGTAACTCGAGAACCGGGTGGCACGCGACTTGGAGAGGCATTGAGAGAAATAATTTTGCACAGTGCCGACCCAATCGATGACAAGGTCGAACTATTACTCATGTTTGCGGCGCGTTCGCAGCACGTTACTAATGTCATCAAGCCGCGTTTATCAAATGGGCAGTGGGTATTGTCGGACAGATTTACCGATGCGACGTTTGCCTACCAGGGTGGTGGTCGTCGTATGGAGGTAAAGGACATAGAAGTCTTGCAGAACCTTGTTCAAGGTGATTTCAGACCGGATAAAACAATTCTATTAGATCTGCCGGTAGAGCAGGGAATACGTCGGTTAACACATCGCGGCGAGGCCGTTGATCGAATAGAAGAGCAAGATCTTGCTTTTAAGCAACGAGTCCGCGAAGCTTATGTGGAAAGACATCGCCAGTGTGGTTCACGTATAGCCCTGGTTGACGCAACGGCTCCAATACATGAGGTGCACGAAGCCATCAAAAATGAAATTAAAGACTTGCTGAACTCTTTAGGGTATGGGAATGGCGATTAGCCCGTGGCATCAGGCGCTATGGCATTCGTTGCAGGAAAGACGCCAAGTTATCCCATCGTCAACCTTGCTTGTCGGCAGGCCGGGCACCGATTTACCGAATCTTGGCCTGGAACTCGCTGGGTTGTTGCTATGTGATGCAGAAAGCAGTGTCAAGCCTTGTGCATCATGCAGATCCTGTCAGATGTCCGCACGGGGTGTTCACCCGGATCTACATGTTATTTCTACCGAGGAAGCCGAGGGTATCTGTGACCGTAGTTTTAGGAATCAGTCGATGAGGTACGACGACACAGATTCCACAAAGAGAGAACGAAGAACGACTGTCAGAAGTATCATCACAGTCGATCAAATACGGGCAGTCACTGAGTCGTTGAACAAATCCGCTGGATTAGGGTCGAGTAAAGTCTGCCTGATCTATCCGGCCGATGCGCTTAATTTGAACGCGGCGAATGCACTTCTAAAATCACTAGAGGAACCGACTGCTGGATCCTATTATCTATTATTGTCTTCGTTCCCAGGCAATTTACCGCCGACAATTCGTAGTCGGTGTAGTCGTCTCGATCTTAACAACCCTAGCAACGATGAATCCATCGAGTGGCTGACGACTGAGCATAATGTGGATTTGGAGGTTGCACAGCAACTGATTGCGCACGGGTTAGGGCCCTATGAGGTGCTCCAAATGAATACCAGAGAAGACATAGTAGCCTACCAAGTGCTGATCGATGGATTGACTGGTTTGATCTCCGGGAATGTAAACGCTGGTACTTTTGCTCGCGAAATTGGTATTTACGACAGGGTGCTGACCCTAAAGGTGATTCAATCGGAGATATATCGAGGATTGAGAGAGTCGGTCCTGCCCAGGCATAGTGCGGATGTGCCGGTGTTAATTACCTCTAATCTGGCGCTTGAGTTTCGAGAGGTTCTATTTTCCGTTTATTACGCAATCGGCAAGTTTCTCAGTTGGCCTAAAAAGTCAGTCGATGAGCAGTTATTTCTTGAGCACATCGCGCACAAACTCGCCTTTACGCACAATCGTGTTCTTAACAATTGATGCTGGTCGATTCTCATTGCCATATTGATTTTCCTGAGTTGCATGAAAATCTAGGCGCTGTACTGGAGCGGGCTAAAGTCGCGGGCGTTGGCTACTTGCTTTGTGTATCGGTAAACCTGGAAGACCTAACGAATATTTTAGAAATATCCCATAACCATGCCCAAGTATTTGCTACTGCCGGCGTTCATCCGAACCATGATGCAGGTATTGTGGACTCGCCTACCTATTTGTCGCTTCGAGAAGCGGCAACTGATCCTGTTGTCGTTGCAGTTGGAGAAACTGGTTTGGATTACTACCGTTCAAAGGGCGATCTTAAGTGGCAACTGGATCGGTTCCGCAAACATATCGAGGTTTCCAAAGAGGTGGGAAAGCCACTTATCGTGCACACCAGACAGGCAAACAACGACACGATCTCCATAATGCGAGAAGAAGGCGCCTCTGAAGCTGGTGGGGTCATGCATTGCTTTTCCGAAGATTGGCCGACCGCCAAAGCGGCTCTAGATATGGGCTTTTATGTGTCTATATCGGGGATTGTGACCTTCAAAAACGCTGACACCGTCAGGGAAGTCGCGAGAAACGTCCCGAGTGATCGACTTCTCGTTGAGACAGACGCGCCATATCTTGCGCCGGTACCGCATCGTGGTCACATGAATGAGCCTGCGTTTGTCGTGCATACGGCAAGATTCCTGGCAGAATTACGAAGTGTTGACTTCGATACTCTGGCAGAACAAACCACCGATAATTTTTTCAGGTTGTTTCCGCTGGCGACTAGGGAAGTCACTAATAACGTCTGAAACTGGGCGGTAACAACCCCGGTAAAACCGGCGCTGGGAGCAATAGTTTCGCATAATCTATGTTATGTTAAATTAGACAGATCCATGAATTTACCACTTCCCCCAATTGACGCTTGATACTCGATCGGTAGACAATGCTCCCCTACCGGGTATCTACCCAATCTAAACCGCATAAGGACGAGGCCATGAGTCAAAACGAACTACCAGAGACTGCAAAAACAGACACTACCGCCGCCAAATCATCTACCGCCGCCCCTAAGGCGTCGAGCGGTTCTAACAAAAAACCGGCATCTATAGGCTCATCGATCATTATCCATGGTGATGTCGCAGGTGAGGAAGACTTGGTTGTAGATGGGACGATCGAAGGTACAGTTAATTTCAAGGACAATTCACTTGTCGTCAGTAAAAATGGACGAGTGACTGCGAATATCAACGCTCGCGTAATTCGCGTTGATGGTGAGGTAAAAGGAGAACTTCGCGGCGCAGAACAAGTGGCCGTAAGCCCCAGCGGTCAGGTCACCGGTGACATTCGGGCGCCGAGAGTTGTTCTAGAAGATGGCTGCCAATTTAAAGGC
>LUSG01000046.1 GCA_001629395.1 Gammaproteobacteria bacterium REDSEA-S15_B12 | reverse complement strand
CCACCGATCCGTCCAAGACGATCCATGTACGGCGGGGAATTGAAGTAGGGCATGTCTTTCAGTTGGGCACCAAGTACAGCGAAGCACTGGGGGCCACCTATCTCGATAAAGAGGGTAAAGCGCAACCGATATATATGGGCTGTTATGGGATCGGCATCACTCGTATCGTGGCAGCGGCGATCGAACAGAACCACGATGAACACGGCATCATATGGCCTGACCCCATCACACCGTTCGACGTGGGCATCGTGCCCATTGGCCTGCACAAGTCAACCACAGTCGCCTCAGCAGTTGAGCGGCTTTATACCGAACTGACAGTTTGTGGATTTGAAGTTCTGATCGACGATCGGAATGAGCGTCCCGGCGTCATGTTCTCAGAGATGGACCTGATGGGTTTTCCGCATCGGCTGGTAATCGGTGAGCGCGGCCTCAAATCCGGAACAATTGAGTACCGTAACCGCCGCGCCGGTGTGACCGACAACTATCCACTCGACGAGGTGGTACAAGCGCTCGAGGCTTTGCGCGAAATATAGCCGCCAGCTCACATCTAACAGGCACACAAGACCCAGCGCGTAAAATATCTTATTCGAGAGCCTTGTTCAGGTACTCAATATCTGATTTCTCGATCACGCCCAGAGCCCATGCTCCGCGAGATTTTGCGTGGTCTATCGCCAGCTGAATCTGCTGCTCGCTGGCCTCTCGGTCGATATGCAAAACCTGGCCCGGATAGATCAAGTCGGGATCGTAGATGTCGTCGCGATTTCGTTTGTACAGCACAGGCCACTGGTAGGAGTCACCATAAACTTGTTCCTGTCCAGAGATTCCCCACAGATGATCGCCCGACTGAACGATGTAACGACTGATCGGTGCCGGCCCGGTGCTGCCTGAAGAGGCACTGCTGTCACTACCAGAATCAGCCGTCGACTCGGCGCTGGTGTCGGAATCTGATGCAGAAGAAGTATCGCTAGACGGTGCTGGTGCTGCAGCCGTAGCAGTTCCTGCCTCGGCTTCAGTCGGCTTTGCGGTGGTACAGCCACTCACTACAAAAACAATAGCGAACACCGCCAGGAGGATTCGAACTGCACTGAAGGAATTGTTCATAAGGTCTCTCGGGGGTTCAGTTTTCTTGTAAAATCAGAGTTCTGGACACGAATAGTAATACGGTACTTACACCAGCCGGAAACTAACACTCACGTTTACCAGTGTCAAGAAATTTGGAGTATTCAGCATGTCAATCACCATCTATCACAACCCTCGCTGTTCGAAATCCAGGGCAACCCTGGCACTCCTGCACGAACATGGGCATTCTCCTGAAATCATAGAGTATTTGAAATCACCCCCGGATAGCTCAACACTTCGCAGGCTCAAGAACAAATTGGGCCTACCTCTATCTGATATGGTGCGTACGGGAGAGCAGGAATTCAAAGACAACAACCTGGCCAATGCAAATGATGACGCACTGGTAGCCGCAATCAGCGAACACCCGATCCTGCTGCAGCGGCCGATCGTTGTCTCTGGCGACCGGGCAGCCATAGGTCGCCCGCCTGAATCTGTACTCGATATTCTCTGACTGACAGCGCCGCCCAGGGGTACCGACTAAACCACTGGGCCGACAGCTTCCCTTAGACGCCAATGTTCTGGGTTTAACTGTAAATATTTGGTTGAAACTCCCAAGTCAGTACTCAGAAAAAAATTCTTTTTCAAGTTCCTTGACGAAAGGTACCGTGATTCGCCGCTGACGGGAAAAAGCGGCTTTGTCGATACGATCGAGCAGGCTGAACAATACAGAGCTGTTTCTGGGTAAACGCCGGATGAGGTACTGGAGAACGCTATCGGGCAGATCCAGACCACGCATTCCAGCCCTGAAACGCATCGCCTGCGGCAGATCCGGTTCCGCCAGTGGTTTTATACTGTAGACGCCGCCGGCAGCAAAACGCGTTGCGAGATCGGCTAGATCAAGTCCGACCAGTGACGGCGGTTGCTTGGCACTGACGATCAGCACACCGTCACCACCATTGAGTCGTTCATACAGTTCCAGGATACCCTCTTCCCATTCCCTGTCCCCAACAATCTGCTCTAAGTCATCTAGGCAGACCACTGTATCGGCATTAAGCTGGGAAACGAGATCCGGGCTAACACCGCTTGCGCCAGCGGGCACATACACATTTAGCCCATGCTCCTCAATAATCAGGCGGCTTAACGCCTGCAACAGGTGTGACTTTCCGCTGCCTGGCGGACCATGGATGAAAAGCGATGGCTTGTCATTGGCGCGTTTCGTCACCGATCGAACAACCTCGACCACCTCTTCATTACCGATCGGGTAGAAGTTGTCAAACGAAGCTGAATCACTCAATCGCAAGGGCAGGTTGAGCTGTCCTGTCATGGCTATATCCCCTAGCTGCCGACAGTATCGTCGAAGTCAACACCCCGGATAAACCACAAATAACCGTAATGGATGCCACTGATCAATGTCGTCAATCCCACCAGCACAATCAGAAATTCATTTAGCCAAGGCAAATGGACCCAGCCAGCACGGTCTATCAGGACAACAGCCACAAGAATGATCTGTAGAAACGTATTGACTTTGCTCAAGAAACTGGGGTGTAGGGGCACGGAGTCATGAAGCGTATCGAGAATCAGGTAACCGCCAATAATGCCCAGGTCGCGGAACACAATCAGCAGCAAAAGCCAGAACGGGAGATCGCCAAGCAGAACCAGTACCACGTAGGTACTCACGATCAGAACCTTGTCGGCTATGGGATCCAGTATCGATCCTAGCCGCGTTACACAGTTGAATTTTTTGGCAATCCAGCCGTCGAGTCCATCAGTAATGCCTGCACCCACAAAGATAGCCACGGCAACTGCATACTCGCGCTCCCGCAGGAACAGAATCAGTACTGGAACAGCACCAATTCTAAGCAGGGTCAAAAGATTAGGTAACTTGGTGAGCAAGAGCAGCTACCGTGGAAAGGAGTAAGAAAGATTCTGACAGCTACGCATTGTCACCCTTATCATAGAAGGCATCAAAAACCTGTGTAGGTCGGAAATCGCCGGTCCGTGCCTCAGATACAATACCATAAACGCCTCTTTCATCAGTACAGTGTCTCCGCATAAACCCCAGATGTCGAGCAAAGAAAAAAGTCGTCTAAGCTACCGGAACGCAGGTGTCAACATTGATGCGGGGGACAACCTGGTCAATCGACTCAAACCGCTCGTGTCACGCACCCAGCGCGAAGGTTGGATAACAGGCATCGGGGGGTTTGGTGGGCTTTTCGAACTTCCTATTGAACGATACCAAGCACCCGTTCTGGTATCAGGAACCGACGGGGTAGGTACAAAACTCAAACTCGCAATCGAAATGGATCGGCACGATACCATTGGTATCGATCTGGTTGCTATGTGTGTCAATGACGTCATCGTCTGTGGTGCCGAACCACTTTATTTTCTCGACTATTTCGCAACTTCTGTTCTTTCAGAAGATCTGGCGGAATCAGTCATCTCCGGAATCGCCCGGGGCTGCGAAATCGCGGGTGCCGCACTGATTGGCGGTGAAACCGCAGAAATGCCCGGTATGTACCACGAAGGACACTATGATCTGGCTGGTTTCTGTGTGGGTGTTGTCGAAAAATCGAAGATTATCGACGGCAGCAAAGTTCGTGCGGGTGACCAGGTCCTGGGGCTCGCAAGTTCTGGTGTTCATTCGAACGGTTATTCTCTGGTCCATGCCGTACGAGAACGATCCCAGGCAACTCTCGCTGATGCTTTTGGCCAGCAGACGCTCGGGGAATCACTGCTGGTACCAACCCGGATCTACGCCAGTTCAATCAAGCATCTGCTGAAGAATATTCCAGTTAAGGGAATGGCTCACATTACCGGCGGTGGATTGGCCGGGAACGTGAGCCGAATCATGCCTCAGGGCCTTCAGGCTCAGATAGATTCAACAACCTGGCAACGTCCTGCGATTTTTGACTGGATCCAGACCCACGGCAATGTCGAAGAATCTGAAATGCTGAAAACCTTTAATTGTGGTATCGGTATGGTGGTAACCGTCGCCCGGGACGATGTCGCCAACACCCAGAATATACTGGAGCAGGCGGGAGAAAACGTCACGGTCATCGGTGAGGTGGGACAGGGCCCGCACGGTGCAATCATTGAGTAAATCGCAGACCAACAACTGCCACCTGTTGGTCCTGATCAGCGGCAGTGGTACAAATCTGCAGGTCATCATTGACCAGTGTAAAAACGGCACGATACCAGCGCAGGTGTGTGGTGTAATCAGCGATGAGCCTCAAGCCAAAGGTCTACAGCGCGCTAAGAACGCCAGAATCCAGACCACCGTAGTTGATTACCACTGTTTTGATGACCGGCAGTCTTTCGACCATAGACTTGGACAGGAGATCGATTGCTACCGACCGGACCTTGTGGTACTGGCCGGCTTTATGCGAATTCTCGACGCCGAGCTTGTGGAGCGATACTACGGTCGCATGCTGAATATACATCCATCCTTGCTGCCCAATTACCAAGGTCTGAATACCCACGCGCGGGCTATAGCAGGTCGCGCGACTGAACACGGTGCCAGTGTCCACTTCGTCACTCCTGAACTCGATGCCGGACCTATCGTAATACAGGGACGGGTCCCCGTGTTGCCATCAGATACACCGGAATCGCTGGCACAACGAGTTCATCAAGAAGAGTACCGAATCTACCCCAGGGCCATTACCTGGTTTGCGCAGGGCCGGTTATCAATACAAGCTGATCGCGTACTTCTGGACGGGCGCCCTATCGACATCTGCGCGTGAAGCTCGCGACGTTCCTTATTCAATCAACCTGCGAAGCCTGACTAGAGCCCAGAAAATTCTGGGCCTTCTATTAGTGTTTTACAGACGGCTCAAGATCAAACTTAAGTGCATCACCCTCGCTATAAACCCGGACGTGACCGCCGCCCGACAACTTTCCAAACAACAGCTCCTCAGCTAAAGCCTGGTTGATACGCTCTCTGATCAGACGGTTCATTGGTCTGGCGCCCATCGCCGGATCATGACCGTGAACAGCTAGCCACTGACGGGCTGACGGGTCAAGCTCAAGCGTAACGTGCTTGTCCGCGAGTTGGTCTTCTAGCTGGAGAATAAATTTGTCTACAACATGTAAAATCGTGTCCGCATCAAGAGCGCTGAATCGAATCACGGAATCAAGCCGGTTCCGAAATTCCGGGGTGAACATCCGTTTGATCACCTCCATATCGTCAGCACTGTGATCCTGCTCCATGAAACCAACTGAACTTCGCGCCACGTTTTCAGCACCTGCATTGGTCGTCATCACTATTATCACGTTTCGAAAATCAGCCTTTCGACCATTATTGTCAGTCAGAGTCCCATAATCCATCACCTGCAGCAACAGGTTGAAAACATCCGGATGGGCCTTTTCTATCTCATCCAGAAGCAGTACTGCATGCGGGTTTTTTGTGATGGCCTCTGTCATCAGACCGCCTTGATCAAATCCCACGTAACCCGGTGGTGCCCCTATAAGGCGTGACACGGTGTGCCGCTCCATATATTCAGACATATCAAATCGAACCAGTTCGATGCCCAATGTCATTGCCAGTTGACGCGTCACCTCCGTTTTACCAACACCTGTTGGCCCGCTAAACAGGAAAGATGAAATCGGCCGGTCGGGGTTACCGAGTCCAGACCTTGCAAGCTTTATTGCACTGACCAGTGCCAAGATCGCGTCATCCTGACCGAAGACAACGCGTTTCAGGTCAGCGTCAAGATTCCTGAGTACATCTTTATCAGAAGCACTCACCGTCCGCGGTGGGATTCGGGCCATTTTGGAGATAACCCGCTCTACGTCATTCACACCCACCGTCTTCCGTCGTTTAGCTGCAGGAATCAGTCGGGTTTGGGCTCCTGCTTCATCTATGACATCGATCGCTTTATCCGGCAACTGCCGGTCTGTGATGTACCGTGACGACAGTTCAGCCGCGGTGCGCAACGATGGTGCTGTATACCGGACCTCATGATGTTCTTCGAACTGTTTCTTTAGACCACGCAGAATTTCCACGGTCTCGTCCACACTGGGTTCCACGATATCTACTCTTTGGAATCGACGCGATAGTGCTCGATCTTTTTCGAAAATTCCGCGGTACTCCTGATAGGTGGTCGAACCGATACATTTCATTCGGCCCGACGCCAACACCGGCTTGAGCAGGTTCGATGCATCCATTGCACCTCCCGAAGCCGCACCAGCACCGATGACCGTGTGAATCTCGTCAATGAATAAAATAGCGCCTGGAGTATCCTCTAACTCGGCCAGCACAGCTTTAAGGCGCTGTTCAAAATCTCCTCGGTATTTGGTGCCCGCGAGTAGAGCCCCCAGGTCAAGTGCATAAATGCTGCTGTCAATCAAGACTTCGGGTACTTCACCTTCAACAATCTTTCTGGCCAGGCCCTCGGCAATTGCAGTCTTTCCTACGCCGGCTTCGCCGGTAAACAGTGGGTTATTCTTGCGCCTGCGACATAAAATCTGGATTGTCCGTTCTATCTCTGCATGCCGCCCGATTAGTGGATCTATACGCCCCGCCATGGCTTGCTCATTGAGGTTGATGGCAAACGCAGCAAGTGGGGTCTGTGCTTCATCTTCCTCAAACCCTTCGTCCTGATCAACACCAGCGGGTGGGGGCAAACTCGTGCTTTCCCCGCCGACTCGGGAAATACCATGGGATATATAGTTAACCAGGTCGAACCGAGTGACCTCCTCACGAGATAAAAAGTAGACTGCGTGAGACTCCTTTTCTGCAAACATCGCGATAAGCACATTGGTGCCGGTCACCTCTTTCCTGCCCGTACCTTGAACATGCAGGATCGCCCGCTGGATCACCCGCTGGAATCCTAACCCCGGCTGAGAATCTTCGTCACTATCCTCTGGCAGTAGTGGGATATATTGTTCAAGGAAATTATCAAGCTCATTACGCAACCCCTCAATACTGCCGCCGCAAGCCTGAATGGCCTGAATGGCTGGAGGGTTATCCAGCAAAGCATAAAGCAGATGCTCCACCGTGATGTATTCATGTCGATTTTCACGAGCTTTCCGAATGGCGAGGTTTAGAGATTGCTCGAGTTCGCGAGACAACATTATTCCGGCTCCATCGTACATTGCAGTGGGTGTTCATTCTCCTTGGCGAAATTCATCACTTCACGCACTTTGGTCTGAGCTATTTCGCAAGGGTAAACACCACATACTCCCGACCCTTTCGTGTGCACATTAAGCATAATCTGCACTGCGTCATCATGAGCGAGTCGGAAAAATCGTTGCAATACCATCACAACGAATTCCATAGGTGTGTAGTCATCATTGATCAGGATTACACGAAAGAGCTGTGGTCGCTTCAGCTTGGGTTTGGCTTCTTTTACGGCCAAGCCGTCCGAACGCTGAATTTCCTTACTGTCACTCATCAGTAGTACCCGATTGTCCCATTAGAAAGACATTCGCCTCCAATCCTTAAGGGTAAATGATAGTGGTTTAGCATACCAATGCTCAAGCTATTTACAGATCTCTAGCCAGTTTTGCTAAAAAACCGGTGACAGGTTACCCCGTCACCGGTCTTGTGACTGATAGAATCCGTTGAGCGTTTTAGCAGTTTTCTGCCCGGCCCGGACGTAGACTTTTAGGCGGTGGCGAACTGTGACTCTTCTGTCGATCCATCCATCGCCGTCACTGACGACTGACCGCCTTGAATAACATTTGTGACATCGTCGAAGTAACCAGCACCTACTTCAGCCTGGTGACTGGCAAATGTATAGCCCCGATCCGCTGCCGCAAATTCCTTTTCCTGGACCATTTCCACATAAGCGCTCATCCCGTCACGAACATAATTTGCCGTAAGGTCAAACATGTGGTACCACATACTGTGTATGCCAGCCAGGGTAATGAACTGGTACTTGTAGCCCATTGCTCCCAGTTCTCGCTGGAACCTTGATATCGCTGCATCGTCCAGATTCTTTTTCCAGTTGAAAGACGGTGAACAGTTGTAGGCCAGTAACTGATCCGGATAGTCCCGCCTGATGGCTTCGGCATACTGCCGGGCTTCATCCAAATCCGGCACTGCCGTCTCACACCATATAAGGTCTGCATAAGGCGCGTAGGCAAGGCCCCTGGCAATTGCCTGGTCAAGACCAGGCTCGGTGACATAAAAACCTTCAGCAGTCCGTTCACCCGTCAAGAACCTGCGATCGGACTCGTCTACATCCGACGTCAATAGCGCCGCGGCATTGGCATCGGTACGAGCGAGCAAAACCGTCGGCACTCCACAGACATCAGCGGCCAGGCGAGCCGCTGTCAGCTTCTGAACAGCCTCCTGTGTCGGCACAAGCACCTTACCACCCATATGTCCACACTTCTTGACGGACGCCAGTTGATCTTCAAAGTGGACACCACCGGCGCCCGCATCAATCATGGCCTTCATCAGTTCGAAAGCATTCAGGACGCCACCAAAACCAGCTTCAGCGTCGGCCACGATGGGCACAAAATAGTCCAGATTTCCGGTACCACTGGAGCTTTGGATCTCGTCTGCCCGCTTGAAAGCATTGTTGATCCGTCTCACAACAGAGGGCACCGAATTGACTGGGTAAAGAGACTGATCCGGATACATGGTGTCACCCAGATTGGCATCTGCGGCGACCTGCCAGCCAGACAGATAAATCGCCTTGACACCGGCTTTAACCTGCTGGACTGCCTGACCACCCGTCACAGCACCCAGGGTTGGGACAAAATCCTCGGTGTTAACCCTACGCCACAATTTCTCAGCACCGAGCCTCGCCAGCGTATACTCGATCTGGACAGACCCCTTGAGTCGGACCACATCGGATCCTGTGTAATCCCGTTGGACGTTTTGCCAGCGTGGGTTTTCTGCCCAGTCCTTCTCAATCGTTTCAGCAGTATCCGGCCGCGTTTTCATACCTTCATCTCCGTCAATGGATGATGTGTCGACTCACCGGATGTGTAACCATGCTGCGCCATCCACTGAAGACCAAACACAAATTATTTGTCCGGTCGATCAACATCGCCCGTTCCTAGGATTCTGTGTCAGATTCAAACATATAGCTAACTAATATTTTCAATATATACTATTAATATTGTTAATAATTGATCGACACAATGCTCAAGCGCTACAACGATGGCATCCCAACCCTATTACAAACAGAATCGCCTTAAACAGCTGCGGGCCTTTTGCCACGCTGCCCGCAGTGGCAGCATCACAAAAGCAGCGCAGCGGCTGTTCATCAGTCAACCCGCCGTGTCTCTACAGATTCAGGCACTAGAACGGGAACTCGCCTGCGCATTGTTTGAACGGCGTGGCCCAAATATTCGCCTGACCCAGGCAGGGCGAGCGCTTCTCGAAATCGCGCTGCCACTCGTCGATGGAATCGACTCGATCGGTGAGGATTTTGCCAGTGAGCTGGGGCAACTCGATTCAGGTGAGATTAACGTTGCCGCCGGTGAATCAACGATACTGTATCTACTGCCCGAACCGTTAAAGACTTTTGCACAGACCTACCCTGGGATTAGGATCAAACTCCATAATGTGACCGGTCAGGACGGTATGACAATGCTTCGAGCAGATGACGCCGATTTTGCCGTCGGCTCAATGCTCGAGGTACCTGACGATGTGGTGTACTACCCGATTGTTAAATACAAAACGATGCTGATAACGCCGCTGGCGCATCCACTTGCGCAGAAAAAACCTGGCCGATTAAGGCTCAAAGACATCGGCCCGTACGGCCTGATCCTTCCACCACGACATCTTGCTACCTGGCGGATCGTGGATACCGTGTTTCGGCAACAAAATGTTGAATATTCGGTCTCACTTGAGGCTGGAGGGTGGGAAGTGATTAAGAAATATGTTGAAGTCGGGCTGGGTATTTCTATCGTTACGGATATCTGTCTTACTGGAAACGAGAATGTGAGCAAAGTATCTCTCCAACGCTATTTTCCTGACCGCAGTTACGGTGTTGTCGTTCGTAAGAAAAAGTACCAGTCTGCCGCCGTTCGACAGTTTCTTGAGATCTTGGCACCAGGAATAATTGATGCCTTCAGCACGGAGACCAGCCCGTGACTAAAACCGCTACGGGTAGACAACGCCTTATAATCACACCACGTTGTGTACATCCCGGATCCCACAATGGACCCTCATCATGGTCTGGTCTCCATGTTTCACGAACGTGATAATGATCCAGGATGACTTTTCCACAACATAGCTCCAACAATTTAAGTCCTGCCAGGTAGGTTGTTAATGAACACGCGTCTTTCCATCGGCCTGCTGGTATGTCTGTGTATGTGCGGTGCGCTGGTGTTGCCGATCCAATCACATGCGAAGGAACTCACGCTACCAGTGTGCTACGGATTTTCCTGCAAGATTCGCCAGATAGTCAGTATCACTCCCACCGAGTGGCGTAGCGTGGTCAACTGGTTTGATGGGACTGCGACAACACCAGAAGACGAGCGCCAGCAAATTCGTCAGGCGATCGGCTGGATGGAAGTCGTGGTCGGTCGCTATACCCCGACCCACCTCGATATAGGTATGAATCTCGAAAAACACCCAGTCGACATGACCGGCCAGATGGACTGTATTGACGAGTCGATCAATACAACAACGTACCTCACTCTGTTTGAACAACAAGGGTACCTGCGCTGGCACCGCGTCACTGACCGGGCATACCGTGGTTCTTTGCTCGATGCCCACTGGGCGGCCCAGGTAGAACAGGTAGACAACGCTGTGAATTACGTCATAGACAGCTGGTTCCAGGATAACGGAATGCTGCCCTATATTGCCAAAAGTACTGAATGGGTAGACCTTGGGTGGAGTGGGGGCATAAAGTCATCGGCCTGTTCATGAAGAACTGGGAGGAAGACGACGATGAATCTTACTGTGCCGCGGCTGAGGATCTTGAAATCGCACGACATGTTTGCCGGCAGTTGGACATTCCCCTGCATACCGTTAACTTTTCACACGAATACTGGGAACGGGTTTTCAAGATCTTTCTTCAACAGTACCAAGCTGGACGCACACCCAACCCCGACGTTGTCTGCAATCGAGAAATAAAATTTCGAGAGTTTCTGGACCACGCCGATCGACTCGGCGCCAAGTACATTGCAACCGGCCACTATGCTCAAATTGATTCAAGCCTGAGCACTCTCTCTTTGCTCAAAGGAAATGACCCCAGTAAAGACCAGTCTTATTTCCTCTATACCCTCGGCCAGACCGAACTGCAACACACTTTATTTCCGATTGGCGCCATGCTGAAATCCGAAGTACGTCAGAAAGCGCGGTCACTCGGACTGCCAAATGCAGACCGAAAAGACAGCACAGGTATCTGCTTTATTGGAGAACGGCGGTTCACCGAATTTCTCTCACGTTATCTTCCCCCCTGTCCCGGGCAGATTCGCACACTGGACAACACCGTGGTCGGTCAGCACCAGGGTTTGTGGTTCTATACTCTAGGGCAACGTCACGGCCTGGATATTGGCGGCCCGGGAGACGCCTGGTACGTTGTCGCCAAGGACATGTGTAGTAATGTACTTCGTGTCGTGCAGGGGCACGATCACCCGGCATTGATGCGGAACTCTGTACAGGCAGAAGAGCTCAGCTGGGTGCAAGACCAACCACCGGCCTTTCCGTTTCGCTGTATGGCCAAAACCCGTTATCGCCAGGCCGATCAGGCGTGCACGCTCTCAAGTATCGGCCCGGATAAAATCGAGATTACCTTCGACCAGCCGCAAAGAGCCATAACACCCGGTCAGGCACTGGTGTTGTACGACAACAGTCGGTTAATCGGTGGCGGGGTATTCTGCGACCTGATCAACGGGTGAGCAGGATCCGACTTAGACGCCGAATCAGCTTACCAGTATTCCGCGCGCCACGGGCGAACCACCCGACATGCTTGAGCCTGTTCCGCTGTTCGTCCGAGAGCAATTCGGGCGCCACTTGTTGTTTGAGTTTTAGTACGGCATCCCGGTCAGCACGACAAAACCGTTGGAACACCGCGCGCGATAACAGATTCCAGCGCCGGCCCTCGAAACAACACGCAACAAAATCAACTATAAAAACGTCGCCATGGTCGTTTACCAACACATTATTCAGGCTTCGAAGATCGCAATGGGCAACGCCTAATTGGTGGATCGCAGCGAGGCGTTGTTCCGGCGTAATGAAAAACCGC
>LUSG01000045.1:6805-23972 GCA_001629395.1 Gammaproteobacteria bacterium REDSEA-S15_B12 | reverse complement strand
GGTTTGGCCTCCCAGGGTCACGACAAGATCGTCACGCATGGTTTTTAATCATTAGCTTGCTCATGCAATCGCCGGATTCAATGGTCTCACGGTCTTGCTACACAAACTACCGGAGACTTTACAGATCCAAGTTACATCTGAGTCTGTTCAGCTAGCGTGGTCCGGTTTGTGAATCATCATCCATCCATGATAAAGCATAAACGCAGAATAAAACCCCTTTTCGCTTGCCTTTCAGCTGCCCACCTCCTGCATTGACCCATAAAAAGGCCACCATCTCTTAACAAGAGATGGTGGCCCGGATACAACCAATTTGCCTGTCTGTCGCCAGAAAACAACCTGGTTTCAGGTCAGGACTGCACTATTTCTCGATGTTCCAGAAAAAAGGTACCGGTGAGATCAGCACGCCCTTGAGGGATGTGCGATAGGCCGTTGGCTGGAACCATTGACCATAGTTGACGTACGGTACGACTTCGTAGGCCCGTTTCTGCAATGCTGTTCCAATCTCGACCTGCTTAGCGGGATCGCCTTCACGGCTGAACTGATCTCGCAGATCTTCCAGTGTCTTGTCGCAGGGCCAGCCAAACCAGGCCTCTTCCACGCAACCACCAGAAACGCCGATGTTGGCGATTGGTGAGGCCACGTCAGCACCGGTGCTGTAGGTGTGGAAGATGTTCCAACCACCGTCAGCGATGCTCTTAGTCTCAGCGCGCCGAGAGGTCAGAGTACTCCAGTCCATCGCCTGCACCTCGACTTTGGCACCGATCTTGCGCAGCATTTGCGCGGTCACCAGTGAAGCACCGTGCAGTACTGGGATATCGGTTGGATCCATTAGGATCAGCGTCTCGCCGTTGTAACCGCCCTCTTTAAGCAACTTTCTTGCGGTTTCCAGGTCCTGGTTCATCAGTGGTCCAGCGCCGACATCGGAGTCCAGCGGTGTGTCACACATGAAATAGGCTGGACAAGCTCGCCAGAACTTCTCATCGCCGATGATAGCCTGCAGGTAGTGCTCCTGCTTAACCATGTGCAGCAAAGCCTGGCGTGCTTTTGGATTGTCGAACGGTGGGTTCAGGTGGTTCGGTCGTAACCAGCCCTGGGTACCCAGCGGGTCGATCACCTTGATGGTGATATCGGGGTTGCCTTCCATACCAGGCACCAGGTCGGGAGACGGAGTCTCCCAGAAGTCGATCTCACCTGTAATCAGGGCGTTCATGGTCGTCGCCGGATCAGGAATATACAGCCACTCGACCGTGTCGAAGTGGACAACCTTACCGCCGGCCGCATAACTGGCAGGCTCAGAGCGTGGCACGTAGTTGGTATTCTTCCGGTAGGTAACTTTTGCGCCCGGCATATAGCCATCTTTGTCGAACACAAACGGTCCTGAACCAATTATCTCTGGCACTGCCTCGAATGCATCGGTTTTGGCCAGTCGTTCGGGCATCATAAACGGTACATTGGACGAGATCTTACCGAGTGAATCGAGCACTAGGCCGTACGGCTCATTGAGCTTGAGGGTAAAGGTCTTGTCGTTGTTGGCCGTCCAAGACTCGGTGAATTTGGCCAGTTTCTGTCCCATGCCGTCTCGCTTACCCCAGCGTTGAATACTGGCGATACAGTCTGCTGATGTCACGGGTAGACCGTCGTGCCAGGCGAGACCATCACGCAAGGTAAACGTATAGGTCAAACCATCGTCGCTGATCTCCCAACCCTCGAGCATCTGCGGCTGTGGTTTCAAGTTCGAATCCATCGCGATCAGGGTGTCATACACCATATAGCCATGGTTACGTGTGATGTAGGCTGTGGTCCAGATCGGATCTAGGTTCTTAAGATCCGCGTGCGGTGCAACACGGAGTACTTTCTCCGCCATTGCTGGTCCAACACTGAGACTCAGAACCATACTCGCAAAGACCGAGCACATACCAACTTTTAGAATTTTTTTGAAATGTTTCGTCGACATACTATTTCCTCCTTCATGTGTTTCCGGTGTGGGAATAGGCGTGAAGCGTTGAGGTAACGACTTAGTCTTTCAACGTGAATCACCCAAACCGTGTGGCTTTTCCCTCCCCGTTTGTATCACGAGCACTAATGTTCCTGCAAGCAAGCGATTCGTGCGTTTTCGGTATTTAACAACAACTATGCGCGGACCTGGGGGTTTTCTCTTCGATTGTCTCCAGAGATCACTGCAAGTAGGCGGCAGGGGAGTCACCACTGGCCCTAAATCCTGCACTGGCATCACAAAAGGTCCGAAGGCGATAGTTCTCGAGGTCGTAGGGATTTGTGCCAGATGTTGTCATGGGATTTGTCTCCTTGAGAACGTCATCGCATGATTAGAGTGCAGCACTCACCTGATCAAAAAGGTAACCTGGGTCAGCACTGGGGTTTGCCGCAACGGATCGAAACCAGGTCTGCCCGTCAACTTCGGTGAGTGACACCCAGCCGTTCTTCAGACGGTTGCGAACGTCGCTGGCCGCGGCGTCTACCGGCCGCCAGACTACGACGCCGGTCTGGTTGGGGCCCCACAGCAAAAATCTCGGGTCTGATTCGATCAACTTTGCCAGTTCATCCGCTTTGGCCATGTCGGATTCAATCCGTTGGCCAAGACCTGTTCGTCCCCATGACAGAATCATTGCGGCTAGCGGTATTGCTGCAGCTGGTGTCGAACCCAACAGACCGACATTGGGTGTAGCGAGGTAACCCCCGCCGTAGCTAAGAGCATCATGCGCTGCGTCGGCGTTGCGAAACAACACCAATGCCGAGCCTTTGGGTTGATACAGCCATTTGTGCGCGGAAAAGCCTACTGAGTCAGCTGTCTCAATGCCGTCGAGGCAGCGGGCAAATCGGTCGGTCAAACGCAAAGGACCAGTCCAGGCCGCATCAACATGGACCCAAGCCGTGCCATCGGGCCGACTCAACGGGTCGACAATTCCGGTTGCAACGGTACCGGCAGTGAGGACCAGCGCGGTCTGGTCCAGTTGAGTCAGGCTAGAGATGTCTATCTCATGTCGTGAATTGGTGGGCAGGGCAGTGTATTTCAGGCCCAGAATCTCAGCTGACTTTCGAATCGAGAGGTGAGACTTTTCTGAGGCCGCAACACGCGTGACCTGTTTGAGTTGTCGAGCAGCCCACAGTGCGGTCAGATTGGCAATTGTAGAACCGGGTACAAAATGGCCACCGGACATTCCAAAAGATGGCGCCAGCCAGTTGACGACCTGTTCAGTGAGTAATCGTGCGGCAGGTCCAGCGTCAGGGTGCAGCAGATTCTGGTTGGTAGCCACCTGCCACAGTGAAGCGGCCCACGTGATCGCGGGTGTTGGCGGGTCCATATGGGCAAAGTAGCCCGGATGATGAAGCTGTGCGCTGCCGTCCAGGACAACAGGTGCCAGGGTATCCAGTGCAGCGCTATCGCCAATACCTGCTTCAGGAAAACTGTCAGGCAGTATGATGGATTGTGATTCCGGTACTGGTTGGGTACGTGGACGGTAACAGTTTGCCAGCCTGTCCAGCGACTCAGCAATCAGTTCGCGGTCAAATATGTGGTCGGGATGAGGGGGTGGTTGTGTGGTCATATCTCTGGAACCGATTGCTAGGGGTTAGTACTCTATGCCCGACAGCCATTGCTACAGGCCAGGTTTCGTATGCCGATAGTAAAAATATCATTCAGCATACCGATTCGATCAGCTCAGGTCGAGGATAACACCTCTACCTAAACAGACAATGCCGGTGCGTGGTCAGGATCAGGCTGTGACAGTCAACCCTATTGGTGCAACGGCGGCAGGCGGTCAGGTGCAAACGGTGCAAGGTCAATGCTACTGGCTTGACCGTCGCTGATTAGCTCAGCCATGGCGAGGCCGGTGCCTGGCGCATTCAACATGCCCCAACAGTTATGGCCTGTGGCAACGTAAGCACCCCGAGTGTCTTGAATTTCGCCCATGATCGGCATCGCATCTTCGCAGATCGGTCGATAGCAGGCCTGACGCTGAATGACGGTTGCTTCTGCCAGCATCGTAGAGACACGGCCGGCAAGGGCCTGCAGGCGATCGCAGGCTGTATCGTCGATTGAAACATCTTCCGGTGACAAGGGCAGGGGGTCATCACCTGAAAATCCACACAGATAAACCTCGCCGTCGGCGCGCGGGATCAACTCCGGCCCATGACGCTCCCCAAACTGGTCCTCGTAGTCCAGGAAGAGTGCTTCAGCCGTGACGGGTGTGGTGGGGGACAGCGTGATGCTGTAACCCTTTAGCCCATAAGTGGCAGGTAGAGAAAGCCACTGTGTGGCAAGGTGGCTCCAGGGGCCCATAGCGATGACAACAGCATCAGCGCTTAGAAACGTACCGTCAACGGTGACGCCGGTCACCCGATTTTTCACCGAGTCCCGCTCTACAGACTCCACAGTTCCAAGCCTGAGCTGTGCGCCTGCGCTGCAGGCGGCCGCCAGCAGGGCTCGAGTGAACCGTTCTGGATGCAGTTGGGCCGTGGTCGTGGTATCGCCGAGCAGTTGATGGACCACGCCTTCATTGTTAAACCATTTAACAGTTGTGCTGAGTCCACTGCTGTGTGGAAATGTGCGGCGATCCGATAATGCCATCGCATAGGTGTCTACACGGCGATAACCATAGTCAGCTTCAAGTGCATCGGCGAGGTCGGTGTGTAGATCGAAGCTTAACTGGGCCAGCGGGTCCTGGGGTTGTCCGACGCACCAGCCACGCGCTAGAAAGCCACCAGATTTACCTGATGCCGCACAGGCGGTATCGCAGCGTTCGATCACTGTTGCTTTAATGCTTTTGCGCGAGAGGTAATAGGCGATGGCGCTACCAATGACACCTGCACCAATTATGATGACATTCATCTGTTGCGTGGAAGGTCAGGCCACATGATAGAAAGGTTATGTCAGTACTTACAGATTCCAGTATCGTTGCGTAAATTAAAAGAATACCAAATATAATTGAGGTTATCCGTAAAATGCTTCATCACAGTAAACCAACCATTGTATGAGTAATGATTATCAGTCCGTGTATAGGTATTTGTATTATTGACCCGGTGACCGGTTACTGCCGGGGCTGTCATCGGACTCTTGAAGAGATTTCCGAGTGGCTGCACTACAGTGATGAGGAAGCCCACGCCTTGTTGCAGGAGTTGAAACAAAGGGATCCACTCGCGCCTGAATCTGATTGAGACCTCCCCCATACTTCAGTGTCGTTTTGTAGGGTCTACACTACAATGTTAATGACCAGCGTCGACTGGTACTCGAACAACACGATATTTACGATTAAGCACGAGTCATGAAACGGAGGGAAGACTGGCAGATTTGGATAGATAGAGGAGGAACGTTCACCGACCTTGTGGCTCGAACCCCATCGGGTGACGTGATTAGTCGTAAACTTCTGTCAGAAAATCCTGAGCACTATAAAGACGCTGCGGTTCAGGGTATCCGAGATATTCTTGAGCTAGGCAGGGACGATTCGATTCCAGCCAGTTCCATCGAAGTTGTCAAGATGGGTACAACGGTAGCCACCAATGCCTTACTGGAACGTAATGGCGACAGGACTCTTCTGGCCACAACCAAGGGTTTCGCCGATGCCTTGCGCATCGGCTACCAGACCCGACCGGACCTTTTTGCGCTGCAGATCGTTCTACCGGATATGCTCTACGAGCAGGTAGTAGAGATCAGTGAACGGGTTCTGGCCGATGGCACGGTAGAGCGGTCACTTGATGTCAGCACTACCCGCTCTTCGCTCGAGCAGGCGTACAACGATGGCATAAGATCAATCGCAATTGTCTTTGTCCATGGTTATCGCTACCCGGAGCACGAACTGGCCGTGGCAGATATTGCGCGTGAGATTGGATTTTCTCAGATATCCACGAGTTACGAGATCAACCCCCTGATGAAGCTGGTCAGTCGGGGTGATACAACGGTAGTCGATGCCTATCTGTCACCGATGTTACGAAACTATGTGTTCCAAGTCGCAAGTGAACTCGGTGACGTTCGATTAATGCTTATGCAGTCCAACGGTGGGTTGACAGATGCCGGCCTTTTTCGAGGCAAGGATGCGATTCTTTCCGGACCAGCTGGCGGTATTGTCGGCGCAGTAAAAACTGCCGCTGCGGCTGGGTACGATCAAATCATATCGTTTGATATGGGCGGGACCTCCACCGATGTTGCTCACTACAATGGCGAATACGAACGTACTTTTGAAACGCTTGTTGCCGGTGTGCGAATGCGTGCACCTATGATGATGATCCATACAGTGGCGGCAGGCGGCGGCTCAATCTGTTTTTTTGATGGCTCTCGGTACCGGGTGGGACCCGAATCTGCAGGTGCTAACCCAGGCCCAGTCTGTTACCGGCGTGGAGGTCCGTTGACAGTCACTGACTGTAACGTGATGCTTGGAAAACTGCAGGCAGAGTTTTTCCCGTCCGTGTTCGGCCCTGGGCAGGATGAGTCACTGGATGTCGAGGCTGTAAAAAAGGCGTTCTTCAACCTGTCGAAGCAGATCAAAGCTGATACGGGTAATGAGAGGTCACCTGTTGAAGTGGCTGATGGATTCCTTCGTATCGCTATCGAAAATATGGCTAACGCGATCAAGAAAGTATCCGTACAGCGCGGTTACGATGTCACTGGGTACACGCTCAACTGCTTTGGCGGTGCTGCGGGTCAGCATGCGTGTCTTGTCGCAGATGCACTGGGGATGAACCGCGTATTTATGCATCCATTGGCCGGTGTGCTGTCTGCCTATGGTATGGGTCTTGCCGATGTACGGTCTCTTCGAGAGAGAGCGTTAGAGTTGCCGCTGAGGGAGAGAAGCATGTTTGAACTGTCCCAGGCTTTGGATGAATTGGCGACATCAACAAGTGACATCTTGGTAGACCAGGGTATTCCTGTCAGTTCGATCAGTGTGGTTCGGCGGACTCATCTTCGTTACGACGGTACTGATACGTCTCTTGAGATTGAATTTGGTTCTCTGACGCAGATGCGTGAACGCTTCGAGGCGGCTTACCGCCAGCGCTACGGATTTGTAATGGCAGATAAGCAGCTCGTCATCGAAGCAGCGGCTGTTGAAGCCATTGGAAAAATGGACGATGCGGACGTATCGGTGACTCACCCACCACGAAGCAGTGATAAGCCAAAGGTATTGGCTCGTGTATTGGCTTTCATGGATGGTCAGGAGCGACAAACGAATGTCTATGATCGAGAGCTCCTACAAGCGGGTGGTCTTGTGTCAGGGCCGGCCATTATTCGAGAGCAGACAGGAACAACCGTTGTTGAACCCGGTTGGCAAGCTGAAGTTGACACCCAAAGCAACCTCATCATGACCCGGACGGTTGCACTTGATCGTCAATTCGCGATCGGCACTGAATGTGACCCAGTTATGCTGGAAGTATTTAACAACCTGTTTATGTCGATCGCAGAACAGATGGGCCTGACTTTGGAGAAAACAGCCTATTCAGTAAATATCAAGGAAAGATTGGATTTCTCCTGCGCTATTTTTGATCCTGATGGTGATTTGGTCGCCAATGCACCCCATATCCCGATTCACTTGGGCTCCATGAGTGAAGCCGTGCGGACGATTATCGATGTCAACGCGACCTCAATCAGTCCAGGAGATGTTTACGTGGTTAATGCGCCTTACAACGGGGGCACCCATCTTCCCGACATAACAGTTATTACGCCTGTGTTTAATCAGGCGCGCAGCCGGATTCTGTTTTATGTGGCAAGTCGGGGTCATCACGCTGATATCGGTGGCATCACACCCGGATCGATGCCGCCTGATAGTCGTGTTGTTGAGGAAGAGGGAATACTGTTTGATAACTTTAAACTTGTTGATCAGGGCACGTTTCTAGAACAAGAATTGCGTGATCATCTTGGGTCTGGACCTTATCCGGCCCGCAATCCAGAACAGAATATTGCGGATCTTAAGGCACAGATTGCGGCCGGTGAGAAAGGGGTGCAAGAAGTTCATCGAATGATTGACCAGTTTGGTGTAGATGTGGTTCATGCCTATATGAAGCATGTTCAGGACAATGCGGAAGAGCAGGTCAGGCGGGTGATTGACCTAATGGACGACGGTGAATTCAGTTATTCACTTGATGAAGGCAGTATTATCAAAGTCAAGATCACCTTTGATAAGGAAAATCGTTGCGCCACGGTTGATTTCACAGGTACCAGCAATCAGCGACCGTCAAATTTCAATGCACCATCGGCAGTTGTCCGTTCCGCCGTGCTTTATGTGTTCCGCTGCTTGGTAGACGATGCGATCCCATTGAACGAGGGTTGTTTGAAGCCAATTAATATCATCATTCCCAAGGGCTGTATGTTGGCACCGCAGTACCCTGCTGCGGTGGTGGCCGGTAATGTGGAAACCTCCCAGGCAGTGACCGATACACTATTTGGCGCTCTAAGACTATTTGCTGCAAGTCAGGGGACGATGAACAATCTGACTTTTGGCAACGCGCAACATCAATACTATGAGACTGTCTGTGGTGGTGCTGGTGCGGGACCTGGATTTGACGGGACTTCCGCGATCCACACACACATGACGAACACTCGCCTTACCGATCCAGAGATTCTTGAATGGCGTCACCCGGTGGTATTGGAGGATTTCCGGATTCGCCGGAATAGCGGTGGCTACGGTCAGTTCAGGGGAGGGGACGGTACATTGCGTCGAATCCGATTCCAGGAGCCGATGGAGGTTGTTATGCTCTCAAACCATAGAATCATTCCCCCGTACGGCATGGCCGGGGGTCATGCCGGTGAAGTTGGCCGCAACTGGATCGAACGTGCCGACGGAGAAATAGATGAGATGACCGGTCGAGACAAGCGAAATGTCGATCCTGGAGATGTGTTTGTACTACAGACACCGACCGGGGGCGGATACGGCAAGCCTGAATAAACAGCTGGATCGTACTTGAAGTCAGACGACCGGCGACATCCCACCATCAATATTGACTGATGTACCTGTGACATAGCTTGCTTTAGGCGAAGCCAGGAAGCAGATCACATCGCCTGCTTCATCTGCTTCCCCAACCCGGCCAAGCGGTACAGCTTGGCTCAATTTCCGCCAGTGGTCGTCCAGACTATAGTCAGGATTGTCTTCGTGCATTCGGCTCCAGGATGCACGGTGCTGGCCGCTCTTGATCAGGCCGATGCAGATGGTATTGACTCGGATATTGAATTCAGCAAGCTCTTTAGACCAGGTTTTAGTCAGGGAGATCCCTGCAGCCCTTGAAAGAGCAGTGGGCTGGGTACCCGCGGCGGGGGCTTTACCGCCGGGTGTGGTGGTATTGATGATCACGCCCGAAGCAGACTTTTTCAGATAAGGCAGAGCATGTCTCGTGCCGTATACCGCGCCATAAACCTTGAGTTCAATGTCCGCAGTCATCTTCTCGTTCGACATGTCTTCGAGCCTGGACGTAGATGAGGTACCGGCGTTGTTGACCAGTATGTCGAGTCCGTCCCACTTATCTTTGACTTGTGCAATCAGAGATGCCACTGAAGATTCGTCTCGAACGTCGGTTGAGACGCCAATCACCGGATTTCCGGTCTTCGCCAAGATCTCGGAGACGGTGTCGTCTAGGCGACGCTGATCACGAGCGGCTATTGCAACATGGGCTCCCTCCCGTGACAGTGACAGCGCGGCAGCTTTGCCGATGCCGTCACTACCACCGGTAATGACTGCCACCTTTCCTTCAAGTCCAAGGTCCATAAGTTCGGCTCCTACTGTGGTTTTCGTTGGATTTGCGGTTGGGTCTACAAAGGGTCTTTCCTGGTCTCGGCTGGAACACATCTCAGGCCCGATTCAGTACTAGACGATACTACCACTATGTCCCGTCTGACTGCTCTTTGTCGCAATAACAGCGAGATCCGTTTCGCCTGATCGAGGTGATGTGGCTGTGTTGAATAAAACAAACCTAGCATAAAAGCTCGCTGTCATTATGTTGGTTAACAGTAAATCGTTTAGTCCGATGAATTCGGCATTTTCTCCGTAGCAGGGCTACCGAGAATTCGAGACAAGCACTCTTCAGAAAGTGCACTGTCTTGACTATTTAGTGATAGACCAGGGTCGGTAGCCAGGTTGCTAGATAAGGCGCGGAAATTAGCAACACAATCATCGCCAGCATTGCGAATACGAACGGAATCGCGCCAATAGCAACGTCGTTGAACTTTCCACCGCGTGTCCGGATTCCGTGGACGACATAAAGATTGACGCCGATTGGTGGAGTGATAAGTGCAGCCTCCATCAACAGGGTAATCAGAATGCCAAACCACACATCGGAGAATTCGGGCACACCCAACCTCATCACGATAGGAAAGACAATCGGAATTGTCGTCAGCATCATGGACAGGGTTTCCATGAACATGCCAAGAATTAGGTAGAACAGTACGATCAGATAGATAGTCTGTATCGGAGTCAGACCTAAGGCGGCGATAAAATTCAGCATTGCCTGAGTTATACCCATGAAACCCAGGACGAAGTTCAGGAATATTGCGGCAAATACGATCAACATGATCATCGCTGTCGTTCGCATTGTGCCTTCGAAAGCTTCACGAAGCATTTTGAAGCTGAGAGTTCGGAAGCAGGCTGCAATGATCAGTGCCATGACCACGCCGATGGAGGCGGCCTCGGTGGGTGTAGCGACGCCGCCGTAGATCGATCCGACCACGGCGGCGAACAAAATTATTGGTGGCAAAAGGTGCGGTAGTGTGCGAATTCTCTGACCCCAGCTGGTCCGAATTCTTGTGCCGCCCCAGGACCGACGATATAGGCAGGCCCCGATAATCGTCGCCATGAAAAGCCCGGACAATATAAGGCCTGGGATGATTCCGGCCAGATAGAGTTCGGGAACAGATGTGTCAGTTAGCAGACCATAGAGGATCAGATTTATCGATGGTGGTACAAGGATGCCTAGTGTGCCGCCGGCTGCAAGAGAACCGAGAAACAGCCTTTCATTATATTTTCTTGTTTTGATCTCCGGATAGGCGACCGTGCCGACCGTCGCTGCTGTCGCAACGCTAGAGCCGGATGAGGCGGCGAAAATGGTGCATGATCCGATGTTGGCGTGCATTAACCCACCAGGCAGCCACGATAGCCACTGGATAACAGCACCGTACATCCGACGGGCAATACCAGCCCGGAGCATAATTTCGCCGAGCAGAATGAACATCGGTACAGCGACCAGAATAAATTCTTTGCTCTTGTCCCAATATATTTCCGCTAATCCTGCGGTCAACCGTCCATCCATGGTGATCTCATCAAGAATAAAGCTGAGAATTCCAAGGACTGCAGCGACCGGAACTGCGGACAGGACCAGGACGAGAAGCCCAATAACAATCAAGGCAGGCATCTTACGTCTGCTTCCTGTCTAGACCTTCATCTGTCGCTAAGACAACATCCTGACCCTGGGTTTCTTCTTCGATGGTATCGGCAATTGTGGGAACGCCGACAATCTTTTCCATCAGATCCCAGTTGCGTTGCAAAAGCGAAACAATGGCATAGATAGTGACAAAGACCAGTGTAACGAAGAACAGCATCAACCCAGACAACCAAAATAATTGTGGTATCCACTGGGGGGTTCCCAGAGTAGTGATCGATACTGAATTGTTAGTCCACGAGCCTACAAACGAAATCCAGGCGTAGTAGGTCATTACGGACATGTAGTAGAGCAGCAGCAACAGTCCCAGGACATCAAGAATGCCTTTCAGCGGCCGGGGCATTAGATTGTAGGCTGCATCAATGCGAACATTAGAGCGATGCAGCAGGCAGTAGGAATAAGCCCAGGTCGTCGCCGCCGAGAACACATAACCCGAATATTCATCCGAGCCGCTCATCGTTATGCCGATGAACTTACGGGAAATAACGTCGACAGAGACCATGATAGCAGCAGCGAGTAAGGCGCCGCCACCGACCCATACGGCTACCTGTGATATCTGTTCGAGGCGATTATGGATGGTCGCAAACATCTCGTATACACCAATGCTGCAGCGGAAAAAATTGGCGTCGCGTATCTAACGCGACGCCAATTCATAATACCCGCTGCTGGAAACTACATCGAGGCAGTAACCCCGGCCAGCTTACCGATAGTTGCGTTCCATTCGTCGATACATTGCTGTGTACCGCAACGTTTGGCCCAGCGTTTGAGGACAAATTCTTCAACCACCTTCTTCAGTTTCTCCTTATCGGCGGCTGTCGGTTCGATTGGCACCATCCCACCAGGTTCGCCCAAGTCGCAGGGGCCGCTGGCGTTGCAATCCATGCCACGCTGATCGTTCGCCGCCGTGGCGATCCACATTTCTTCCTCGAGCGCCGCCAGTTCTTTTCGGAACATGGCCTTGGTTTCGTCATCGAGGCCATTCCAGACCTTCAGATTCATAGCCAGGAAGGAAGACGCGTAGCCCATTCGAATGCGGATATTGTGCGTCACTACCTGCCACCACTTGGCGTTATAAGCTGGCAGCGTTCCAGTCAGGCCGCAATCGGCGACGCCCTTCTGCAGGGCAGGTACGACCTCGGCAAAAGCGATGGTCACCGCACTGCCACCAACACCCTCGATGAAATCGCCCAACGTCGTACTGTAAGTGCGTATCTTCTTGCCCTTTAGTTTATCCAGACCAAACTCTTTGATGCTTTTGTCACCGAGATTGCACCAGAGTTGTTGGCTGGGCCAGGCATAGATCATCAGGAGTTTGGCATCGTACTTTTGCTCAAACTCCCGCTCAAGTATGCCTCGATAGGCTTCGTTTGCCTTACGGTAGGTTGGCAGATCCTGGATTACACCCGCCAAATCAGCACCTTCAATGGCCGGACTATCCTGGGCCACATAGGTGGTTACACCATGTACGGCATCGAAGACACCGAGTTTTAGCAGGCGCATGATCTCAAAGCCGGACAAACCGAGTTCCGTCTGCGACTTCGCATTGGCGGTCAGTTTCCCGCCTGTGATGCTCGGCAGGTGTTCCTTCCAGAAGGGCCCTTCCCGCTCTTTCCAGTGGTCAAGGAAACCCCATGTACCGACGACCTTGAATTCACGACTTTTCATTTCCGCCGATGCTGGAATAGTGGTGAACAAAAACACCAGAGCACTGGCAAGGGCACTACTGACTACGAATTTTCTTGCCCAAGATTTTCTCATCGTATTCCTCCAGTTCTTCAGTTAATTATCTGATTTACTTGTACTTTACTGGTCGCAGCGATCATTACGGACTTGCCACGATACACAAATTATAACCAGGTATCTCAGGTACGTGTCTAGCGCAGCATTCTCGCCTCAGGATCAGTTTAATGTCTTGCATCAACCACGCATCGCCTGACGAACAAGTTGATGGAAATGATGCAGTAGATGTTCACTGTTTGGGCCCCGTTCAGCGTCGATCACGTAACGACCCTGGTCAAACCCAAACGAACGAAGGCCTTGCTGAACAGCCACATTGAGATCGATATCCTCGGGCCCCAGCTTATTGTTAAACCAGTCCATGACGGCTTCACTGAGTGCGCTTTGTGGCCGTGACTTTGGCTGATAGTGTCCGAACCGGAGCAGTGTTTTTTCGGGCCCCATCGGAATCTGGTTAAACGTGCCGATAACGTCAGCGTAGGGAAATGCGTAAATCGTTGTCATTGGCCAGAGTTGGATGTTGTAGAACCAGTTGGTCTGATAGGTTTCACCGGCAACCGAGTGACCAAATGCAGTGTCTACCGGCGTTGGTGGACCCTTGAAGTCCCACCACTTGCCATGAGCTTCAAGCGTATATCCCGAAAAATCGATTAGCGATGCCAGTTGCTTGTGAATAGGACCAGACAACTGGAAGTGGTAACCCTCTATCGCGTTGTCGACAATCACCTTCCAGTTTGCATCAACCACATAGTCAGTTTCGTTGACGAGCACGACATCGTCTAGATCGGGCAGGAATCGTCGCATTTCCGATTCTGCTCCAATTACATCATCGGCGAGCGGGCTCGCGTCGGTATCCATGTTGACATAGTAAAAGCTGGCAACCTCTTCTATCGGAACGGCCTTTAATGAGATCCTTGCCGGGTCAAAATCTTTTAGGTGGTCTGTTCGAGCTGCTTTCCGGAGCCGACCGTCAAGTCGGTAGGTCCAGGCATGATAAGGGCAGATGATCGAGTGCTTGATCTTGCCTCGTCGCTCTTTAATTAACTGGGTTCCGCGATGCTGACACACATTGTGGTAAGCATAAACGTTACCGGATTCTCCTTTTACAACGAGAATACTTTGGCCCAGCAGATCAAACTTGACGAAGTCACCGGGCGATTCTAGTTCCGATCGATGACAGACACAGTGCCATGTACGGTAATGGATGGTTTTCGCTTCTAGGCTGAACAACGCTTCGTCATAGTAGTACTTCGATGGAAGCGTCAGTGCGGTTTCTGCGTCACTGTGATCCCAGTTCGTAAGATTGTCTTCGCACATGGAGAGGGAGTTTTGCTGAAAAGTCTGGTCAGCAAATTCTATTCTAAAGCTACCCGATTACGCCTTACCACGACTTCGGGAAAGAAATGAATGGACTGTTGATTTTTTTGATGTCCTGAATCAGTTCCCGGGCCTTAGCATCGGGGATTCCTTCTGGCACCGGCAAGGTCATACAGTCGGTCTGTCCGCCAAAGCGTTCCGTGAGTTTTGAAACCAGGTTGTCGTAGGTGGCAATGACTGCAAATTCCTCTAGTACTTCATCGGGTACCTGGTCTGCCATCTGTTTCCATTGCCCTTTCTTTGACATCTCGTGGAGTTTGAGTCCGAGGTCTTCCCACCCGTGTAGTGCCAGTATCGGATGGTAGCTGCGGGTAGAACCGTAGAACGCGATCCGGTAGCGGACGGCTTCCCGCTCTTGGACCAGGGCGGCTTCATCTTTGCCTGTGACAATGAAGCCGCCGCCCCAGACTTCGAAATTGGAACGATCACGTCCGGCCTTTTTAAGTCCGGACTGGATCTCTGGAAGCGCCATTTCTTCGACGTATTTCCGTGTCGCAAAAACATGCAGCCGTACACCGTCACAGACTTCTCCGGCAAGTCGCAGCAGTGCCGGGCCCACCGCTGCGATGCTGATTGGGATGGGTCCCAGCCCCGATTGCGGTGGGGAAAACTCGGGAGTCATCAGGGAGAACGCATAATGCTCTCCCTCGTAGTCCAATTTTTCACCGGTTTCCCAGCATCGCCATATGCTGCGGAGGGATTGTACATATTCGCGTAATCGAGGCTGTGGGGGCGACCACGGTACGCTGAATCGCCTCACGTTATGACCCTTAACCTGCGTGCCAAGACCCAGGGTAAACCTTCCCCGGGACTGCAAGTGAAGATCCCACGCACTGGTAGCCATGATCATCGGGCTTCTTGGAAAGCATACAGCTATAGACGTGCCAAGCTGAATTCTTTTCGTCGCGACCGCGGCAAATGCGAGAGGGATAAACGGGTCGTTCGCAATCTCAAAGCTTAATACANNATCGAAGCCTCCGGCTTCAGCCGCCGCAGCAGCTGGCCCGGCCTCCCGCCAGTTGTCCATGGGTATGCCTGTTTCTACTTTCATTGGTTACTCCCGGCTGCGCAATGTGATCCTATTAAATTGGAAGTCTAGTGTAGGCTAAACAATAATGAGATGATTGCAGCGGAGCAATCAGCAGTTCTGTCCTGAGCAGATAGCACTAACTGTGTTTTAGCCAGTGTTTAATCAGGTGATGTGCAATCGCAATCGAACGCGGTGCTGAGAATTCCTCATTCTGGTCCGCGAACAGTGCCTCCACCTCTTTTTTGCTGAACCACTGTGCCCATTCCAGTTCTTGCAGGTTGACATCCAGCTCGAGATCTTCTGCCATTGCAAAACAGCCGATCATCAAGGTTGCGGGAAAAGGCCAGGGCTGACTGGTGAAGTAACGTACAGCTTTCACGCTCACGCCGGCTTCCTCGAGGAGTTCACGTCTGACCGCCTCTTCGATGCTTTCCCCGGGTTCCATATATCCTGCAAGCGCTGATACGAGCCGGCCGGGATAACCGGGATTTCGGCCCAGCAAGCAGTGTTCACCATCAGCGGAGACCACCAGCATAATAACCACCGGGTCAATACGGGGGAAAATTACGACACCACAGTCAGTATCCGTGCACGCGCGTTGTGAACCGGCCATTTGCGGGCTTGTGCGTGAGCCGCATCGGGTACAGAAGGGATTTTGACTATGCCAGTTCAGAAGTGATCGGGCTTGAGCTACGATGGCTGCTCTCCCGTCTTCAAGTTGTGCGGCAGCTGAGCGCGCGTCGACGAAGCCGACGTTTTGTACTTCCAGTTTCCGCTGTGTGGCTTCATCGATGAGGGTCGCAAAGCAGGCGACACCATCGTCACTTATGCCCAGGAAAACAGCAGTGTCCTCTATGGCCAGTCCGTCACTGAGGTCCCGGCCCCTGCACCAGTAAAGTTCGGGGTCCGGGTTTCGGCACATAGCAACCCCCAGGTCCCAGAATGGCAGGTAGCGTGTGTCGGGATGATGCCGATGTGATTCAAGCCAGTGGGCATCTTCGCGGTTACGATCAGCCCGGTCCAGCAGGCTGCCGGTATAGGGGATCCTTGGGCCTTCACGATCCAGTCCATGAACCGGAAACTTTGTACTGTCTTTTATGTTTTTGTTCATAGCGCGGAATACTGTTTTGCTCTCCCGGAGAATCGATCGGATCAACTGCCGTAGCGCTTGACCAGCGCTTCGACATCGGCCGCCACCTTATCCATACAGTAGCGCTGAAAGTTTTCCTGGGTCACCAGGCTGGTTGCGTCCTCGACACGGTCAAGAAAAAGTTTGCCGTCCAGGTGGTCGACTTCGTGCTGGTAGGTTGCGGCTGTCATGCCTTTGACCACGGTGGAGATCGGATTGCCCTCGCGATCCCAGGCATCAACCTTAATCTCACAGTGGCGCCGCACCTGTCCTCGGAGATCAGGAACACTCAGGCAACCTTCATAATTGACGAATGTTTCGTCGCTGGCCGGTGTCAGTATCGGGTTGACCAGAATGGTCAGGGGAATATTGGGTCTATAGGGATAGCGGGGGTTATTACGTACTTCTACAGTGCAGATTCTCAGCGACTGATAAACCTGGTTGGCAGCGAGCCCCGCACCGTTAGCCTCACGCATGGTTTCAACCAGATCATCTAGGAAGCTTTGTATCTGGTCCGACAGCAGTTC